>NZ_JABAFB010000006.1:0-377260 GCF_012843405.1 Rhodococcus sp. BL-253-APC-6A1W
GTCGGTGTTGGCGCCGGTGTTGGGGGGTGTGGGTGAGCCGGAGTCGGGTGATGCGTCTACGGACAACCTGATCCGCACGTACCGCCGAATGCGCGACTCGGACTGACATCTCTCCCCGACGCCCGAAACCGTTATGCAGCGCGAGAATCCGGCCACGCGGCCGTGGTGTGTACCCGCCCCCGGCGGTCGACGAGCCGCGCCGCGAGTTCGTACTGCTCGAGCCACGCGATCGCACCGACCTCGCAGTGCAGAGCCGTCTGCGCCGCGGCGTCGGCCCAGACCGCATCGGGCGCGACCACCGTGACGACGCGCCACCGGTCGTCGGCCCGGTCCCCTGCCCTACGCGAGGCGATCGCGGTGCCTGCGGGCAAGTCGATGTCGTTCCGGCCGGGCAACGCCACCTGCCATCCGCCGTCCGGGCGCGCGCCCGCGGTGGCCGCCGTGTCGCCGATACGCACCAGCACGCCGCAGTCGAGCCCCTCCGCGGCGAGTGCCGCCCCGTAGTCGGCGGTATCGGCGCGCGCCGTCTCCTCGAGGTCGAGACCCGCGCCCCACGGCGCGTGAACGGTGTCGCCCTCGATCCGGACGTCGAGGTAGCTGGGCACCGGGTGGACCGGGGGAATCGACTCGGTGTCGAGGCGGTTGTCGACCGGCGTGACGGCACCGTCGGTCA
Source organism: Rhodococcus sp. BL-253-APC-6A1W (assembly GCF_012843405.1). Lineage (NCBI taxonomy): Bacteria > Bacillati > Actinomycetota > Actinomycetes > Mycobacteriales > Nocardiaceae > Rhodococcus > Rhodococcus sp. BL-253-APC-6A1W. The sequence continues at coordinate 674 of NZ_JABAFB010000006.1, forward strand.
TCCGGGCAGCCCGCAGGGCGGACTCGAGCAGCGTGGACAGGCGCGGGCTCACCCGCACGGGGACGCCTTGCCCGAGATTGACGGCGTGCAGTTCTGCATCACCGCGCCGGAGATCACACGCTGCCTCGGACACGTCGATCGTCGAGCGCACGATCTCCTCGGCCTGCCCCAGCGCACGGGGTTCGGTCACCGCGAGCACGACGTGCCGCCCGAACCCCCGCCACCGGCTCGTGTCGATCATGGCGGTCTCCCCTCGTGTGCGGGATTCACCGACCCTTTCCAGTATGCCCGGGGCTCTCCGCGGCAGCCCGTCTCAGATGCGGGTCAAGATCGCCTCGGTGTCCACCCCGGTGGGCAACGTACCCATGGCGATCCCCCAGTCGTCGTCGAGCCTGCTCGCGCAGAACGCGTCGGCAACGGCGTGGTGGCCGTGCCGCACGAGCTGGGCGCCCTGCAGAACGAGCGCCATCAGTTCCACGATCCGCCGGGCGCGGTATTCGATGTTCTCCAGGTCTGCGAGTTCCTTGCCCACGCGGGTGATGGCGTGGTCCAACCGCGAATCCGCGCCCTGCGCACGCTGCACCTCGGTGAAGAAGGCCTCGACGGTGTCGGGTTGCTTGACCATGGCGCGCAGCGCATCGAGAGCAGCGACGTTCCCGGAACCCTCCCAGATCGACATCAGCGGTGCTTCGCGGTAGAGCCTCGGCATCCCGGACTCTTCGGCGTAGCCGTTGCCACCGAGGCATTCGAGCGCTTCCGCGGCGTGGGCGGGCGCCCGCTTGCACACCCAGTATTTGGTGACCGCCAGTGCGATCCGCCGCAGCGCCGCTTCCTGCGGGTCGCCCTGCGCGCGGTCGGTCGCGCCGGCGAGCCGCATCATCATGGTGGTCGACGCCTCGGACTCGACGACGAGATCGGCGAGAACGTTGCGCATGAGTGGTTGGTCGACGAGGAGCGCACCGAATGCCGCGCGGTGCCGTGCGTGGTGGACCGCGCGGAGTGTTGCCATCCGCATCCCCGTCGCGGACCCGATCACGCAGTCGAGCCGAGTCATGTTGACCATGTCGATGATCGTGGAGACACCGCGTCCCTCGGGTCCGACGATCCATCCCACGGCGCCCTCGTACTCGATCTCCGACGACGCGTTGGATTTGTTCCCCAGTTTGTCCTTCAGCCGCTGGATCCGGATGCGGTTGCGGGCGCCGTCGGGCAGGACGCGCGGCAGGAGGAAACACGTGGGCCCGGCGCCGGTGTTCGCGAGGGTCAGGAACACGTCGGACATCGGCGCGGACGTGAACCATTTGTGCCCGACGATCGTGTACGTGCCGTCGGCGTTCTGTGTCGCGGTGGTGGTGTTGGCGCGGACGTCGGAGCCGCCCTGCTTCTCGGTCATCGACATCCCGGCGATGAGACCGCGTTTGCTCGCCGGTGTCCGCAGACCGAAGTCGTAGTGCGGCGCCGCCAATAGCGGTTCGTATTCCGCCGCGAGTGCCGGATTGTGGCGGAGCGCCGGAATCGCCGCGTACGTCATCGAAATGGGGCACATGTGGCCGGCGTCGGCCTGACCCCACACGTAGAACTTGGCGGCCCGGGCCACGTGCGCTCCTGGGCGCGGGTCGCGCCACGGCGCACCGTGCAGTCCGTGTTCGACCGCGACCGTCATCAGGTCGTGCCAATGCGGGTGGAACTCGACCTCGTCGATGCGGTTGCCGTACCGGTCGTGGGTGCGCAGGACGGGCGGATATTCGTTGGCGAGCCTGCCCCACTCCTGTGCCCGGGCCCCTCCCGCGAGCGCCCCGAGTTCGTGTACCTCGTCCTCTGCCCAGCTTCCGCCTTCGCGGTGCAGTCCTTCGATCAATGCGCGATCGTCCGCAGCGCTGTAGGGCACGAGGTCGGGCGCCTGGTTGGACACGATGTGCGTCGCGGGAAATGTCATGAGGGCGCTCCTAACGCGCGAAGGGACAATGCCACGAGGGCAGGCACCGTGTCTGCCGAAGCCGCACCGGCCCGCAAGGGTCCGGTGAGTACCTCCCCGACCGCTCCGACGAGAGCGGTGGCAGCGAGATCCGGGTCCTGGTCTGCGAATTCGCCCGTGGTGATGCCGTACCGGATCGCGCCGGCGAATGCGGCGGCGAACGCTCTGCGCAGCACCAGTCGCTCGGCGTCCACAGCCGCGTCGACGGGTTCCGCGAGCAGGGCGTAGGCCAGCACGGGATTGCGCAGCGCCCGGAACGCGAAGGTTTCCACGACGGCCGAGATCCGCCCGGCCGCCGATCCCGTCGCGGCCGCCGACACGACGGCCTCGACTTCTCGGCCGCACAGGTCCCGGAAGATCTGCACCATCAGATCCGACTTGTCGGCAAAATGCCGGTAGACGCTGCCGGTCGCGACTCCGGCGCGTTCGGCGACGGCCGCGATCGACATCTCCCGATATCCGCGTTCGGCGACGAGCGCCACCGCTGCGGCCGCAATCGCGTCGCGCTGGTCGTCGAGACGTTGTTGGACCGCGGGGGTCCGCCGGTACGGCATACCAAGAATTGAACCCCGGTTCAAACCTTTGGTCAACAGGCTTTCCGCCCGCGGTCCGGGCTACGGTCTAACGCATGAGTCGATTGAGCGTGGTGGACGAAATGTTCCTGCACCGACACCGCGGTTCCGGGCTTCCGTCGGTGATGCAGGGACTGTGGCGCACCGACGACACCGTGCACGCTCCCCTCCTCATCTCCCTGCACGACGCGTTGTCGCAAGGCCCCCTCGGCCGCCGGGTTGTTCGGCCCCGCATACCCGGCGCCCGCCCCCGATTCGTCGCGAGCACGCACTCGTACCCGCTGCGCTACCCCGCGGAGAAAGTGGCGGACGACGCGATCCTCGAATGGGCCGATGCCCAGACCGAAGTCGACCTCGATCCCGAACACGGACCCGGGTGGTCACTGGTCGCAGCACATCTCGCCGCCGGCGGCACTCTCGTCTCCCTCGTCTGCTCCCACGTACTGACCGACGCGCGGGGACTGATCGATGCTGTGGCCGAGGCTCTCGCCGGTCACGCCGAGCCACCCGACGAGTCCCACACCTCCGACGTCCGCGACGCGCTGCATGTCGTCCGTACGGTCGCGCGCGGTCTCCGGGGCGTGCGCCGTTCCGGTCCGCGTGAAAAACCGCCGGTCCCGCTGTCGGTGCGGTTGCGTCCCCGTACCGCCCTGATCGACGTGCCGAGCGACGAGTGGGACGCCGCTGCCGGCATCGGAGAGGGCACCGCGAATTCGCTGATGCTGGCGATCGCGACCGGGATCGCCCGCCGCGCAGGCATCCCCTTCCCACTGAAGATCTCCATTCCTGTGGACGACCGCGGTTCCGGCACCACCTCCAACGGGGTATCGATGACGGGTATCACCGTCGACGCGGACGACACGGTGGCGACGATCAGGACCAAGGCCACGCACGCGTACCGGCAGCCTCGCGAGGGCGCGCCGCACGGTATCCCCGCAGAGATCGTGCAACTCGTACCCGACCGTGTCGCGGCCCGCCTCGCCAGAGGCGCCGGCGAGCGAGACATGCTGTGCTCCAATATCGGTCGCGTCCCGGCCGTGCTCGATGCGTTCGGTCCGCACCGCACCGCCGGGGTGGCGATGCGCGCCATGCATCCCGGCCTCGGCACGAGGGACGCCACGACCTCGACACGCCTGTCGACCTACCTGTGCAGCCGGGACGATCGATACACGCTCGCGCTCGTCGCCCTCGACGAAGATCGATTCCCCGACACCCGGACGCTGCGCGCGTTCATCGACGCAGAACTCGCCGAGAGAGGTCTGCACGCCACCTACTGGTGACCCGGGTCCCGGTGGCCCGCGTCCTGGTGCCTCGAGTCCCGGCCTCTCCCGAAGTCGGTGTCGAACCAGCGGCCGAGCGACTCGCCGGGCAGGTCGCGCCGACGATACGTGCCGGGGATACGTTCCACGGAGCCGATCCGGTCCATGCGGTAGGTGCGCCACTCGTCTCTGTCGAGATCGAACCCGACGAGATACCAGTGGCCGGCCCGATATACATGGCGATACGGATCCACCGTCCGGACGGACGCTGCATCGTTGCGGTCGCGGTAGCCGAAGCGGACCCGTCCGGACTCCGCGACCGCATCGGCCAGCGCCCCGACCACCTGCACGCTGACGCCGTGCGCGTCGTCGAGCACCTCGGTGGCGAGGTCCATCGCGTGGGCACGTTGCCGCAGCACCGGCGAGAGTACGTTCTCGAGTTTCGCCAGTGCACTGTCCGCATCGTCCGCCCTGTCCGCGCCGCCCGCACTCTCCGCGCTCGCGAGGCGAGGCGCGATCAGCCGCACTCCGGCGACCAGGATCGCGACCTCGTCGGCGGTGAAGAGCAGCGGCGGGACGGACCGGCCTGCCCTGAGCCGGTACGCACTCGACGGGCCGGGCCGGCTGTCCACCCGATACCCCAGACGGCGCAGCCGCTCGACATCGCGGCGGACCGTACGTGTGCTGACCCCCAGGCGCGCGGCGAGCACGGCTGCCGTCCACTCCCCTCCCCGCTGGAGAACCGACAGGAGTTCGAGCGCGCGTGTCGTCGGGTCGCTCGTCATGAAATCCATGGTGACCGAAATGGCGGACAGGATCGGGCCGTATCTCTCGATACGGTGACGCCGGAGCACTCGACGAGAGGAGATCCATACATGCGTATCGCCGTCACTACTCCCACCGGACACGTCGGCCGCCATCTCGTTCCCATCCTGGTCCGTGCCGGGGTGCGCCCCTTGGTCCTGGCGCGCCGTCCCGAGAAGCTGCCTGCTCGGCTGCGTGCGGAGGTCGACACCGTCGCAGTCGACCAGTTCGATTCGGATGCGGTCGTCGAGGCAACCGCCGGGGTCGACACGATCTACTGGGTGGACCCGCCAGCTTCCGGCGACGACCCTCTCGCCGAGTACCGCCGCGCAGCCACGAGTATCGCCCGGGCGGTCACGAAAAACGGCATCGGGCGGGTGGTCTTCCAGAGCAGCGTCGGGGCCGAGAAGCGCCGCGGCGCAGGCGAAATCGACGGCCTGGCCGCCACCGAACTCGCACTGGACGACACGGATGCCGACGTCACGCACCTGCGGTGCGGGTACTTCTTCAGCAACCTGGAGTACCAACTCGACATGATCGCCTCCGGCACCGTGCAGGTGATCGTGCCGGTCGACCATCCGATGCCGTGGGTCGCGCCCCGCGACATCGCCGAGGTCGCGGCCACACGACTGCTCTCGACCGAGTGGAGCGGCCGTCACGTGCAGGCCGTCCACGGGCCGTCCGATCTCACGTGGACACAGGTCGCGGAGATCGTCTCCGCTGCGACGGACCTGCCGCTGCGCGCCGAACAGATCGCCGACGACGAGATGCGCCGGGGGTTACAGGCCGCCGGCCTGTCCGACGCGCAGGTCGACGCGATGACGGGCATGTCCACCGGCCTCCGCGACGGATTCGTTCCGGAACAATCACGCTCGATACGGTCCACGACGCCGACGACCCTGGCGGCGTGGGCGTACGACGTGCTGCGCCCGCAACTGTGACGCCCCTGCGCGGGACTCGCCGATCGTGGTGACTCGTCCCGTACAGTGCCAAGAATGACGTCCGAGACCCTCGTCACATATGCGGACGGCGCTGTTCGCGGTGTCCGAACCGGCGACCTGCTCACGTGGCGCGGCATTCCCTACGCGGCACCACCCGTGGGCGCGCTGCGCCTGCGCGCTCCCCAGCCCGTCGAACCCTGGACGGGCGAGCGGGACGCCACGCAGTTCGGCAATGCGGCATCCCAGCACCCGCGAGGAGTCGCCACGGGACGCCGCGGCGTCCGGGTGCGCCCCGCCGAGGACTGTCTCACGCTCAACGTCCTTGCGCCCGCGGGCCGGGTGCACAGTCCGCGGCCGGTGATGGTGTTCATCCACGGCGGCGCATTCACTCTCGGCACCACTGCCCTCTCCCTGTACGGGGGTGAGTCGCTCGTACGGCGCGGCGATGTGGTGTACGTGTCGGTCAACTACCGGCTCGGCGCGCTCGGATATCTCGATTTCCGCGAGTTCTCCGACGGCACCACACAATTCGACTCCAATCTGGGTCTCCGGGACCAGGTCGCGGCCCTCGAGTGGGTGCAGCGCAATATCGCTGCTTTCGGCGGCGATCCGGGCAACGTGACGATCTTCGGTGAATCGGCCGGGGGTACCTCGGTCACGACGCTGCTCGCGACGCCCGCGGCGCGCGGGCTTTTCTCCGGGGCGATCGCGCAGAGTCCCGCCCCGAACCTGGTGAACACCGCCGACAACTCCGCCCGGTGGAGTCGCGTGTTCCTCGAACTGCTCGGCGCCGACTCGGAATCGGCTGTCGCGGCACTTACCGGGGGTTCTCCCGCGGACCTGGGACGCGCGGGTGCGCGTCTGGGCGCCCACACTCTGAGGGACACTCCCGGCCTCCACCCGTTCGGGCCGGTTGTCGACGGCGATGTCGTCCCGATCGCTCCGCTCGATGCGTTCGAGACCGGAGCGGCTCATCCGGTCCCCCTCGTCATCGGCACCAACGACCGGGAAGGCGCGCTGTTCCCGAAGTTCCTCGACGGCCTGCCTACCAGTCCCGACCGCATCGACCGCATGTTCGCTGCGACCGACCCGGACGCGAAGAGCCGGGTGACCGCGGCGTACCCCGGATATCCGGACGAGAAGGCCGCAATCGATCTCGGCGGCGACTTCACGTTCTGGTATCCCGCACTCCAGATCGCACAGGCGCACGCACGCTTCGCACCGACGTACATGTACCGGTTCGACTACGCGCCGCGTCTCCTCAAGTGGACCGGGTTCGACGCGACGCACGCGGTCGATCTGCTGGCAGTGTTCGATCAGGCCGACGAGCCGATCGGCCGGATCCTCACCACCGCGGGCGGACGGCGCGGGCTGCGCACCGTCGCGGCATCGGTACAGCGGCAGTGGACACATTTCGCGAGGCACGGCGAACCACTGCCTTCGTGGCCCGCTTATGACGAAATAGACCGCGCGACCATGATTTTCGATGTTCCCCAGCGAGTGGAGGACGATCCGCGCCGAGAGCGGCGGATCGCGTGGGAGGCTATCGCGGCTACACGAGCGACGCGCCCGCTACTTCACGACCGTGAGAAGAAACGCGACGTCCTCGATGGCCCGGACGCTGTGCCGCGCCGGTGGAATGACGATCAGATCCCCCGCCGACCCTTTCCACAGGTCGTCGCCGGCGACCAGCTGGAGTTGCCCCTGAAGGATCTGCAGGGTCGCCTCGCCGGGGCTGTCGTGCTCACCGAGTTCGTGCCCGGCCAGCAGCGCCACCATGGTCTGCCGCAGATGCTTGGCGTGCCCGCCGAAAACCGTCTGCGAACTACGGCCACTGCTCGACGTCGCCGCCAGTTTCAGCTGCTGCCGGGCCAGCGCGGTCAGGGAGAGCTTGTCCATGTAGCGCAGTATGGCGTACTCACCGACACGACACTCAGCTTCGCGAATACCGGACCCAGCGAAACCTGATCCCCTTCGCCGACGACCGCCACTCTCCGGTCTCGGTCGCCGACCATTCGGGCCCGATCTCCGGAGCCGTCGCGTCCCCGTCGATGTCGAGGTCCACCTCGGTGACCAGCAGACGGGTCGCTCGCGGCATCGCCTGCGCGTAGATCTGGCCGCCACCTATGACCACGACATCGCCGTCGCCCGCGAGCCGGAACGCCTCGTCGAGACCGGATGCGGCGTGAGCACCGTCGGCCGACCATTCCGGGTCGCGGGTGACGACCACGTTGCGGCGGCCCGGGAGCGGCCGGAACTTCGGCGGCAGCGAATCCCACGTGAGACGCCCCATGACCACCGGCTTGCCCATCGTGGCGTCCTTGAAGAACGCCAGGTCTTCCGGGATGTGCCAGGGAATCGTGTTGTCGCGCCCGATGACGCCGTTGCGGGCCTGTGCCCAGATCAGGCTGATCTCACCCATCAGACGGCCACGGGCGCCTTGATCGCCGGATGGTGCCGGTAGCCGACGATCTTCACGTCGTCGAAGGTGTAGTCGAAGAGCGAGTCCCGGCGCTGCAACTGCAAGGTCGGGTACGGGTACGGCGCGCGCGTGAGCTGCTCGGTGACCTGCTCGATGTGATTGGAGTAGATGTGGCAGTCGCCGCCGGTCCAGATGAACTCGCCGGGCTCGAGCCCGACCTGCTGCGCCACCATGTGGGTGAGCAGCGCGTAGCTGGCGATGTTGAACGGCACCCCGAGGAAGAGGTCGGCGCTGCGCTGGTACAGCTGGCAGCTGAGCTTGCCGTCGGCGACGTAGAACTGGAAGAACGCGTGGCACGGCATCAGCGCCATCTTGTCCAGGTCGGCGACGTTCCACGCGGAGACGATCATCCGGCGCGAGTCGGGATTGCTGCGCAGCGTCTCGAGCACCTGCGAGATCTGGTCGATGTGCCGTCCGTCGGGAGTCGGCCACGAACGCCACTGGACCCCGTAGACGGGACCGAGATCGCCGTCCGGCTGCGCCCACTCGTCCCAGATCGTCACGCCGTGGTCGCGGAGCCACTGGACGTTGGAGTCGCCGCGCAGGAACCACAGCAACTCGTAGACGATGGACTTCAGATGCACCTTCTTGGTGGTGACGAGCGGAAAGCCCTCGGAGAGATCGAAGCGCATCTGGTGACCGAACAGGCTCCGCGTGCCCGTCCCGGTACGGTCGTTCTTCTCGGCACCGGTCTCGAGGACGAGTCGCAAGAGATCTTCGTAGGGGGTCGGCACAGTCACGAGGGCAGTCTACGGCGTCGTCCCGACACCGGTTCGTCCGCCGAGCCCCGGTGATCGCGCCCGAGTCGTAGCCTGGGAGCCATGCCCGAGCTGCCCGAGGTGGAAGCACTCGCCGTATTCCTGCGTGAGCATGCTGTCGGATCCGTGGTGGGCCGGATCGACGTGGCCGCGTTGAGCGTGCTGCAGACGGCAGATCCGCCGATCACCGCATTGCAGGGGCGGGACATCACGGGCGCCGCCCGGTACGGCAAGTTCCTCGCCATCGAGTGTTCGGACCTGCAGATGGTCACACACCTCTCCCGCGCGGGGTGGCTGCGGTGGCTCGACGAACCGTCGCAGTCTCCGCCGAAGCTGGGGAAGGGACCGCTGGCTCTGCGGGTCCACCTGTTCGCGCCCGACGCGACGACGCCGGCGTTCGATCTCACGGAAGCGGGCACCAAGAAGCGGCTCGCGGTCTGGGTCGTCGACGACCCGAAGAAGATCCCCGGTGTCGCGCGCCTCGGACCGGACGCCCTCGAGCTCACCGCCGACGAGTTCGCCGCACTGGTCGCCGGGAGTACCTCCCGGCTGAAGACGTTCCTCACCGATCAGTCCGTGCTCGCAGGAATCGGGAATGCCTACTCGGACGAGATCCTCCACGTGGCGCGACTGTCACCGTTCGCCACGGCCGGACGGCTCGACGACGCCTCGGTCTCGGCACTGTACGGCGCGATGCGCTCCGTGCTCGAGGACGCCGTCGCGCGATCCGTCGGGCAGGACGCAGCCCGGCTCAAGGGCGAGAAGCGCTCCGGCATGCGGGTGCACGCCCGCACCGGTCAACCGTGCCCGGTGTGCGGAGACACCGTCCGCGAAGTCTCCTACGCGGAACGTTCCTTCCAGTACTGCCCGACGTGCCAGACGGGCGGGAAGGTGCTCGCCGACCGCCGGCTGTCCAGGCTGCTCAAGTAGCCGTAGGCCGACTCCAGCCGTGTGCCACCGACGCTCGGCACCGCGTGATGTCGTCGCCTGCTCCGACGAACAGCGCCGTGAGCATCGGTACACAGTGTTCGAGCGTGTCCTCGGGCAACGGCCCGTTCGCGACGAGCGACACCAACCCGTGGCCGATCGCCCAACTCTGGATCGCCAGGTCCAAGGGCTCGATTCCGGTGAAGCGGCCTTCGCCCTCGGCCCGGCGCACCGCCCGCACCAGATACTCGAGGGTGGCATCGGCAGCCGAGAGGTCTTCGAGGTCGACGCTCGCGTCGAACATCACCCGGTACAGGTCCGGCTGCTCGAGTGCGTTCCCGAGATACGCCGCGACGAGTGCGGTCAGGTCCCGGACCGGATCGTCCGTGAGCGCCACGGTCGCAAACCTGGCTTCCAGCCTGGTGAAGCCCTCCTGCCGGAGGGCCATCCACAACCCGTCCATGCCGCCGAAGTAGGTGTAGACGGCCATCGTGGAGACGCCGGTGCCCGCCACGAGTGCACGCAGAGTGATCGGTTCACGGGTACGGAGCATGTGGGCCGCCCGTTCGAGAAGCAGTGCGCGCACCGCCGGATCTTTGGACCTCACCATGCCTGAACAATACATAACATTGCCTTGCTATATTAAGCGCCTGCCAGTCCGATCAACCCAGAGGAGTACCGGTGCCCGTCACCTTGATGAACCCCGAAGCGTTGCCCGAGGTCGATCTCTACCGCCAGGTGTCGGTCGCGACCGGCTCGAAGCTCGTGTTCACGGCCGGTCAGGTCTCGGTCGATGCGCAGGGCACCCTGGTGGGCGCGGGCGATATCGCGGCCCAAGCCGAGCAGTGCTATCTCAACGTCGCCACCGCCCTGGCCGAGGCCGGCGCGACATTCGACGATGTCGCGAAATTGACCGTCTACGTCGTCGACTGGTCGCCCGACAAGATGGAACCGTTCGTCGAGGGCGTGGCCCGCGCCGCCGCGCGCCTCGGGATCGACAAGCCGCTCCCGCCCTTCACCGGCATCGGAGTGGCCGCCCTCGCGGGTGAGGGACTTCTTCTCGAAGTCGAGGCCACCGCGGTCGTCGACTGACGCCCCGGGCCGCATCTCCGAGGGCCACCTCGGAGCATGCGGTTACCGTATCCGTGTGACGCCCGCACCCGAAGACGCCGAACACGTGGACACCGAGGCCCTGTCCGGCTATCTGCACTCCGCTTCGGGCTCCCCGCGCGGCGTCGTCGCGCTCACACACGGAGCCGGAGGCAATTGCAACGCGAAGATCCTCCAGCTCATGTGCACCCGTTTCGCCGCGCACGGTTTCGTGGCGCTGCGGTACGACCTCCCGTTCCGCCGGCGCCGCCCCAAAGGGCCGCCGCAGCCGTCGCGTGCCGGCGAGGACCGCGAGGGGGTCGCCGCGGTCGCAGCCGCCACCAGGGAATATTCCGACGGGCCGCTCATTCTCGGCGGAGTGTCGTACGGCGGGCGCCAGGTGACCATGCTCGCCGCCGAACGACCCGGGATCGCGGACGGACTGTTGCTCATGTCGTACCCGCTGCACCCGCCGGGCCAGCCCGACAAGCCGCGGACCGAACATCTGCCTGCCCTCACCGCGCCGTCGGTGTTCGTGCACGGAGACCGGGACCCCTTCGGCACGCTCGACGAACTGCGGCACGCCCTCGCGCTCGTGCCGGCCCCGACGACGCTGGTCCCCGTGGAGGGGGCCGCACACGACCTGGGTCGCGCGAAAGCAGACCCGTCCGAGATCGCGGTCCGCGCGGTTCTGGCACTTGTGGACGGCCAGGCCCGATGAGCGAGCTCACCGACGGTGTCATCGACACGTTGCTGTCCGAAATGCGCGAGCGCCTGGACGAGACGGTCACCCCCGCGACGCTTCGTGGACTGCTCGAGGCCGTGCTCGTCGTAGGGTCCGGCCTCGAACTCGATTCGATGCTGCAGCGCATCGTCTCGGCAGCGACGTCGCTGCTCGGCGCCCGGTACGGCGCTCTCGGTGTGCGTGCCTCGGACGGCGGACTCTCGGAATTCGTCTACGTGGGCATCGACCCCACGCAGCGGGAGGTCATGGGACACCTCCCCGAGGGTCGCGGCCTTCTCGGCCTGCTCGTCAACGACCCCCGGCCGGTGCGTCTCGCCGACCTGTCCCAGCACCCCGGCTCGATCGGCTTCCCTGCCAACCATCCCCCGATGGGAAGTTTCCTCGGGACTCCGATCATGGTGCGCGGCAAGGTGTTCGGCAGCATCTATCTCACCGAGAAAATCGGCGCACCCGAGTTCACCGAGGAAGACGAGATCCTCCTGAAAGTCCTGGCGACCTCGGCCGGCATGGCCGTCGAGAACGCGTGGCTGTTCGAGGGTTCCCTCACCCGCGAGCGGTGGCTCACCGCAATGGCATCGATCAACGCCCGGTTGCTCGTCGGCGGCTCGGTCGACGACACCCTCTCGCTGCTCGTCGGCCAGGTTCGGGAACTCGCCGTGTGTTCCGAGGTGTACGTCGTCCTGGCCGACGGCGTACAGGGCTCGGTCCGGGCGGCGGCCCCCGCGGAGCCCTCCTTGACTTCGACGCGCGTCGACCTCACCGGGTCACCGATCATGCGCGCCCTCAGAACCCGGAAGCCGGTACACACCCGTACGACATGGCTTCTCCCGTCGGCGGATTCGAGCGGACCGGGTCACGCGGTGGTACTCCCACTCTCCGCCACCTCCGCGATCACCGGTGCGCTCGTCGCGACACGGGCAGCGGGTAGCGAACCGTGGGGCGACGAAGACGTCCTCCGTCTCGAATCGATGGCGAATCTCGCGGCCGTCGCCCTCGAGTTCGCAGAGCAACAACGCAAGCAGCGACTGCTCGATGTGCTCGCCGACCGCGACCGAATCGCACAGGACTTGCACGACAACGTGATTCAGCGGTTGTTCGCCACCGGGATGAGCTTGCAGAGCACCATGGCCTCGGGCGTCGGCAACGACCGGATGGCGGAGGTGGTGCAGCACGCGGTCGAACAACTCGACCGGACCGTCCGCGAGATCCGCACGACCATCTTCGACCTGCACACCACCGGCGCCGCAGCGTCGACGAGCCTGCGGCGGCGACTGCTCGACGTGGTCGGGGATCTGAGCGTCCACTCGGCCGTGTCGCCGAACATCCAGTTCCGGGGCCCGATCGACACCCTCGTGCCCGCCCGCATCCATCCACAAGCGGAAGCGGTGTTGCGGGAAGGGCTGAGCAACGCACTCCGGCACTCCCAGTCCGAGAACATCTCCGTCTCGGTCTCGGCCCTCGAGGACTTCCGGATCGAGATCGTCGACGACGGAACCGGGTTGCCCGCCACCGTTCGGCGCAGCGGTCTGATCAATCTGGAACGACGCGCCGAGCAGTGCGGCGGGTCGTTCCGCGTCGAATCCAACGAGAGCAGGGGCACGCGGCTGGTCTGGTGCGCCCCGCTCTGATCGCCGGACCCCGTCAGGTGTTGTCGTGCCCGCGTTCCTTGCGGAGCTCGGTGGCGAGCACAGCGGCCTGGGTGCGTCGCTGCATTCCGAGCTTCGACAGCAGCCGCGAGACGTAGTTCTTGACGGTCTTCTCTGCGAGGAACAGCCGCTCGGCGATCTCCCGGTTGGTCATGCCCTCACCGATCAGCTCGAAGACCGCGCGCTCCTGCTCGGACAGTTCGGCGAGCGGGTCTGCGTTGCGCGAGGCCCGGATCCGTTCCATCAAGGCCGCGGTCGCACGGCTGTCGAGCAGCGAACCGCCCTCTCCCACCGTGCGGATCGCGGAGACCAGGTCGGTGCCGAGGATCTGCTTGAGCACGAATCCGGACGCGCCCGCCATGATGGCGTCGAAGAGCGCTTCGTCGTCGGCGTACGACGTGAGCATCAGCGCCCGGAGTTCTGGCATGCGGTTGCGCAGTTCACGGCACAATTCCACCCCGTTCCCGTCGGGGAGTCGCACGTCGAGCACCACGACGTCGGCGTCGCTGCCGGGTACCCGGGCGAGCGCCTCCCCCACCGATGCGGCCTCTCCGACCACGGTGAAGTCGGCGACGCTGCTCAGCAGGTCGACCAGGCCGCGTCTGACGATCTCGTGGTCGTCGACGAGGAATACGCGGGGCATGTCACGCACCTTTCGTTGGGCATCGGTCCCCATTGTCCCAGCCGTCACCCTCGTGACCCGGCTCCGGGCCGTTCGACGGCAGGTCCGGGACCTTCGCCCCACGCGCGACAGGTGTCTCATGAGCAACGCTACCTATGCGGGCGTGTGTGCCTACACCGCGTCCGGAAACGGTGACCCTGAGCGAGGAGGCGACCGTGTCAGTCGATTTCGAAACCTGGAACGCCGGGGGCACGGACATCATCGCACGGGCCGTGGTCGCGGCCCCGAGCGTTCACGACACCCAGCCGTGGAACCTGTACCTCCCCGGACAGTCGGCCGAACTCGAGGAACGCACCGAATTCGCCGAGCCCGGCGGCGATCCGCTCCGCCCCGACCGGACGATCTCGTGCGGCACAGCCGTCGCGAACCTGGAACTGGCCGTGCGCGTGCTGGGGTACCGGACCCGGACCGCTCTGTTCCCCGATCCCGATCGCTCTGCGCTGGTCGCACGGGTCGACGCGGTCGAGGCGGCCGCACCGTCGAACTGGGACCTTCGCCTCTACGCCGCAATATCCCACCGGCGCAGCCACCGCGAATCCTTCGCCGGCGTCCCGGTACCTGCCGAGACCATCGCCGACGTGATCTCCGCGGCTGCCGAAGTGCCCGGAATCCACGTCGTGCTGCTGGCCCCCGACGAGGCGAGCGCCCTGGCCGGCACCCTCACCTATGCGGCCGAAGCCAAGCGCCGGCACCAGCACTACCAGCGCGAGATGTTCTCGTGGACCTCGCACTGGCAACCCGACGGGAACGCCGAGGTGGTCACGACGTGGAACACCGGTCTCGATGAGCGAGGTGCCGCGGGCGCAGCACTGATCACCACGGGCGTCCCCGACCCGGCTGCGCTCTCCGATTCCATCGCGCGAGAAACCGTTCTGCTGTTCGTGCCCGACTCCTCCGAACCGGAAGACCTGGTGCGTGTGGGAATGGCGGCCCAGCGGGCGTGGCTCGCAGCGGTCGACGCGCGACTGTCGGCATCGGTGCTCACGCATCCGCTGCGTATCGGGGACTCGGCGTCCCGGCTCGCCGAACTACTCGATCTGCCGGCGCCACCCCAGCTCATCATGCGGATCGGCTTTTGATGTGTGCGACAGGCGATTACAGTGCAATCTGTTAGACCGTGATTCCTTCCGGTACCACGACGCAGACAGGAGGAGACAGTGAGCGCACCCACGGACGACCCGGTTCAGGCCCCCACGACGGAACTTTTCCACGCGGCGCTGGACATGGCACAGGCAGCGAAGGCGGGGAACGTCTCCGGCTGGCTCGCGTCCCGGTACAGCTGTGGCAGGTTCGACGACGTCGCGTTCCTCATGTCTCAGATGCTCGGCGTCCTCATCGAGAACTGCGCCATCGCCCGCGGCGTCCATCCCGCCGACGCCTGGAACGAACTACGCGAGCAGGGCGTCGACGAATTCGGCTGACACCCTGCTCGCGTCATCGCTGTTCTGCGCCGCGCGCTCAGTCCTCGACTTCGGACCGGACGACCATGACCGGGCAGTCCGCGGTCTGGATCAGCGCGTTGCTCGTGGAACCGAGCAGCAGCCCCTTGAAGCCGCCCCGGCCACGAGTTCCCACCACGAGCAACTGTGCCTGTTCGGCGTACTCGCTGAGCACACGCACCGGCCGGTCGCGTGCGACCACCCGCTCCACCACGACGTCCGGATAGCGTTCCCGATATCCCGCGAGCCGTTCCGCCAGGACGATTTCCTCACCGGTCTGGATGCGACTCCAGTGCGGGTCTTCGGGCACCGCGCCGAGCGACGGCTGCACACTCACATCGCTCCACACGTTGACGGCCACGAGGGTCGCGCCACGTGAGGAAGCTTCGACGAACGCCGCCTCGACGGCGGCCCGGCACGACTCCGATCCGTCGACGCCCACCACGACGGGACCTTCGGCCGGCGGGGCGCCGTCGAGGGTGCGGCCGCGGACCACGACCACCGGGGCCACGGCATGGGACGCCACCGCGGTGGACACCGAACCTGCGAGCAGCCCCTTGACCTCCCCGAGCCCGCGGGAGCCCACCACGAGGCGATCGGCCTTCGCCGACACCGCGACCAGGGTGGACGCCACCTTGCCCTCGAGTTGCTCGGTGGTGACCTCGACCCGTCCGGAGTCGTCGACGATCTGCCGGGCCATCATGGCGGCGCTGTCGAGCCGATCGCGCGCCGTCGCCTTCATCTCCTCGTGGAAGCTCTGCGCGAGGTACGGCTCCGAGTAGTAGAACGCGGGAATGTGGACGACGGTGACGATGTGCAACGGCAGCGCTCGCGCCGCAGCGGATCGTGCCGCCCAGATCACCGCATTGGTGGATGCCTCGGATCCGTCGACGGCGACGACGATCGGGTTGGGTTCGCTCATCGGTGGCGGGAACCTTTCTCGGGGTTGTGTCAGCCGCAGATGTGCCGCAGCTGTTCGATCAATCGCACGCGACCGGCAGTGTCGGGCGCGAACGGTGTGACGTTGAGGGTCGTGACGCCCGACTCGGCGAATGCGGCCACCCGTTCGCGCACGAAGCCCTCCGGGCCGATCAGCGACACTGCGCGGATCAGTTCGACGGGTACCGCGGCCGCGGCTTCTTCCTTCTTGCCGGACAGGTACAGATCCTGGATGTTCTCCGCTTCCTTCTCGTACCCGTAGCGGACCGCGAGGTCGTTGTAGAAATTCTTGCCCTTGGCGCCCATGCCGCCGACGTAGAGAGCGACCATCGGCCGGACCCAGTCGAGCATGTGCTCCACGTCGTCGCCGATGGCGAGCGGAACCTGGGCGTAGATCTGCAGATCTCCGAGGGCCGGGTCGCGCTTGGCCTTGCCCTTGGCGATGGAGTCTCCCCACACTCCCGCGGCTTTCTCCGGGAAGTAGAAGAGCGGCTGCCAGCCCTCTGCGATCTCCGCCGTCATCTCGACGTTCTTGGGTCCGAGCGACGCGATGATGATCGGAATCCGTTCGCGCACAGGCTCGTTGATGAGCTTGAGCGGCTTACCGAGACCGGTGCCCTGATCCGCGGGCAGCGGAATCTGGTAGTACTTGCCCTGGTGCTCGACCTTCTCGCGGCGCCACACCTGGCGGCAGATGTCGACGATCTCGCGGGTGCGGCCGAGCGGCGCGTTGTAGGGGACGCCGTGGAACCCCTCCATCACCTGCGGACCCGACGCGCCGATCCCGAGCACGAACCGGCCGTCGGAGACGTAGTCGAGGCCCGCCGCCGTCATCGCCGTGAGCGTGGGGGTACGGGTGAACAACTGCAGGATGCCGGACGCGAGTTCGACACGGCTGGTCTTGGCCGCCAGGTAACCGATCTGGCTCACCGCATCGAACGAATAGGCCTCGGGTACGAACACGATGTCGAGTCCGGCCTGTTCGAGGTCAGCGACCTCGGCGGCGGTCTCGGCGAATCCACCGCTGTAGTTCAGTCCCATTCCGATGCGCATGCGCCACCCTCACTCCTGCCGCGCACCCGCGCGGACGTGGTCGTCGATAGTGCAACGCACACTACCGCCGTCACGATGCTCCGGGTCGCACGACCATCACGGGGCAGGCCGCCTCCCGCAGGAGCGTGTTGCTCGTCGAGCCCATCAGGAGGCCGGCGAATCCTCCACGACCACGGCTACCGACCACCACGAGCTGGGCCTTCTCACTCCAGGCCGTCAGGTGAACCCGCGGACCGTCGACGTAGATCTTGCGGTGCACCGTGACGTCCGGGAACCGGTCGCCGAAACCGGCGAGACATTCGGACACGAGGGCGTGCTCGCTCTCCTCGAACGCCACCGGATCGAACCAGTGCGGCGACGCTGCGATCTCACCCGGCCGCATGTCGCTCCAGACGTGCACCGCGACCAGATCGACCCGGCGCCACGACGCCTCCTCGAAAGCCGCTTCGACGGCCACTTCGCTCAGTGCGCTGCCGTCGAGCCCGACCACGACCGGCCGGTTGTCCGGAACGGGTGGTGCGGCGCCGCGTGCGACGACGACCGGACATGCCGCGTGACCGACGACCGCGACGGGCGTCGATCCCAGGAGCAACTCACCGAGCCGGGTACTGCCGGTCGCGCCGAGCACCACCATCGCAGACCGGCGCGACAGCTCTACCAGCCATTTCGCGCTACCCGTCAGTGCGATCTCGGTCGTGACCCGGACGTCGGGCTCGGTGGCACGAGCGATCTCCTCGGCGTCCGACAGCAGAGCGGTGGCGTCCTCCTCGGCCCATTCGAACACCTGGGAGGGCCGGAAGAACGGAAGCTCCGCCGAGGGCGTCGGCGTGAGCAACGACGCCGGGGCGAAATCGACTGCGTGGACGAGATGGAGCGTGAGGCCGCGCCCCGCCGCAGTCGCCGCCGCCCATCGAACAGCGCGTTCGGACGGAGGGGAACCGTCGACACCCACCGTCACCCGACGGCGGTCGTGGGGTTCTGCGCTCGGAGTCGTCACAAATCGAGGGTAGCCGCAATCGCAGGTCACCGTCGGGGACTTTGGTCCCACCGATTCGAGAAATTAGTCAGGACAACGGATTCCAGCGGCGATGCACATCACAATTTAATTGTCATTTCGGATACCTAATTATATCGTCCTGGGCATGCAACTCACTCGGTTCACCGATCTCGGACTGCGAGTTGTCACGCATCTGGCCGCCGCCCCGGCGGCAGACCTGCCGAACACCGCTACGGTCGCCGAACAACTCGGACTGTCGTACGCACACACCGTCAAGGTCGTTGCGCGACTCGGGGAGCTCGGCGTCGTCATCACCCGGCGCGGGCGCGGAGGTGGTCTGGCCATCACCGAACTCGGCCGAACCGCCACGATCGGGTGGCTCACGCGCCAGCTCGAGGGTGAAGGCGAGGTCGTGGACTGCGACGGACCGAAACCATGTCCCCTCCGCGGCAATTGCACTCTTCGCGTTGCCCTGCGCACAGCTCGGGAAGCTTTCTACTCCGCGCTCGACACACTCACCGTCGCCGATCTGGCGACCCGGGGCAACACTGCCGAACTGCCTTTTCCCGTGCCCCCGCGAATCTCGCCTCCCACCCACCCATGAGGAGAACCCCAATGCCGCTCTCACCCGGATCCAAAGACGTCATCGCAGCGACGCTGCCCGCAGTCGGTGCGGCCATCGGCGACATCACGCCGTTGTTCTACCGCAAGATGTTCGACGCTCACCCCGAACTCGAACGGGACCTGTTCAACCGCGGCAACCAGAAGCAAGGTGAGCAGCAGAAGGCGCTCGCCGGTTCCATCGCGGCGTTCGCGACCCTTCAGCTCGATCCGGACCCGGCGCGCGTCGAGTCGATCCTCTCCCGCATCGCGCACAAGCACGCATCGCTGGGAATCAAGCCCGACGAGTACTGGATCGTCCACAAGCACCTGTTCGAGGCCATCGTGGAAGTTCTCGGCGAGGCCGTCACTCCCGAGGTCGCGGCGGCGTGGGACGAGGTGTACTGGCTGATGGCGAACACCCTGATCGCCCTCGAAGCCGACCTCTATGCCGCCGCAGGCGTCGAGACGGGTGACGTGTGGCGCACCGTGCGTGTCGTCGACAGGACGCACCAGTCCGCCGACACCGTGTCCTTCACACTGGCATCGAAGGACGGCTCGGTTCTCCCCACTTTCCGCCCGGGACAGTACCTTTCGGTCGGCGTTCGACTCCCCGACGGCGCGCGCCAGATCCGCCAGTACAGCTTGTCCAACGCTCCGTCGAAGGGCGACTGGCGCATCACCGTCAAGCGCGTCCTCCCGGCCACCGGCGCCGACGGGACAACCCATCCCGCAGGTGAGGTCTCGAACTTCCTGTTCGACAACGTCTTCGAAGGTGACGACCTCGATGTCACGACTCCGTTCGGTGATCTGGTGCTCCCCGAGGACGACAAGCCGATCTTCCTCGCCTCGGCCGGGATCGGGTGCACACCGATGATCGGCATGCTCGACCACCTCGCGGAATCCGGCGACGCACGGCGCATCTCGATCCTCCACGCGGACCGATCTCCCGCGAGCCACGCGCACCGGCGCGAACTCGAAACACTGGTGGAGCGGATCCCGTCGGCCGACGTGTACCGGTGGTACGAGGACCTCGGCGCACGGCAACCGCTGGAGACCATGCGCGTCGGCCGGGCCGACATTTCCGATCTCCCACTCGATCCGACCACGCGGGCATACCTGTGCGGTCCGTTGCCGTTCATGCTCTCGCTGCGTGAGGCGCTCATCGCCCGGAACGTGCCGGCCGAGAACATCCGTTACGAGGTGTTCGGTCCGGACAGCTGGAGCCCCGCGTCCTGACGACAGGAGTCGTCGTCGCTCATCCTCCACCCTTGCTCGCCGCATGGCCCGACGCGGAATTCGCCACGCGCGCAACGACCACCGGAAGCCTCGCGCCGGTGCCGAAGTGCGCTGCGCGCCGATGCAGTCGACGCCGTCGTCCGCGTCGCGGTGAGGGTGGAGGATGGTGCAGCGGCTCGGCGTAGAACAACCGTTTGGCGAACTCGATCAGAACCAGGTAGCCGACGATCAGCACGACGAGCATGGCGAAGAACCCGAGCGGCAGGCTCGTGAAACCGAGGTCGTCGGCGAACGGGGAGTAGGTCACGCCGATACCCACGGCGAGGACCACCGCGACCGTCACGATCAGGGTGCGGCTCGGCCGGCTGCGGATGAAAGGCGTACGGCGCGTGCGGATCGCGAAGACGATCAGAATCTGGGTGGCCAACGACTCGACGAACCATCCCGTACGGAACAGTTCCGGTCCGGCATGGAACACCCCGAGCATGAGCCCGAACGTCACGAAGTCGAACAATGAACTCAGCGGGCCGAAGAACAGCATGAACCGGCGGATGAACCCGATGTCCCAATGCGACGGCGCACGCAGTTCCTCCGGGTCGACCCGGTCGCCCGGGAGCGCCAGCTGACTCGAGTCGTAGAGCAGGTTGTTGAGAAGGATCTGGCTGGGCAACATCGGCAGGAAGGTGAGCACAGCCGATGCGGCAGCGGCACTGAACATGTTGCCGAAATTGCTAGACGTGCTCATCAAGACGTATTTGATGGTGTTGGCGAAGGTCCGACGGCCCTCGGTGACGCCGTCGGCGAGCACACCGAGATCCTTTTCCAGAAGAACCACGTCCGCGGCGTCTTTCGCCACATCCGTGCCCGAATCGACGGAGATTCCGACGTCGGCGGCATGGAGCGCGAGCGCGTCGTTGACACCGTCCCCGAGAAACCCGACCGCGCGCCCATGCCCGCGTAGCGCCCGCACCAACCGCGCCTTCTGTTCCGGGGACACCCGTGCGAACACAGTTGCACGCTGGGCGATTTCAGCGAACTGATCGTCGTCGAGACGTCCGAGTTCGGCGCCTGTCACGCTGCCAGCCGAGCCGAGACCCAACTCGGCGCAGACCCGCTCCGCCACCTGGGCGTTGTCGCCGGTCGCGACCTTGACGGTGATGCCCAGTCGAGCAAGCCGGTCCAGCGAGTGTCGTGCCGACTCCTTCGGCTCGTCCGAGAACACGAGGAATCCCGTCAAGTGGAGGTCGTGCTCGTCGTCGGCTCCGACCCGGGTCCGCGACCCGTCGAGATTCTTCGTCGCCACCGCGACGACGCGGCGCCCCTCGTCGAACAGCTGTGCCAGCCGCTCGCGCGCGTCGGCACTCGCCTCCACACACCGCGCCAGCACCGATTCGGGTGCGCCCTTGACCACCAGAAATGTCGCGTCGCCGTCCGGACCAGCGGTCAGCGCCGAGGCCATGCGACGACTGTGGTCGAACGGTACGCCGTCGATACGCCGGTACCGGTCGGCCTGCCCGCCGACCTCCCCCGCCGACTCCCACAGTGCCGTGTCCATCGCGTTGGCCGCGATCCGCTGCCCGGGACCGGCGGTTTCCGTCTCGGTCGCGAGCAATCCGTGCAGCACTGTGTGTTCGGCGCTGTTGCCGTCGAGAGGTACGGCTTCGACGAATGCGATCCGCCCGGTGGTGAGGGTGCCGGTCTTGTCCGTGATCAGGAAGTCCACATCGCCGAGGTCTTCGATGCACACGAGTCGCTTGACCAGCACCTTCTGCGCTGCCAAACGGCGGGATCCGGACGCCAGAGCGGTGCTGACCACTGCGGGAAGCAACTGGGGCGTGATACCCACCGCGATCGCGAGCGCGAACAGCAGCGACTCGATGAGCGGGCGGTCGAGCAGCAGATTGATCAGGACGATCAGCGATGTCAGAACCAGTGCGACCTGCAGCAGCAGCACCGAAAAGCTTCGCAGTCCGCGCTGGAAGTCCGTTTCCGGTTCCCTGTCACCGAGTCCGCGAGCGATGCGCCCGAATTCCGCGTTCACTCCTGTCGAGACCACCACGCCCGTGCCGGTCCCCCCGTGGACGATCGTGCCCATGAAAGCGCAATCCGTCAGGTCCGCCGTCGCCGCACCCTCCGGGACGGCATCGGTGGTCTTGACAGCGGGTTCGGATTCTCCGGTGAGCACGCTCTCGTCGCATTCGAGATCGACGACGTCCAGCAGTCGGATGTCGGCCGGCACGACGTCCCCGAGCACCAGGCGCACCACGTCGCCGGGTACGAGTTCGGTGACATCGACCCGCGCGGCCGCGCCGTCCCGCAGAACGACGGTCGTGTGCCGCACGTTCGAGTGCAGCGCAGCGGTCGCACGTTCGGCCCGGTACTCGTTGACGAATCCGAGGCCGACACTGGCGACGAGAATGATCCCGATGACGACGGCGTCGCTCCGATTCCCGAGAAAGAACGACGCGATTGCGGTGACGGCCAGCAGGAGCAGCAGTGCGCTCCGCAACTGTCGCGCGAGGACTGCCCACACCCGCACCCCGTAACTCCGGACGGCGTTCGGTCCGACACTCTCGAGTCGCTCCGCGGCCTCCGTGGCGCTCAGCCCGGACGACGAGGATCCGAGGCGTGACAGCACCTCGGCGACCGGGCTCGCGGCGGCGTCGCCGATCGCCAGGCCGGGAGAACCCGCCTTGTGCTGTGTCCGCTGCGCACCTCCGGCGATCATGTCGCCGGACGGATCGTCCCGGCGTCTGCCACCGTCTCGCCCTCGCAGGCGCATTCGGCCGCAATCGCTGTCGTCTTGTTCGGTGAGGTCGGCATTGATCTCGCTCGTCTCGAAGGCGTGACGTCAAGCGGGGTTCTTCCGCGTCGAGCGGGGTATTTCCGCGTCACCCGTGTGGTTTCGGCGGACAGGCGCACCCGTGATCATCGCAGCGTCCGCGCGGGAATGCTGTCGAATGCTCGTTCTCCGGTCCCCCCGTCAGGAGAGATGATGGCGCGGTGATCGTCGTCGTGGTTGCGCTGATCGTGCTGGTGCTCGTCGCCGCCGTCGTGCGACCGCACGGATTGCCCGAGGTGGCGGTGGCCGGACCCGCTGCGATTCTGTTGCCCGTGATCGGGGCGTTGACGCCCGAACAGGCGCTCGATCAGGTGCGGGCACTCCTTCCGACGGTCGGTTTCCTCGCCGCGATCCTGGTTCTGGCGCACGCGACGGACGCTCACGGAGTGTTCCGGTGGATGGCCTCGATGCTGCGGCACAGCGCACGGGGAAGTCCCGTCCGGTTGCTCGTGTGGGTCTTCGCCGCATGTGCCACCACGACCGCGGTACTGAGCGTCGATGCGACGGTAGTTCTGCTCACTCCCGCTGTGCTCGCCGCTGCCTCTCCATGGGCATTTCACGTCGTCCGGCGAGTTATGCGTCTGCGCATCCGGCAAACTCCGCCTCGACCCTCATGCCCGTCGATGCTGCTCGGGGTGAATCTCGGGCCGAACCTCACCTACACCGGCTCGCCGGCGACGATGCTGTGGCGGTGGGTCGTCACCCGCCGCCGACGCGGCACCGCCGGTAGCCGTCCCTGAATCCTTTGCCCCACACAGCACCAACCCTCCAGCCAGGAGACGTGAGATCGGTCGTGTGGTCGGGAGTGTCCGGCGCGGCCGCACGGACCAAAGACCGCTGTCCGGCGCACAATGTGCCGTTTGCCCGGCTACGCTCGCGCCCATGGATACGGGCGTCGACCGAGCACCGAGCCTGCCCCGAGGCGGGAGCCTGCTCGCACTGCTGAGCATCCTGCTCATCGGCTTCGCCGTAGCAGTGTTCCCGTCTTTTCCCGAACCGCTCGATGCCGGTGCTCCGCCCGAGGTCTTCAGCGCCGGACGCGCCGCCACCCATATCGACGCGATCGCCACGACGCCCCGTGTTCCGGGCACGCCCGAGCACACCGCAGCGCGCGACTACCTCGTCGCCACCCTCCAGGAACTCGGATGGCGCACCACGGTTCAGTCCGGCGTCGGATGGACGACGAACGACGATCCACCCGAACAACGCGGCGCCCGGGTCGGGAACATCATCGCGATGGTCCCCGGTTCCGATCCCACCGGAACCGTAGTGCTCGCCGCTCATTACGACACGGTGGTCGGATCACCCGGCGCGGGCGACGACGGGATCGGGGTGAGCACCGCACTGGAAACGGCACGGGCCCTCGGTGTCGGTCCCGCGCCGCGCAACGACATCATGGTGCTGCTCACCGACGGTGAGGAGAACGGACTGCTCGGCTCCCAGGTGTTCACCCGGTCGCGTTCACCCGCACTCGGCCCGACGGTCGTCCTCAACCACGAGGCCCGCGGCAATGCGGGAATCCCGATGACTTTCCGGATGACCTTCCCCAACGGCGCTCTGCTCGACGCACTCACCCGATCGCCGTGGGCGGAGGCGGACTCCCTCACCCAGCTGGCATTCGAGGCGCTCCCCAACGACACCGATTTCAGCAACTTCGCCGACACCGGTTTCTCCGGATTCGACACGGCGATCGCGTCGGGTTCCGCGTACTACCACAGCCCGCTCGACACGACGGACCGACTGAGCCAGGAGTCGCTTCAGCAGATGGGCGAGACCTCCCTGGCCACGGCCCGGGCCCTCGCGGACACCGACCTGCTGACGCTCGACGACGCGGGACACGAAGTCGTCTCGCTCGTGCCCTGGGGGCTGATCCACTATCCCCGGTGGGTGGAAATTGCCGGCGCGGTGCTCCTCGCCGTCGGGGCCGCCGTTCTGGTAGTCGTACGGATCCGCCGCCGCGAAGCGACGATTCGTCAGATCCTCGCCACCGGCGCTGCCGCGCCCGTCGCAGGGATCGCGTCGGCGGGGATCGCCTGGCTCCCGTGGTGGCTCGCTCAGCAGGTGGCGCCCGGCATGGCATCACCTGTTACCGAGGAACCGTACCGTCCCGGACCGTTCCAGCTCGCGGCTGTCGTTGCCGCACTGTGTGTTCTCATTCTCGTCATTGCTGCGCTCCGGCGACGGGTGCCCGGTCCCGCCGTCACCTGCGGGATCTTCGTTGCCATCGCTGTCCTAGCCTTGGCGGGCACGCCCTTTCCCGGGGTCGCATCGGCGCTGGTGCTGCCCGTCCTGCCCACAGTGATCGCCGTGCTCGTCACACTGGCTCTGCCCGCCGAGGCGCTCTGGTGGCGTCTTGCCGTGCTGACGGTCGGCGCGCTCCCCGGAGCGGTGCTGGGCGCCGGTGCGGTTCTCGTGTCGTTCGACGCGGGGTTGGTTGCCGGTGCCTCCGCTGCCGGCGCGTTCGTTCTCATCACGTTCGCGGCGACCGCACCGCTCTGGGAACCGGTCCTGCGGCCGACGAAGGTCTGGTTGTCCGCGGTCACCGCGGTGGTCCTCGTCCTGGTGTGCACCGCGACAGCCGGCTTCGTCAACCGGGACGGGGCGACGGATCAGCGTCAGGAATTCCTCTGGTACGCCCTCGACACCGACAACGGCACAGCGACCTGGGCATCCCCGGACGCACCTCGCTCCGAGTGGAGCGAGGGCTTGCTCTCCGCGTCCGCTTCGCCGCTCCCGGACCTGTTCCCGTGGCGTGGCGACCAATCGCTGTCGCAGGGTCCGGCGCCGGTGTCCGATCTGGCACCGCCCGACGTCGAAGTTCTCGAGGACACGAGTTCGGGTGGGGCGCGAGAACTCCGTCTGCGCCTGTCGTCGCCCAGAGGGGCTCACGCCGTGGGTCTGTGGGTCGACAGCACGACGGCAACGGTGCACGGTGCGACCGTCGACGGTCAGCGAGCCGAGCCGTCCTCCGACTTCGGATTCATGTTCTGGGCGCCGGGCCCGAACGGCATCGAGGTCACACTCACGCTGAGTGTGCTCAGCGATCGGCTCGGTGTCCGGGTGAGCGATCTTTCGGGCGACCTGTCGGTGGTGCCCGGCTACGAGCCGCCGACCGATCGGGTGGTCGTGCAGCCCAGTGTGGTGGTCACGCGCGCCCTGGAGATCTGAGTGCCCTGGAGATCTGAGCGTGGTGGGGTCTGCCTACCGGATCAATCCCACTGGTGAACGGGGTTGCCCTCGAGCATGTTCCCCACGTACTCACCCATCATCCCTCGGAGCGCGGTACGCCGGTCTTCGCCCGACGCTTCCCGCTTGGCGACGTGCTCGCGCTGCCACGCCGCGCCGGTCCTCCGGTTGCCGCACCGGCCCTCGATGATCCCGAGGTACCGATCGCGGGCTTTCGACGAGAGGCCGAACGCCTCGAGTCCCTTGTCGGCCAAGGGCAGCAGACACCGCAGGACGAGTTCGTCGGCACCCACCCAGCCGATCTTCGGCCAGTACAGTCTGGCGTCGAGACCGAACTTCGCACCGAGGACCAGATTCTTCTCGGCCGCATCGAAACTCATCTGACGCCACAGCGGTTCTTCGGCGTCGACGAGCGCGCGAAGGGCGCCGTAGTAGAACGCCGCGTTCGCCATCGTGTCGAGCACCGTCGGCCCGGCGGGCAGCACACGGTTTTCGACGCGGAGGTGCGCTTGCCCGTCGCTGATGTCGTACACCGGACGGTTCCAGCGATAGATCGTGCCGTTGTGCATCTGGAGTTCCCGCAGTTCGGGAATCCGGCCGGCATCGAGTTCGGTCATCGGATCCGAATCGCTCACCTCGGGCAGCAGCGCCGTGAAGTAGCGGGAGTTCTCCTCGAAGAGGTCGAGGGGAGATTCGATCCAGCGCTCACCGAACCACACTCGGGGCCGCACGCCCTGGTTCTTCAACTCGAACGGGCGAGTGTCGGTGGCCTGTGCGAACAACGGGATCCGGCTCTCGTGCCACAGCGACTTGCCTGCGAAGAACGGTGAGTTGGCGCCGAGGGCAACCTGGACGCCGGCGAGACACTGAGCCGCATTCCAGTGCGGTGCGAAGTCCTCGGGTGCGACCCGCAGGTGCAACTGCAACGAGGTGCACGCCGCCTCGGGGACGACCGAATTCATGTCCTCGCGAAGAGATTCCACTTCGTCGGTCCCCGGAAGCGGTACGCCGTCCAGGTCCAGTTCGAGGTCTTCTCCGCGGGCCGCGAAAATCTGCTCGTTGAGAGCCTCGTAGCGCGGATTGGCGGTGATGCGGTCCCGTCCGAGGTGGTCGAGTTCGAGAGTGGGGAGCATCCCGATCATCACGAGCTGGGCATTGTGCCGGTGCATCCGGTCGGCGGCGCGCCGCAACGAAGACCGGAGAGACTCTTCGAGCTCGAGGGTCGCGTCACCGGTCAGCGGACCCGGCTCGACGTTCATCTCGACGTTGAACTGGCCGAGTTCGGTCTGGAAGACGGCGTGATCGTCGATCGCCTGCAGCACCTCGATATTCGACATCGCGGGAGCCATGTCGTCCTGGACGAGGTTGAACTCGATCTCCATGCCGAGTTGCGGTTCCGGCGACGAGTGCACGTCGACGAACATGTCCTCGCGCAGCATCCGTTCGAGCGCGCCGATGCAGTCGCGTACCTTGCGACGGAACGCTCGCCGGTCCGCGCCGGTGAACGAACGTGCCGAAATCTCGGTGCCCACGGAACCCCCGGTCGCGCTGACGTCTGTCTCGGAACAAGCCTAACGCTCGCACGGCAGCCCGCAGGAGACAGGCGATCAGACCGAGCGGAAGTTGTCCCAGTCGGCGACGACACCGCGGTTGCTGAGCCACGCGTTGGGGTCGACCTTCGTGCCGTTCTGATCCCAGACCTCGAAGTGGAGGTGCGGGCCGGTGGACCAGCCGAGGTTGCCCACGGTTGCGATCTGCTGCCCGGCGGAGACACGTTCGCCGGCTGCGACCTGGTAGGTGGCGACGTGGCCGTAGACCGCCGTGGTGCCGTCGTCGTTGAGCACGCGGACCCACTGTCCGTATCCGGATGCCGCACCCGCGTCGAGCACGGTGCCGTCGGAGGCGGACATGATCGGGGTGCCGATCGGGGCTGCGATATCGATACCGCCGTGGTGCGCGCCCCAGCGAGCACCGAAGTCGGAGGTGAGCGTGCCGGACACCGGCTGAACGGTGCTCGGCTTGATGGGGTTGAGGGCGTTGAGCCAGTCGCTACCGCCGCCGAACTGGTCGACGAGCTGCGTGATCTCGGCCGGAAGCTGCGGGGCGTCCTGCGCGGCCTGCGTGGTGACACCGGGGATCGCCGGAACCTCGACACCCGCGGGCAGCAGGCCCTCGGGCAGAGCGAACGGGAGCGTTCCGGTCGTGGGCGCTTCGGTGTGGGCCGGCGCTTCGTGACCGGGATGCGCGGCGGCAGTGCCGGCGGTGAACTGGGCACCGACGGCGAAGAAGGCACCGGTGGCTGCGGCGACGGTTGCGGCCTTCACCGGCGCGGACGTACCGGTGGGCTCCACGCGGTGACGGCCCTTATTGGACGGGGAAAAGGAAAAATCGATATCGAAAGCATTTTCTTCACGTGCGAGCTGGTGCCGTCCCACAGTCATTTTCCCGTTCGTCGTCCCGATTTCGAGCTGAGCCTCCGGTGGCCCGTCGTTCCTGGCGACCCAAGGTAACAAAACGATATAGGGATGCGCCAGCGTGATCATCTCTTAATCTCAGGGTGCGGGACAACGGCCGATTCGACCCCCACCGGACCGACGCCGAGAGCCGTTCGCTTCGCCCTCGGCACCTGCCGCCCGCTACACTCACAGCGCGCCATGATCCGGTCCGCCGCCTCACGCGCGCGCCCTCGTAGCTCAGGGGATAGAGCACCGCTCTCCTAAAGCGGGTGTCGCAGGTTCGAATCCTGCCGGGGGCACAGAAGAACGATCCGTCGCCCGGTACCGGCTTTCGCGAAGCTCGGACGGGCGACGGATCGCTTCGTACGGTCTTGCCTACTTGAGTGTGCTGCCGGCGTCGACTGTCAGAGTCAGGCCCGTGACATACCGGGATTCGTCCGACGCCAGGAAGAGCACAGCGTTGCTGATGTCTTCGGGTTCCACCCAGCCGATCGGCAGCACGTGCATGAACTGTGCCGCCACCTTCAGGTCGTCCGGTCCCGGATTCTCGAGGTCGGGGCGGAACATCTTCATGGCGCCCTCGTTCATGAACATCGGGGTGTTCACATTGGTGGGGTGCACCGTATTGACGCGGATGAAGTGTTCACCCAGCTCGACTGCGAACGAGCGCATCAAACCGACGACACCGTGCTTGGCCGCGATGTACGGGCCCGTATTCGGATAGGCCTTGAGCCCGCCCACCGAACTCGTCAGGATGATCGAACCACCCTGCCCGCCCTCGATGATGTGGGGTACGGCTGCCTTCACCGTCTTCCAGACTCCCGACAGGTTGATGTCCTGCATTTCCTGCCAGTCGAACTCGTCGGTCTGGTGAAGCGGGGTTCCGCCCGTTCCGATCCCGGCGTTGGCGACGATGATGTCGAGCCGCCCCAGTTGTGCGACCCCGTCGTCGACGGCGGCCTTGACCGCGTCGAAATCGCGGACGTCGGCTTGCACCGTCACGATCCGCCGGTTCAGGCCCTTGACCGCCTCGACGGTCTCGGCCATGTCCTCCGGAGTGGCCGGTTCGATCAGTGCGTTGTCCCTGATGGGGCCGCAGATGTCCAGGGCGATGATGTCCGCGCCCTCTTGGGCCAATCGCACCGCGTGACTACGTCCCTGACCGCGCGCGGCACCGGTGACGAACGCGACCTTGCCTTCAACTCTTCCCGCCATGAACTCCCTCTCTCATTGCGCCCCGGGCGATGACCCGGCGCGGTAACCGTGGGACTGCTTCAGTCGAATTGTGTTCGGGTATCAGGGATTTCTGGTGTACTCGATGTTCAGCTCGACGAGTCCGCGGAGCAGGAAGGTGGGCTCGTAGAGGAACTTCCGGTCATCTTCCGGGCCGTGTGCGCTGTCGCTGATGCGGATGTCGCTCATGCGGTCGAGCAACTTGTTGAGCGTGACGTGGCCTTCGATGCGGGCAAGCGGCGCGCCTGCGCACGTGTGCAGGCCCCGCCCGAATGCGATGTGATCGTGCGCGTTCTTGCGATCGAGCCGGAATTCGTTCGGGTTCTCGAACTTTCGCGGGTCGCGGTTGGCCGCGGCAAGGCTCAGCATGACCACGGTCCCCGCGCGGACCTCGACGTCGCCGATGGTGGTGTTCTTCTTCACCAGGCGGAAGTCGACCTTGGTCGGACTGTCGAAGCGCAGCGACTCTTCCATGAAGGGTTTTACGAGGCTGCGATCCTCGCGCAACATCTTCTGGTATTCCGGTCGTTCGCAGAGCACCCGCAGCGCCGAACTGAGTAGCTTCGTCACCGTTTCCTGGCCGGCTGCGAACAGGAAGGTCGCCGGCCGGACGAGCTCGAGCAGTTCCGGCGTGGTCCCGTCCGGATACGTTGCCGCTGCCAGACCACTGAGAATGTCCCCGCGGGGTTCACGTCGCCGCTCGGCGAGGTAACCGGAGAAGCGGTCGTCGAGGTACTCGAGCGGATTGACCGCGACCGTTCTATGGTCGAGTGCCCCCACCGGGATACCGGATCGCTCGGCGGCACCGAGCGCGAAACGGAACTCTTCGCGGTCCCCCTCCGGAACTCCCAGAAGGTCCGTGATCGCCAGAGTGGCAAACGGTTTGGCGTACTGCCCGAGGAACTCGCAGTGCTCGTCGTCGAAGAATTCGTCGAGCACCTGGTCCGCGAGCGACCACAGGTACTCCTCGTTTTCCTTCAGCCGCTTCGGCGTGAGGAGCCGGCCCAGCAACGAGCGTGCACGCGTGTGATCGGGAGGGTCCATCACGACCATGTGCTCCGAGATCGGAAAGAGGTGACGGTGCGCCGCGATCTGGTCCGTGATGTCGTCGCCCTCGGGTTCGAACGGCAACGGCGGAAACGGCCCGCCGATCGCGTTGACCGCGGAGAGCGCCTCGGAGTTCTTGAAGCCCTCGACAACCTCCGGATAGCCGGTGACCACCACGACGCCGTAGTTCGGCTCGCGGAACACGGGATTCCGGCTTCGGAGGTGGTCGAAATAGTCGAAGGGGTTTTGCGCCAGGTCGCCGTCGGAGAAGTAGTCGGCTGAGGCGAGATCGGTCATCGGTTCACTGACCTTTCGGTGAACGAGTGGAGGTGGTGGAGGAGTCCTCGCGGATACCGATGGCCTGGCGCGGGCATGCACTCACGGCCGAGTGCGCCTTGGGCCACAAAGCTTCCGGTGGTGTCTCGTTGCACGTCGCGATGTCGTCGTCGGCGAGTTCGAAGATCTCGGGGGCGATCTCGACACACAACGCGTGGGCCTCGCACATATCGCGATCGATGTGCAGGTGCTTCGGTGGTCCCGTCATCGGGCGCTCCAAAGGGTGAAGTCGGGCCCGGACGGCGAGAGCACGCATTCGGCGTGAATGCCGTCCGATGTACGGTGAGTAACGGTGTTACCGGCGTCACGGTAACTCTGTTATCCGAGGACGGCAAGGGAATTGGTAGAAATGGAGAACACCATTTTGCGCGACGGCGAGGACCGACTTCTCGACAGCGTCGTAGAGCTGCTCGACGAGGGAGGATTCGAGGCGGTCCAGCTACGCGAGGTGGCCCGCCGCGCACGCATATCGCTGTCGACCGTCTACAAGCACTACGCCACCCGCGACGTCCTCATTCTTGCCGCGATCGAGCGCTGGATGGAGAGCAACCACTCGGCCCTCGTTCCGCAGACCCGGCACGCGGACGAGCCGTTGCACCCGGCCATGATGAGAGTCCTGCGCGCGATCTTCGAGCCGTGGGAGAAGCACCCGCACATGCTTCTCGCCTACTTCCAGGTGAGAGCCGCACCGGGCGGCGAAGGACTGCACGTGCGGGGCTTCGATCCCGTCGTCCCTGTAGGCATGGCGGTCCTGTCCGACGTAGACCCCGGCTTCGTCGCCGAACTGAGGTCCATCCTGTCGAGCGTTGTCTACGGTCTGGTCGGACGCTGCCGCGACGGTGACATCGCCATCCACGACATCATGCCCACCATCGACCGGACGGTCTTCTTGCTCACCACCGGGTACGAAGCGACGCTCAGGGGCAGCGAGTCGTGAGCGCGGCGCGGTCTCTCGAACGTCAGGACGGGCCGGCCAGTAGTGCTTGCTCGACCGCCGAGTCCACCCCGTCGAACCAGGGTTCACCGTGGCCCGGCAGAACGGTGCCGGCAGCGGTCTCCGCGAGAGCCGACAGCGACGCCAGAGCCTGAGCGCTGTCGGTCGTCGCGGCGCCCGCGACCACGTGCGGTCCTGTTTTACAGGTGTACGGGTCGAGGGTGACGAGCGCATCGCCCGAGATCACGGTATTCCGGTCCGGGAGGTGGAGGGCACAATGCCCGAATGTATGACCGGGCGTGAAGACCGCTCGAGGCCCACCGGGAACATCGAGCCGAGCGCCGGTCTCGAACGGGGTCGTATCCGGGAGGCCCCGGACCCCCAACGCCCCCGCTGCCGTCATCCGGCCGAGGACCAGGAGTGATTTCGGGTAGCGGAAGGGATAGAGCAGGCGCGGACGCTCCGGCTTGTACCGGTACGGATGCGCGGCGAGATACTGCTCCCGCCGATGTGCCCACACCGGAACCCGCCACGCGCGGTGCGCACGACGCGCCGAACCGACGTGGTCGAAGTGCGCATGCGTCAGCACGATCGCACGCACGTCCTGCGGCGAGCGTCCGATCTCCCGCAGGGCGGATTCGATGTGGCGGAAGGTCGCGGGAAAACCCGTGTCCACCAAGGTGACACCGTCGTCGTCCTCGACCAGATACACGTTGACGTGAGCGTGCTCGATCCTGTGCACGCCGTCGGCCACATTACGTTCGAACATGGGTCCTCCTCGGTCGGACGGGTGTCGTACACGTGCGGGCGTCAGTCCTCGGGATTCTCCTGCGCCCGTTGTCCACGCAGTTGCCGCGCGGCGTCGCCGGCACCCTCCTGATCGAGCGCGCCGAACATCTTGTCCACCTTGGCACCCGGAGCCCGCGGCGGCAGCAACGGTGTCGCGGGATCGGTCACCGCCTGGATCACCACGGGACGATCGGCGGCGAGCGCCGCGCGCCACGCGTCGTCGATGTCCTCGGGCCGCTCGATGCGAATGCCTTCGAGGCCGAGCAGCCGGGCATAGTCGGCATACGGAAACACCGGTACGTCCTGTGAGGCCGGGATGCGGGCGTCTCCCTCCATTTCTCTTTGCTCCCACGACACCTCGGCAAGGTCTCCGTTGTCGAGCACGAGGACGACGAACCTCGGGTCGGCCCAGTTGCGCCAGTGGTGGGCCACCGTCACGAGTTCGGAGTTGCCGCTCATCTGCATTGCACCGTCGCCCGCGAGCGCGATCACGGGTCGATCCGGCCGGGCGAGCTTGGCAGCGAGCCCGTAGGGAAGCGCGGACCCCATCGACGCCAGTGTGCTGGACAGGTGCGCCGGCACGCCCCGGGGCAGCCGCAGCATCCGCGCATACCAGTACACGACCGAACCGACGTCGACAGCGACCTGAGCGTCCGACGGCAGGTGGTCGGACAGCGCGGCGACAACCGCCTGCGGATTGAGCCGCTCCGGCTTCTCGGCGCAGCGCGCCGCCGCGATCTGCCGCCAGTCCTGCACCATGTTCGCGACTTCGTCGCGCCACGGGCGCCGGCTCTGCTCGAGTCGCGGAAACAATGCCTGCAACGTCTCGGTCGCGTCACCGGGAAGCGCCACCTCGATGGGGTACTTCGCACCGAGATTCCTGGACTCGATATCGATTTGCACGGCCCGGGCCTGCCCGGGCGCGGGGTAGAACTCGGTCCACGGGTCGTTGCTGCCCACGATGAGCAGGGTGTCGCACCCCGCCATCAGGTCGGCGGATGCGGTGGTACCGAGGTGACCCATCACCCCGCAGGCCCACGGCTCGGTCTCGTCCACCACCGGCTTACCGAGCAGCGACGTGGTGACGCCGGCACCGAGTCGCTCTGCCACCTCCGCAATCTCGGCCGCGGCACCGTAAGCGCCCTGACCGACGAGCAACGCCACTTTCTCACCGGCGTTGAGTACGTCCGCGGCCCTGTCGAGATCGGTCTCGGCGGGAATCACGCGTGGCGAAGCGAAGGCGGCGGTGCTGGGAACGAACCCGTGCGCGTGTTCGCGTTCCGGTTCGTCCGCCTGCTGGATGTCGTGCGGCACGATGACACAGGTGGGGCTGGAGGTGGCTCGGGCGGTGCGGAACGCATTGTCGAGCGCGGGCCCGAGCTGCTCGGGACTGTCGATGCTCTGCACGTACTGGGCGCAGACGTCCTTGAACAAGGTGGGCAGTTCCACCTCCTGCTGGTAGCCGCTCCCCTGTGCGGAGGTGACCACCTGGCCGACGATCGCGACCACCGGTTTGCTGTCGAGCTTCGCGTCGTAGAGTCCGGTGAGGAGATGGATTGCGCCGGGACCCTGGGTCGCGAGGCACACCCCCACCTCACCGGTGTATTTGGCGTGGCCGGTGGCCATGAACGCCGCCATCTCCTCATGGCGTGCCGTGACCAACTCGATGTGGTCGGATGCGCGATCGAGCGCGGCGAGGACGGGGTCGATCCCGTCCCCGGCGTACCCGAAGACCCGGCGCACTCCCCAGTCCTTCAGCCGATCAACGATTCCGTCGGCCACATTGGGCATACGCGTCTCCTGTTCTGCGGTCGGGCGAGCGGATCGCGGTTCGGGTTCCCGGTGCAACAGCACCGAAACCTCACCACCCGTCCTGTACGAGAAGCCGAGAAGGCGGAGGCGCGCGGGATTACCGCGGGCTGTACATGATCATCGCAACGCCCACCAGACAGACGAGCGCGCCGGACACATCCCACCGGTCCGGCCGGAATCCGTCCACGACCATGCCCCAGGCCAGGGAACCGGCGACGAACACACCGCCGTACGCCGCGAGAATGCGTCCGAAGTTCGCGTCCGGTTGCAAGGTCGCCACGAATCCGTATGCACCCAGTGCGATCACACCCGCGCCGACCCAGACCCATCCCCGGTGCTCACGCACTCCTTGCCACACGAGCCAGGCGCCGCCGATTTCGAACAGCGCGGCGACAGCGAAGAGCAGCAGGGACTTCAGGATCGTCACGGCGACACCCTAATGCTCGCCGGTACCCGGCGAGTCTCCGCCGTGACCGGAATCAGGGTGCGTCGGTCACAGTTCGTCGATGGAGACCACGCCGTCCTGCAGCGCGCGGGCCAGGAGCGAGGTCTTCGTGGGCGCGGCGCGGCCCACGCGTGCGTACTTCTCGCGAATGCGCACGATGTGAGTGCTCACGGTGGCCGCAGTGACGTACAGGCGCGAGGCGGCCTCGGACTTGGATTCACACACCAGCCACTCGCGAAGGATCTCGATTTCACGGGCCGTCAGTGCCGGCTTCCGGTAGGTCGGGGTCTTGTCGAGCATGCTGGTCATGGCGTATCCCTCTGTAGGCAACGATCGACCGAGCACGATCCCCCGACGAATCCTTCTCGGTCGGGAGAACGCTACAGCGAGATACCGGTCGCCCCCAGCCCCATGTTCTCCTGCCCATGAAACGAGGGGCATCGTCAGTTCCGCGTAGTCGATGGTCCTCCGGTGGACACCAGGGCGCCGAGGGACACCGAGCGGCCCTCACGGTCGAGTTCGATCCGGCGTACCTCGGCGTCGCCTCGCAGCAGCACGGTCACCAGCGCAGTACGTCCCGGCGGAAGAACCCGCACGGTCGCCGATCCGGTCCATACGGTGTCCAGGCAGTCCGCCACCGCACGATGCACCCGATGACGCACCGACGCGGGCGTGTCGTCCATTCCCTTGTCGTCGAGCATGACCACTTCCACTCCCCGCAGGCGCGCCGCCTGCGCGGCTTCCACGACCGCGGGATCCTGCAGCGCGGGCGCCCGCAGCATGTCCCGCAGGCGTGCTTCGAGGAGCGCGCACTTCGTTCGGTCCTCGTCCCTGAGTGCCTCTCCGGACGCGAGGAGAGCGAGCATCGGCCGGGCCAGAGCATCGAGCCGGTCGAGTTGCGCGTCGCGTTCCTCGAGAAGGGCGGCGGTGGCGGATTCCCGTGCGACCCGGCGCGTGGACTGCTCTCGAAGGACGTAGATGGAGCGCGCCAGCGGCCGGATCGTGTACGCGAACACCGTGCCCATGAGCACCGGTCCGGCATTGATGACAGACACGCCCAGGGCGTAGGCCGCTCCCGGTCCTTCCGTCGCTCCCCACACCGCCGCGGTGAGGAGCATCAGAATCAACCCGATCCACGCGAGGAGCGTGCGCCCTCGCACACACATGAACACCAGGATCGCTGCGGACATCCCGAAGGTCCACAGGTGCACGGGCTGCTCCGTGGGGCCCGGCGGGACCACCGAGAAGAGAGCACCGCACGACACCGCTCCGGTACACATGAGTGCCAGCGCCGGGCGCAGCGGCAACGGGTCCCCTTCGACCCTCACGAGCACGAAAGCCGCCGCCACGCACACCAGCACCGCAACGGCCATCGGCCAGACGGACTCGACACGGTCGACGTTGTACGCGGCGAGCACGACGCAGGTCACCGCATACAGTCCCGCGAGCGCGCGCGCAGCCGTGCTGTGCATGTGCAGAAGGTCCGAGACGGTCGCATTCGCACCGGTCACGTCGTCTCCTCCCGCCACGACAGGGACACCATGGTTCCGGCCCCGGGCACCGTCCGCACGTCCGCGGTTCCACCGGGAAGCTGGTTCATCCGCGCACGGATACTGACACTGACCCCGAGGCGGTTCTGCGCCACGACGTCCGGGTCGAAACCGCAGCCGTCGTCGACGACACGGACGTCCAGACTGCCCGGCCCGGCGTCGATCACCACCGACCGCGTCGCGTCCGGTCCGGCGTGCCGCACGCTGTTGCGGACGGCTTCCCCGAGCGCCGCAGCGATGACGCGGACCGGTTGCGCCGGAAACAGCGCCTTCTCGTCGCCGGGCGAGATGCACGAGGAGACAGCGACTTCCTCGTCCGCTTCGACGGCAGCGGTGCGCAGTCGGGACACGGCCACGTGCGCGGCCATCATCTCGTCGTCGTCGCCACGGCGTCGGAGATTGTCGAGTTCGGCCAGCGCTCGTGCCGCCTGGGGAACGACGGATTCGTCGGGTGCACGACGGGCCGCCGCGAGCAGCGTCGACATCACCCGATCGTGGACGAGTGCAGCGAACCGTTCACGTTCACGGTTCCGGGCCTCCAGCGCGGCGGTGGCTGCTACTTCGGCGTGGGTCGCGGCAACAGTCTCGTCGAGCGTGCGCCCGGTGCCGAGACCCACCACGGCCGCCGCGAGAAAGACGGTGCAGAAAACGAGTCCGAACGCGACGTCGGGGAGAAGGTTCTGTACGAACGGAGCATCTCGGACGGTGTGATCGGCGCCCTGTGCGAGCAGGATCGCACACACCATGTGCAGGAACGCCCAGGGCGGCCGCCAGGCCACCGCGGCCGCGAACGAGGCGAGTCCGGGGAAAGAACTGAACCACAGGGTGTGGTCCTGCGGGACAACCGATCCGTTCCAGGCGGGGAACCACAGAGCCAGCGCCACGAGGTAGAGGATCGCGTTCGCCGCCGCGAACTGCTTCATGCGGTGAGCACCGCTCCACGACGCGGAGAAACCGAACGCTGCGCTCGACCCGAAGATCAACGTCACGGCCACCGGAGTCCACCACGCGGCGGTCAGATCCGCCTGCCCGATCACCTCGCCGAAGACCAGCAAGAGATAGCAGACGTATCCGATTGCGATGAACCGCGCGAACATTCGCACGAGGCGATCGGCGGCCGCGGTCCCAGCGCCGGAGATCCGGTCAGCCACGACGACGGGCATCGTGGCGCTCCGGAATCGGCAGCCACCCGTCCTCGATCGCACGCTTGTACAGGTCGGTCTTGGTGGGAGCGGGCCGGCCGGCTTCGGCATACTTCGCCCGAATCCGTTGCAGATAGTCGTTGACGGTTTGCGGGGCGAGCCCGGTCAACCGAGCGACACGATCCAGCTTCTCCCCCGATGCGTACAGTTCGAGCACCTCGAGCTGCCGGGGACTGAGGCCGACATCGCCGAGTTCGGGATCACCGTCGATCGCAGCGGCCCACTCGGTGCTCGCGATCTGCCCACCATTCGCCGCGACCCGGATCGCCGCGACCACCACCGCGGCGGGTTCCGACTTGCGGACCACGCCGAGAACTCCCGCGCGCGCCGCGGACCGCAACAGAAAAGGGTTCTCGGCACCGGTGAAGAGGAGGGTTTCGAGTCCTACCGCCCGCAACTGTTCGACATTGTCCTTCGGCGACGACCCGTCGGCCAGCCGCAGGTCCAGCACGGCGAGATCGAGGTCGGTGTGTTGTGCGAGCAGTGCGGCCACTGTCGGAGCCGCACAGACGAGATCGAGATCCGGCTGGTCGGCGAGCATCGCCGCCAGTCCCAGAGCCACCGACTCGTGGTCTTCGACAAGCCCGATCCGGCGGACGGGAGCAGAACTTTCGGCCATGACAGCCCTCCCGATT
This sequence comes from Rhodococcus sp. BL-253-APC-6A1W, assembly GCF_012843405.1. NCBI lineage: Bacteria > Bacillati > Actinomycetota > Actinomycetes > Mycobacteriales > Nocardiaceae > Rhodococcus > Rhodococcus sp. BL-253-APC-6A1W. The sequence continues at coordinate 39,288 of NZ_JABAFB010000006.1, forward strand.
GCCTGATGTCGTATGCAGAACGAACGGTATCAGCCCGCGTCGGTTCCTTCTCTGCGCACGGACGCCGGGTCGAGATCGTCGCGCAGCCCCTGCCAACTCGTGTGCCTGAGCCGGCCACCGTCCGTCCACCCCTGAAACCGCACTTCACCCACCAGTTCGGGACGTAGCCAGACCGCGTCTCGGCTCTCCGCCCGCGGCACCTCGTCGGAGAACGGGCTCGACTTCCGCACCAGCCTCCGCATCGCGGTCGTCAATTCGGTGAGGGTGTGCTCGTCGAATCCGGTGCCGACCTTTCCCACGTACACGAGACGGTCGTCGTCGTACACCCCGAGCAGCAAAGATCCGAAAGTCGCGGAGCGATTGCCTTTTCCCGGCTGGTAGCCGCCGACGAGAACCGATCGGGTGAGCCAGTTCTTCTCCTTGATCCAGGCGCTCCCCCGCTTTCCCGGCAGATACACCGAGTCGCGACGCTTGGCGATCACACCTTCCCAGCGCGCGTCCCGGCTGCGACGGAGTGCCTCTGCCCCGTCACCGGGCAACTGGTCGGGGACGAGCAGCCCGTCGGTCGCGGCGGCGAGCGCGCCGAGCACCCGGCGCCGGTCGTCGTACGTCTTGCGCAGCAGTGACACCCCGTCCAGGTAGAGCACGTCGAAAACCCGGTACTCCGCTTTCACCCCTTGCTGCAGGCGCGAAAAGCTGGTGACGCCTTGGGGATCGACGGCCACGATCTCACCGTCGAGCACCGCGTCGTGGCCTTCGAGGATCGTCGCCAACTCGGCGAGCGGAGGGTATTCCCCCGTGATGTCGCGTCCCGATCTGCTGTGAAGGCGCAATGTGCCGTCGCAGACCTCGGCAATCGCACGATAACCGTCCCACTTGCCTTCGAAGGCCCAGTGTTCGGCGTCCAAGCCGGCTACCTCGCCGGGAGTCGCGAGCATCGGAGCGATGTCGCGCGGAAACGCGGACGCGCGGGCACCCGACGACTGTTCCTTCATACGGTGTGCCAGCCACTGGTCCTTCTCGGTACGGATCAGTGCGTACCGTCCGTCTATCCGGGTTCCGTGCAGGTGGACGATCACCTCGTCGTCGCGCCACTTCTCGGTCTCGTAGGTGCCGGTGTCCCAGATGGTCATGGTCCCGCCGCCGTATTCGCCCTTCGGGATCGTGCCGTGGAAGGTGAGGTATTCGATCGGGTGGTCCTCGGTGTGGACGGCGAGATGATTGCGACCAGGACTGTCGGGCAGGTTCTTCGGGACGGCCCAGGATGCGAGGACCCCGTCGCGCTCGAGCCTCAGATCGAAGTGCAGTCGCCGGGCATGGTGTTCCTGGATGACGAACCGGTCGCCGGAACCGTCCCCCGCAATACCGCGCGGCACGGGTTCGGGAGTGCGCGAGGCGTCGCGTTTGCTCCGGTACGCCTCGAGCGCGTCGGAGGAACCCCGGGTATCGAGTGGCGGATCGAGGCCTTCGAGCAGGTCGCCGTATTCGCCGAGGCGGTCGAGCACCTCGTCGAACCGCAGGTGCCGCAGGTCCGGGTCGTCGAGTTCGTCCCACGCGCGCGGCGCCGCGACCCACGGCTCCTCGCGTCCACGCAGCGAATACGGTGCGACGGTGGTCTTCGCCCCGTTGTTCTGGCTCCAGTCGACGAACACCTTTCCGGGCCGCACCGACTTCGACATCGTGGCGGTCACCAGGTCGGGGTACGCGGACGCGAGGTTGGTCGCGACCTGCTTGGCGACGGTCGAGGCCCCGGAGGTGCTCAGTATCCGATCGAGCGGGACATACAGGTGAATCCCCTTGCTGCCGCTCGTGACCGGATACGCCGTCCAGCCCAGTTCGGCCACGGTGTCGCGGACGTACCGGGCCACGACCGCGCATTCGGGTAGGCCCGCTCCGGGCCCCGGGTCGAGGTCGAACACGATCCGGGTGGCGGGACCGGCGTGGTCGTCGTCGAAGCGCCACTGCGGAACGTGCAGTTCGAGCGCGGCCTGTTGCCCGAGCCAGACGAGGCTCGCAGCCGAATCGAAGAGCGGGTACGTGACCCGGCGTTGCTTGTGGTGCAGCGTGCGGCGGTCGATCCATGCCGGGGCGTGCTCGGCGAGGTTCTTCTCGAAGAACGCCGGTTCGTCGACACCGTTGGGCCACCGTTTCCGGGTACCGGCCCGGCCCACCACGTGTGGAAGCATCGCGTCGGCGACGGCCTCGTAGTAGGCGATGACGTCGCCCTTCGTCGTGCCGGTCCGCGGATACAGCACTTTGTCGGTATTGGTGAGCGTGATGCGGTGCCCGTCGACCGTGCGTGTCGGCATCACCTCATAATGCCGTGCCCGTGCCCGGATCGGCCGGATTGCGGACGAGTTCAGTCCCGTACGCGCAGATCCACGGGCTGGCCGTCGGAGGGGAACGGCAGGGACGTGAAGTTCAGTGGCGCGACGTAGCCGGGGTCGACATCCCAGTCGAAGCGCAGCAGCAGGTGATGCATGATCGCTTTGATCTCGGCGCCGGCGAAGTGCATTCCCAGGCATTTGTGCACACCTCCGCCGAAGGGCTCCCAGGCGTACCGATGCACCTTGTCTTCGCGCCGGTGCTCCGCAAAGCGTTCGGGGTCGAATCGTTCGGGGTCCGGCCAGTACTGCGGCATGTGGTGAGTGAAGTGCGGCGCCACTGCGGCGTACGTTCCCGCGGGCACGAAATGCCCCTGCACCTCGGTGTCGCGCACCGCCCGGCGCGCCATGACCGGCACGGGGGCAACGATACGGAGGCACTCCTTCATGACCAGATCGAGACCGACCAGACCGTCGAGGTCCCCGTAACCGGGTGTCGATGTGCCCAGTGCGAGCGACTCCGCCCGGCACCTCTCCCGCCACTGCGGATGCTGACCGAGGTACTGCATCATCGTGGAGAGGGTGATCGTGGACGTGTCGTGCGCGGCCATGAGCAGGAAGATCATGTGGTCGACGACCTCGTCGTCGCTGAAGCGTTGTCCTGCTTCGGATTCGATGTGGCAGAGCACGGAGAACAGGTCGTCGGTCTCGTGGGTACGGCGCGCCGGTAGGTACCGGCGGAAGAACTCTTCGAGGAGACGGCGGCCGTCGAGTCCCCGCTTCCACCGCGTGCCGGGGACGGGATAGCGGATCACCGAGGTCGCCGCTTGGACGCAGTCGACGAAAGCCTTCTTGATTGCGTCGATCTCACGCTCGGTACTGCCTTCCGCCCCGCCCATGAAGATGTCCGTGGCGAGATCGAGCGTGAGTGTCTTGAGTTCGGTGTAGGCACGGAACCCGTCGGTGGGCACCCACGTGTCGAGTGCGGCACCGATGGCCGGGTGGAGGGCGTCGACCGTCTTCTCGAGGCGTGAGCGAGTGAACGCCTGCTGCATGATCCGGCGGTGCCGCAGGTGTTCGTCCGAGTCGAGCAGCATGAGGCCGCCGTGGAAGAAGGGGCCGATCAGCGCCGACCACCCGTCGCTGTTCACAAAGGCCCGATCCTTGTTCTGGAGCACTTCCTGGCACGCGTCGGGACCGAGGACGGCAACCCAGCGCCGGCCGATCATCGTGAACCACGAGACCTCGCCGTAGGTGTCCCACCGCTTCTGCATCATCGTCAGCGGATCGCGGATGTACTCGAGCGCGTGGCCGACGAGGGGCGGACCCGCGTGGCCCGGGATCGGCTGCAACTGCGAGTCGGCGGGTGGAGCGGCCAGGATCTTCGTCACGATGAACCCTCATTCCCGAATTGATCTGACAGGACGCTCTGTCAGATGTTTGTAGTGTGTGTCACACCGACCCGTCTGTCAAGATCGGGGTATGACATCTCCTACGCCCCGCCGGTATGCGGGCCTGACCGGCGAGCAGCGCGCGGCATCACGGCGCGAGAGCCTGCTCGAGGCAGGGCTGGAGGTGTTTGCGGCCGCCGGGCAGAGCGGCGCCACCATGACCGCCATCTGCGCGCAGGCCAAACTGACCGAGCGCTACTTCTACGAAAGCTTCACCAGCAGAGACGAATTGCTACAGCAGGTGCTGGACCGGATCGCCGACGAGATCCGCGACGCCGGCCTGAGTGCACTGCGGACGAGCATCGGAACGCTCGAGCAGCGCGTGCGCAACGCGATCACGGCGTTCGTCACCATCCTCACCGACGATCCGCGCAAGGGACGGGTCGCGATGATCCAGTCCGCTGCGTTCGAGCCTCTGCGCTCGCATCGACGCGCGGCACTGCGCGGGTTCGCCCAGATGGTCGCGGACGAAGCGACGCTGATGTACGGGGACCGCGCGTGGCCCCCGCACCAGGGCGAGATCAACGGACTGCTGTTCGTCGGCGGCCTGGCCGAACTGGTGACCGCGTGGCTGAACGACGAAATCGCGATTACTCCCGAAGAAATCGTCGACGCGGCGACTCACCAGTTCACGTCCACGGCCCATCGCTGACATAGCCCGGCTCCTGGGGGTTGTTGCCCTCCGCCGCGATCGTTCACAAGCGACTCGCGACAGTGCTACGTTGCGCACACGACCGCGGAGGGAGCCGCCGTGTCCACACGTACTGTCGCTCGCCAATGCACCCTGTGCGAAGCGCACTGCGGAATCCTCGTCACCGTCGACGACGACAGGGTCACCCGCATCGAGGGGGGATCCCGACGACGTGCTCTCACACGGGTACATCTGCCCGAAGGCCACCGCCCTCGCAGATCTGCACTACGACCCGGACCGGCTGCGTCGCCCGATACGGCGGGTCGGCGACAGCTTCGAAGAGATCGGCTGGGACGAGGCGTTCGCCCTCGCAGGAAACCGGTTGCGCACCATCCAGCGACGGCACGGCCGCGACGCGATCGCGATGTACCTGGGCAACCCCGCGGCACACAGCTCCTCTGTCCTCTACGGGATCGCCCTGCGTATCGCCCTCCTCACCAGGAAGTTCTACTCGGCGTCCTCGATCGATCAATTCCCGCAGGAGTTCGCAGCGTGGAAGATGTTCGGCTCGAACGTATTGATGCCGATCGCAGACGTCGATCGCACCGACCGCCTCCTGATCCTGGGGGCCAACCCCGCGGTGTCCAACGGCTCGGTCACCACCATGCCCGACGCCCGCGGACGCATCGCCGCGATCCGTCGCCGCGGCGGCTCGGTGGTCGTCGTCGACCCGCGGCGCACCGAGACCGCGCGGCTCGCAGACGAACACGTCGCGGTATCTCCGGGCGGCGATCCGTACCTGCTGCTCGGAATGCTGCACACGATCTTCGCCGACGGTATCCGCCAGGCCCCCGGCACCGTGCCCCTGGCCGGCACGGAGGAATTGGCCCAGCTGGTCGCGGCCTGCACACCCGAGAAGATGGCGCCGCGCGCCGGGGTGGACGCGGACACGATCCGACGACTCGCCCGCGACCAGGCTTCGGCACGGTCCGCGGTCGCATACGCCCGCATCGGTGTCTGCCATCAGGTCACCGGCACCCTCACCCACTGGCTGGTGAACACCCTCAACGCCGTGACCGGAAATCTCGACCGGCCGGGCGGCCAGATGTTTTCCTCACCTCCGATCGACGCGGCGCGTCTTCTGCGGCGACTCGGTTCCGGATACGGCATGTGGAGCAACCGCACCGGCGAGCACAAGTCGTTCCGCACGGAACTGCCGGTGGTGGGCTTGGCGGACGAGATCCTCGGTGACGCACAGGATTCCGCCGGTCCGGTACGCGCTCTGGTCACCTACGCCGGAAACCCGGTGCTGTCCACCCCGCACGGCGGCCGTCTCGACGAGGCCCTCGACAGCCTCGACTTCTTCGTCGCGGTCGACATGTACCTCACCGAGACATCCAGGCACGCCGACCTGATCCTTCCGCCGGTATCCCACCTCGAACGGGACGAGTTCGATTTCCTGTTCCCGGTCTTCTCCGTCCGGAACAACGCACGGTTCAGCGCACGGGTGTTCGAACCTGCGGCCGACGCGCTCGAGGACTGGCAGATCATGTCGCGCCTGACCCTCGAGGTACTTCCGCTTCCCTTCCGCAGCTGGTCGGCTCGTCCTTTCCGCGCGCTGCTCGGCCGACTCAGCCCACTACGGCTGAGCGCGTTCGGCGTCCTGGCCGGACCGCACGGAGTCCTGCGTCGCGGGCGTCGAGGATTGACACTCGGGCGGATCCGGCGCGCCCGCGGCGGAATCGACCTCGGGCCGCTGCAACCACGGCTCCGGTCCCTGGTGGCTACGCGGGATCGCCGCGTGCACGTGGCGCCGCCGGAGTTCGTCGAGGAGACACGTCGCCTGCTCACCGACGCCGAGAACGACTCCCGGGAAGAGGAATTCGATCTCCGGCTGATCGGGCGACGCCACCTGCGATCGAACAACTCGTGGTTGCACAACGTTCCGACCATGGTGAAGGGCCGAGACCGGTGCACGGTCCTGATGCATCCCGACGACGCGGCGTCCCGGTCGCTCGTGCACGGTCAGCCGGTGACAGTGCGCTCCCGAATCGGGAGCATCGTGGTGCCCGTCGAGGTCAGCGACGAAATCCGGGCCGGCACGGTCGCCATCCCGCACGGGTGGGGTCACGCTGAGAAGGGTGTCGGCTGGTTCACCGCCGCCGCGCATCCCGGCGCCAACGTCAACCTGCTGCACGACCCGGCGGTCACCGATACGTTCACCGGCAATGCCGCGGTGAATGCGACGATGGTGAGCGTCGTCGCGACGGCTGGTACGTCGTGACGGCTGGTACGTCGTGACGGCGACGAGGCAGCACCACGGCGGGAGCGCCGAAAGAAGGCAGGTGCGGCGCAAAAAACGCGGCGCAGAAGAATGGCGGGAGCGTGCCCGGTCAGCCGTAGAGTCGCGCGAACGTGTCGAGCGACGCCTGCAGGTCGCCCTGAAGCGCGCGAGCGACTCCCGACCCTATGGGTCCGAACAGCGGCGCTCCCCCGAGGTCGATCTTCATCGTCAGACGAGAGCCTTCGCCGGCGGCGGTGACGGCGAGTCGCATCGAGAACTTCGTCCCGGCCTTGCCCGTCCCGCGGAGCACCACGTGGTGCGGTGCGTCGAGTTCCACGACCGTCCACGTGACGCGGTTGCGCAGGCCCTTGACCGAGACCACCGATTGCAGTGTCGTGCCCGCGGTGAGGGTGTCCGGGAGTTCGCTGCGCCAGCCGTCGTGGATGGTCAGCCACTCGTCGAAGCTCTGCAGCCGGGATGCCTTCTCCCACGCACGGTGCGGGTCCATGGGGAGTTCGGTCGACACCTCGAGTTTTGCCATGAGCGGCAGCCTAGACGACCGGCACTGTGGCGGGCCGTACGCGACCGAAGGCCCGCCCCTTTCGGGGCGGGCCTTCGGATCGTCAGGGCGTGTCGGGCAGAGTCAGTGGGAGACAACCTTCTCCACGCCGACGCCGGTCAGCGAGCGAACTTCCATCTCTGCCTGCTTGTAGGGATCTTCCGGCTTGCCGCGGCCCAGGTAGGTGCCGACTATGCCGAGCAGGAAGGCGAGCGGGATGGACACGATGCCGGGGTTCGACAGCGGGAACCAGGAGAAGTCGGCGTCGGGGAACATCGCGGACGGGCTGCCGGACACGGCGGGCGAGAACACGATCAGCACGAGGCAGCTGATCAGACCGCCGTAGATGCTGAACAGCGCACCCGTGGTGTTGAACTTCTTCCAGAACAGCGAGTACAGCAGCGTCGGCAGGTTCGCCGAAGCGGCAACCGCGAAGGCGAGTGCGACCAGGAAGGCGATGTTCTGTCCCATCGCGAGGATGCCGAGAACGATCGAGACCAGGCCGATCACCACAACGGTGATCCGCGAGACGCGCACCTGCTCGTCCTCGGTGGCGTTGCCGCGCTTGATGACACTGGCGTAGATGTCGTGGGCGAACGACGCCGACGCGGTGATGGCCAGCCCCGCGACCACGGCGAGGATCGTGGCGAACGCGACCGCCGAGATCACGGCCAGGAACACCGTGCCGCCGAGTTCGAACGCGAGCAGCGGGGCCGCGGCGTTCTCCTTGCCCGGTGCGTTGAGGATGACGTCCGGACCGACCAGGGCGGCAGCACCGTAACCGAGAACCAGCGTGAACAGGTAGAAGCCACCGATGAGCGCGATAGCCCACGTCACGGAGCGACGAGCTTCCTTCGCGGTGGGCACCGTGTAGAAGCGCATCAGCACGTGCGGCAGGCCGGCGGTACCGAGCACCAGAGCGAGGCCGAGCGAGATGAAGTCGATCCGCGACATGTCGCTGATGCCGTACTTCGCACCCGGGGCCAGGACGTCGCGCTGGGCGACAGCCTCGCTCGCGGAACCCGACACCATCGCCTGTGCGTCGGCGAGGAGCTGAGAGAAGTTGCCCCGCACCGCGACCAGCACGAGCACGAACATCACACCTGCACCGGCGATGAGGAGCACCGCCTTGACCATCTGCACGTAGGTCGTGCCCTTCATGCCGCCGATCAGCACGTACACGATCATGAGCACACCGACGACGGCGACGACGACCGCCTGCCCCGTCTTGCCTTCGATGTCGAGCAGGAGCGCAACCAGACCACCGGCACCGGCCATCTGGGCCAGCAGGTAGAACAGCGACACCGCAAGGGTGGACAGCGCCGCGGCCATGCGCACGGGCCGTTGATTGAGCCGGAAGCTCAGCACGTCGGCCATCGTGAAACGGCCGGTGTTGCGCAGGAGTTCGGCGACGAGCAGCAACGCGACGAGCCACGCGACCAGGAAGCCGATCGAGTAGAGGAAGCCGTCGTAGCCGTACACGGCGATGGCACCCGCGATACCCAGGAAGGACGCTGCCGACAGGTAGTCGCCTGCGATGGCGAACCCGTTCTGCGGGCCGGAGAACTGCCCGCCACCGGTGTAGAAGTCGGACGCCGTCTTCGTGGTCCGGCTGGCACGGATGACCAGGCCCATGGTGACGACGACGAACGCGAGGAAGATCGCGATATTGAGGAGCGGGTTACCGATGTCGGTGGTGCCCTGTGCGAGAACGCTCACTGCTGCGGTCCTTCCAGCTCGGTACGGATCGCAGCGGCACGGCCGTCGAGCTGACGACCGGCGAACTTCACGTACACCCCGGTGATGATGAAGGTGGTCAGGAACTGGGCGAGTCCCAGCAGGAGCCCGATGTTGACGTTGCCGATGACCTTGGTGGCCATGAAGTCGGTCGCGTAGGTCGCGAGCAGAACGTACAAGGCGTACCAGGCCAGGAAGAACGCCGTCACGGGAAACACGAACCGGCGCAGGCGACTGCGCAGCTCCTGGAACTCAGGGCTTTCCTGCATGTCGACGAACTCTTGCGGCGTCGGAACGCGCCGCTGGGGTACGTCGCTCTCGCTGGGAGGTGCTGTGGTCACTGCCGACTCCTTGGTCGTACGTGTGAGGTGTAGTGCTCACACACGTTAATGAGACGGCGATCACACAAATAGAGGGGTGTGCCGACCGCACGCCGAACTGCCGAGCGATGCGACGAACGGTCGGCTCACTGCGACGAACGGCGGTCGTCGAACGCTCCGAGCTCCCGATCCCGGCCCATGCCCAGTCGCTCGGGCACGTGCATCCGCGAGAACGTGCGGCCCACATCGGCCGGGATCCGCGTCCGCGTAGCAAGACTCACGGTGATCATGGTCAGGAATGCGAGCGGCACGCTCGCCGCGGCCGGGTATTCCGACAGCACCGCCGGCCATCCCTCCGCGGTCGCCGGATCGAACCGCACCACGATCGACATCAGGGCGGCACCACCCGCGACGGCGCCGCCCACCACCATGCCCGCGGCAGCACCGATTGCCGTCAACCCGCGCCACCAGATCCCCAGTACGAGCAGCGGACACAGCGTGGACGCGGCGATCGCGAAGACCTGCCCCACCGACCGCGACAGGTCCAGGGACGTCACCGACAACGCGAGCACGAGCGGCACGACACCCGCGAGCACCGCCGCGAGCCGGAAGTCACGGACCCGCCCGCGCAACACGTCGGTGGACAGCACCCCCGCCACGCTCACCAGCAGGCCCGACGACGTGGACAGGAACGCCGCGATCGCACCCGAGGCCACGAGCGCCGCGACCAGTTGCCCGCCCCACCCGGACAGCACCGACCCGGGCAGCAGCAGTACCGCGGCGTCGGAGCGGCCGGTGATGAGCAGTTGCGGGACGTACAGCCGGGCGAAGACCCCGAGAACGGTGGGGAACAGATAGAACAGCCCGAGGAGCCCGATCACCGCCAGCGAGGTCATGCGGGCGGCACGTCCGTCGGGGTTGGTGTAGAAGCGGACGAGTACGTGCGGCAACCCCATGGTGCCCAGGAACGTCGCGAGCATCAGTGAGTACACCTGGAACAACGGGTGCGCGCCGCCCGCACCGATCCCGGCGCCGGGTGCGGCCCAGGTGTCGTTGTCCGACGGAGCGCCCGCCACCACGGGGACCGGCGACCCCGCCTCGAGCACCAGCTGGGTTCCGGCCCCGAATTCGTGTTCTCCCGGTGCAAGCTCGATCACGCCGGAGACGGGCACACCGTCCACGTCGCCCCGGGCCGTCACCTCCAGCGGGTCGGCGACCTGCACGATGACGTCGACGGTGATGTCGACGGTGGTGGCTTCGGTGACTGTCGGGGGAACAGGACCGTCCACCGCGCGATCATCACCGACGAAATGCAGGATCAGGACGAGGGCGGGAATGGCGACCGCGGTGAGCTTGAGCCAATACTGGAACGCCTGCACGAACGTGATCGACCGCATCCCGCCACCGACCACGTTCGCGACGACGATGATGCCGACGACTGCGACCCCCACCCAGTCCGGGACGCCGAGAAGGATATTGAGCGTGAGTCCCGCGCCCTGGAACTGCGGCACGAGATAGAGCACGCAGATGATCGCGACCACCATCATCGACAGGGTGCGCAGCCATCGTTCGCCGAGACGGAACTCCGCGAAATCCGGCACCGTGTAGGCACCGGATCGCCTCAGCGGTGCCGCGACGAACAACAACAGCCCGAGATACCCGGCGGTGAACCCGACCGGATACCAGAGGGCGTCTGCCCCGAACTTCGCGACCAGCCCGGCGACGCCGAGGAAGGACGCGGCGGACAGGTACTCCCCGGAAATGGCGGCGGCGTTCCACCGCGGCCCGACGCTGCGGGACGCGACGAGGAAATCGGAGGTCGTGCGGGCCATACGGACGCCGTAGACACCGATCGCGACGGTGGCGACAGCCGCCGCGACGAGGCCGACGACGGTCGCGACGGGAATCGACTCGGTCATGACGCGTCAGTCGTCGGTCAGGTCGGTGAAGTCCTGCTCGTTTCGTTCGGCGAGGCGCACATAGACCCACGCGATCCCGAGCAGGACCGGATAACCGACGATGCCGAGCAGAATCCACGGGAGCCGGACCCCCATCAGCGTCACCTCCGACAGTCGCGGCACGAAGTGCAACAGCACGGGAATCGCCCCGAGCAGGCACACCGTTGCCAGGGCGACCCGGATGGCGAGGCCGAGTTGGGCGCGCACCAGGCCGCGCACCATCGCATCGCCGACCTCGGTCTGTTGCTGCACCTCGACCCGCGTGCGGACGATGCGCGCGCCCCGCCGCTGCGCGAGAACCACACGCTGCCGCGGCGGGGGTGACCCGCCTGCTTGGGTGCTCACCGCGACGTCCACGTCTGCATCGGGCCGCGGATGAGGCGGTCCTTGAGTTCACGGGTGTGGCGACGACTGACCGGCAACTCGACCGGTGGCGCGTCACCGTTCCCCTTCACACACACCACGAGGCCGGAGCCGACGCTGCGGATACCGGTGACCAGGGGCAGCGCGACGAGGAAGGACCGATGCACGCGCAGGAAGCCCGCGTCGGCCCATCGGCTCTCGAGGGTCGAGATCGGGATGCGCACGAGATGCGAACCGGTCGCGGTGTGCAACCGGGCATAGTCACCGTCGGCCTCCACCCACTGCACCGACGACCGGGGAACGAGAGTGGTCACCCCACCCAGTTCGACGGGGATCACTTCGTCGCCCGACTGTGGTTCCGGCGCCCGCCCCGCCCCGGACCGGCGCCGCTCGACGATCCGTTGCACCGCCTGAGCGAGGCGCTCCTCCCGAAGGGGCTTGAGCACATAGTCCACGGCACCGAGGTCGAACGCCGACACCGCGCGGTCGTCGTGTGCGGTCACGAACACCACAGCCGGTGGGGTCGCGAAGTTGCGAAGGATGCCGGCGATCTCCAGACCGTCCAGTCCGGGCATGTTGATGTCGAGGAACACCGCATCGACCCCACCGTCGCGCAACAACCGCAGCGCCGTCGTCGCGTCGCTCGCGGTATGGACCTGGGCGATCTCGTCCTGAGCGCGCAACAGGTACGCAAGCTCGTCGAGAGCGGGCGGTTCGTCGTCGACGGCCAGTACGGTGAGTGTCTTCTCTGCTTTGTCGTTCACGGCGGACCTATCGTGCCACGTCGGGCACCCGTCAAGGCCGGATACCCGCACGGAACTTGGGTACCCGCATGCTCACTTTCGTACCGGCCCCCGGGGCGGTCTCCACCACCAGCCCGTAGTCGTTGCCGAAAGCGGCCCGGAGCCGGTCGTCGACGTTGGCGAGACCGACGTGCGCGGACTCCTTGACCCCGCTGCCGTGCTCACTCTCGGCGATCGAGTCCAGCGTTCCGGAACGCAGCAGTTCCGGGTCCATTCCCACCCCGTCGTCCTCCACACTGATGACGCAGTCGGTGCCCTCGTCGGCTGCGGTGATCGTGATGGTGCCGGTGCGGGTGGATGTCCCGGCGATACCGTGCCGGACCGCGTTCTCGACGAGTGGCTGCAACGCGAGGAACGGAAGCGTCACGTTGAGAACCTCGGGTGCGACCTGCAACCGCACCTCGAGCGCATTGCCGAAACGGGCTCGTTCGAGCGTGAGATAGCGATCGATGTTCCGCAGTTCGTCGGCGAGCAGCGTGTACTCCCCCGTCGCGCGGAACGAGTAACGCGTGAAATCTGCGAAATCGAGCAGCAGTTCTCGTGCCCGGTCCGGGTCGGTGCGCACGAACGACGCGACGGTGTTGAGCGCGTTGTAGATGAAATGCGGGCTGATCTGCGCGCGTAAGGCCCGCAGCTCGGCCCGGTCGAGCCGGGCCCTGGAAGCGTCGAGTTCGGCCAGTTCGAGCTGGCTGCACGCATACCGCGCCACCTCCGTGATCGCGCCGAGCAATGCGGGACCGGGAGTCGTCGTCGTCACCACGCCCAGCACACCTGCCACTCCCACGCCTTCGATCACGAGGGGCTGGGCGATCAGTGCGCGCGCGGCGAGGTCCCGGGGGCCCGGAGCCAGGTCACGGTGTCCGACCAGTACCCGCCGCTCCTCCGCGACGGCGCGCGCGGCGGCGTCGTGCATGCGGTCCGCGAGGCTCTCGAACGGGCCGTCCCACGCGAGCAGCGTCCCGTCCGCGTCCACGAGGGCGACGGCCTGCGCTTCCGCGAGCAGCATCCGCAGGTGCACGGCCGCTTCCGTCGCGGACGAGGCGTCGAGCCCCCGTCGCAGGGGACGCGCGGCGAGGGACGCCGTGTGCAGCGTGGAATGCACGGCCCGTTCGGCGGGGGTGGTGACGACCCGGCGGGTCCGCGCCCACACCACGGCCAGTACGGCGACGACCAGAATCGTGACGGCCGCGAACGCGAGCAGAACGGTTCCGGTCACGTTTCGGCGATCCTCGGCGCTACGGCCACGGGGTCGGGCGGTTCGATCATGGTCATACGCTACGACGAGCACCGGCGACGGGCGGGTCGATCACGGCGGGGGCGTCCCGTTTCCCGTTCTGCCGCGACGTTCGACCCGTTCCTCCGCGGCGGCTTCCTCGATGTCCAGACTCTCGAGTTCGGCCCGCAGACTCTCGTCGTCCAACGTGCCGTCGTCTCGTGCCGCGATGAGCGCGGTGCGCTGGGCGCGGAGCACGGCGCGTCGGAACTCGTCGAACAGTGCGCCGGCGTCGACACCGGCCTCGGTGTCGTCCTCGGACTCGACCTGTCGCGCGTCGACGCGGGCCTTGACGGATCGTCGCACGCGTTCGAGGATCCGGCGCACCGCGTCCGGGTCGAACCCGCCCGGCGGATCCTTCTCCAAGCTTGCGATCTCTTCTTTCGCCGCGTTCGCCGTGATGGTGCGGGCCAGTTCGCGTTGCTCGGTGGCGCGAAGGCGTTCGTACGGATCGACGACGTCGAGCCGCCGGATCAGCATCGGCATGGTGGCGCCCTGAATGAGCAGCGTGCCCACCGCCACGACCAGCGCGGCCAGGTGGATGAGCTCCCGTCCCGGGAACGGCTCCCCAGACCCGAGGACCGCCGGCACACCGCCGGCTGCGGCAAGGGTGACGACGCCGCGCATCCCCGCCCACGACACCACGATGTGCTCGCGGTACGTCAGCGGGTCGCGGCCGAGGCGGGTGAACCCGGCCGTGCGCACCGCCCGGCGGCGACCCCAGTTCAGAAAGCCCCAGATCGGGCGGACGAGTATGACCACCGCCAGCACCGCAACGGAATAGAGCAACACCGGCACCACGTCGAGGCCGGTGTCGGCCACTTCGTCCAGGACGAATTTCAGTTGCAGGCCCATGTAAGCGAAGACGAACATTTCGAGCAGGATGTCGACGCTCTCCCACACGAAGCGTTCCTGTAACCGCGTGGTGACCGCGGTGTCGGTGGCCCGGTGCCCGATGTACAGGCCCGCCGCGACCACTGCGAGTACCCCGGACGCGTGGATCTCCTCGGCGACGAGATAAGCCGCGAACGGAAGGACCAGCCCGAGAGCAGTTTCCAGCGGCGAGTCGAACATGCGGCCGCGGACCCAGTGCACCACTGCCGCGAGGACCAGACCCACCGCGACGCCGCCGACGACTCCGTATGCGAAGAACAGCACCGGTGAATCGGCGAACACCGGGGTCCCCGCAACCATGGCGATCGCCACCGCGAACAGCGTCAGTGCGGTCGCATCGTTGACGAGTCCTTCACCGGTGAGGATGGAGATGACGCGTTTGGGCAGTCCGAGTTTCTGCCCCACCGCGACCGCGCTGACCGCGTCGGTGGGCGCAACCACCGCCCCCAGGACCAGCGCGGCACCGAACGTGAGGTCCGGAACCAGCCAGTTCGCGAAGAATGCCACCGCGAACGCCGTCGCCAGCACCGTGACGATCCCGAGTCTGAGGATCGGTGCGAGATAACGCCGGAACGTGGGAACGGAGAACTTCAGCGCCGCCGAGTACAGCAACGGGGGCAGCACGACCCCGAGCAGTACGTCCGGTTCCAGCTCGAGCCGCGGCAGGCCGGGCAGGAACGACGCGATCGCGCCGATGATGACGAGAACCAGTGGGCCCTGCAGGTTTCCCCTGTTCGCCAGTCCTGTGACGGCGATGGCCGCGATGACGACGAGCAGAATCATGGTCCCGTTCACGGGACCGATTCTCCCCCTATGCCGCCCGTGGGGCACACCCTCCGGTCACGTCGTCACTTGGTGCCGAGGGCCTTCTTCACTGCACTCTGCGCGGAATCGACCTGCCCGGCGAACTTGCCGCCGGTCTTGCTGTCCGCGACGTCACCGACCTTGTCGATGGCGCTGTTCACCTTGTCGGGATTCTCGGCCGCGAACTGCTTGCCCTTGTCCACGATGCCCTTGACGCTGTCCATGAATCCCATGCGGGAACCCCTTTGTTCGATGATCGAGCGAACAAAGCGTGACACAGCGAGAGCCGGGGTGATGAACCGGTCACCGCCCCGGCCGGGTCAGGGTGCGGTGCCCGGCGGGGTAGCCGGGCCCGGACCGCCCCCCGGGCGAGGATCGGGCTGTGGACCGGCGGGCGGTGACCCGGGCCGCGGATCCGATGCCGAAGCGTCTGTGACGGGGTTTTCGGCAGCCGGGTTTCCGGCAGCGGGGTTTTCGCTGCCGAGGTGCTTGCGCGCCGCGTCCTGCGCCTTGCCGATGTGCTGCGAGTATTTTCCGCGGGTCTTGGAGTCGGCGATGTGGCCTGCCTTCTCGATGTACCCGTCGACCTTGTCGGAGTTCTGTGCGGCGTAACCCTTGCCCTTGCCGAGCAGTCCCTTGACGGTGTCCATGAGTCCCATGGCGTGTCCTTCCGTTGGAACTACGACCAGCGTCCCACAGGTCAGGGTGCTCCGGGCAGGTCCTCCCGAGATGCGAACAGACGCCGGCGCTCACCGTGGATGCGACCCGTCACCCACCAGCAGGCCTCGACGAGAAGCACACCGATCGCACCGCAGGTGAACGCGATGGTGGAGTACGCGACGTTCGACGGGTCGAGCGCGAAGAACTCCCGGCAGAACGGCACCGAGAACAGCACGACGTAGCCGAGCACGGCTCCCGCGATCAGTGCGATCTTCCACCATTGGTACGGCCGTGCCACCACGGCCAGCACCCACAGGGCGATCATGATCAGGGTGATGAGCGCGGACGTCCCGGCCTGCACCTTCTGTGCCTCGGTCTGGTCCGGTCCCGCGTAGACGAGGAGGTAGCAGACGAAGGTCGCGACACCGACGATCACGCCCGACGGGATGGCCAGGCGCATCACCCGCGACACGAAACCCGGTCGTGCCCGCTCGTTGTTGGGAGCGAGCGACAGCAGGAACGCCGGGATACCGATGGTGAACCACGCGGCGATCGTCACGTGCCGCGGCAGGAACGGGTACGGCAGCGGATCGAAGTCGAAGATCGGGGCCAGCACCCCCGACGCACCGATGAAGAATGCGAGCAGCACCGAGTACACCGTTTTGGTGAGGAACAGATTCGAGACGCGTTCGATGTTGCCGATGACGCGGCGGCCCTCACCGACGACGTAGGGCAACGTCGCGAACTTGTTGTCGAGCAAGACGATCTGCGCGACGGACCGCGCTGCGGGGCTGCCCGAGCCCATGGCGACTCCGATGTCCGCGTCCTTGAGCGCGAGGACGTCGTTGACCCCGTCTCCGGTCATCGCGACGGTGTGGCCGCGCGACTGCAGCGCACCGACCATGGCGCGTTTCTGGTCGGGACGTACGCGCCCGAAGGTCGTCGATGCTTCGGCGATGTCGGCGAGTTGCTCGCGATCGTCGGGCAGTGTGCGCGCGTCGATCGGGCTGTCGCCGTGCGGCAGGCCGAGTGACGACGCGACCGCTCCCACAGACACGGCGTTGTCGCCGGAGATGACCTTGACGTCGACGTGCTGTTCCGCGAAGTACTCGAGCGTGGCCTTCGCATCGGTCCGCACCCGCTGCTCGAGCACGACCAGGGCGACGGGCGCGACGGTTCCGGGTGCGAGTGCGTCGTCGACGGGCCGGTCGCTGCGGGCCAGCAGCAGCACGCGCAGCCCCTGAGCTCCGAGTTCTTCCGCGCGCCGCGCCGTCGGTGTTCCCGAATCGAGGAGCACGTCGCACGCGCCGAGCAGCCAGTTGCCGTGTGCCCCGTACGACTGGCCGCTCCACTTCTTCGCCGAGGAGAACGGTGCGATCGCCGTGGGCTTGCCCCAATCGGGGCCGTCGGGAAACGCCTCGGCGATCGCGAGCACGCTCGCGTTCGGGCGGGGGTCGTCGCAGGCCAGGGCAGCCAGCGCGGTCCGGGCAGCGTCGAGGTCGGTTCCGCCGGGGCTCTCGACGAGTTCGACGTCGGCGAGCCGCATGCCGTTCTCGGTGAGAGTTCCGGTCTTGTCCGCACACACGATGTCGACCCGTGCCAGTCCCTCGATCGCGGGAAGCTCCTGCACGAGGCACTGGCGGCGGCCCAGCCGGACGACGCCGACCGCGAACGCGATGGAGGTCATGAGGACCAGGCCTTCGGGCACCATCGGCACCAGCGCCGCGACCATGCCGCTCAGCGAGGGTCCGAGGGCTTCACCGCTCGAGAACAGCTGGTTGAAGATGATGAGCAGGCCCGCGGGAATCATCAGGTAGGTGATGAGCTTGAGGATCTTGTTGATGCCCGCGTTCAGCTCCGAGTGGACCAGCGTGAACTTGCTGGCCTCCTCCGCGAGCCGCGCCGCGTACGCGTCCCGTCCGACCTTCGTCGCCCGGTAGGCGCCGGTCCCCGAGGACACGAAGCTGCCCGACATCACCGATGTCCCCGGGTCCTTGTGCACGGCGTCGGATTCACCGGTGAGCAAGGACTCGTCGAGTTCGAGCCCGGCCGACTCCACGACGGTGCCGTCGACGACGAGCTGATCGCCGGGACCGAGTTCGATGATGTCGTCGAGCACGACCTCGCGCGGGGGCAGCTCGCCGCTGCTGCCGTTGCGGCGCACTACCGGCCTGGTCTGGCTGACGATCGCGAGTTTGTCCAGGGTCCGCTTGGCGCGGACTTCCTGGATGATGCCGATGGAACTGTTCGCCACGATGAGCAGGCCGAACATGCCGTCGACGATCGAGCCGGTCGCGAGCACGATCAGCAGCAGGACGCCCAGAATCGCGTTGATCCGGGTGAAGACGTTGGCACGGACGATGTCCTTGACCGAACGGGACGCGCGGTCGGGGACGTCATTGGTCTGCCCGCGGGCGACTCGTTCGGCGACCTGTTCGGTGGCCAGCCCGTGCTCGAGATATGCGGGGTCGTCGGTGAGCGTGTCACTCGTCTCGACTACCGCGGTGGGCTCTTCTCCTGCCATAACCAATGAGCGTATTCCACCGGGCGGCGCCCCTGTTCCCCCGGAGGCTGCGTCAGCCGAGTGGGATCCACCACGGGTCGCGCGCGACGGGGCGGAGAGCGTCGATCCGCTGCCCGGGCATCGGCACGGCGGTCGCGACGCCCACCTCCTGCGCAGCCGGGAGCAGGCGCGCGATCGGCTCGGACCACGAGTGCAGGGCGAGGTTGAACGTCCCCCAGTGCACGGGGACGAGCAGGCTGTCGCGACGCTCGGTGCCGCCGAGGTCGAGGTGCGTGCGCACGGCTTCTTCGGGGTCCATGTGGACGTCGGGCCAGCGCCGGTCGTACGCGCCGACGGGCAGCAATGTCAGGTCGAACGGCCCGTACTTGTCGCCGAGGTCCGCGAAGCGCCGCGTGTAACCGGTGTCGCCGCCGAAGAACGCGCGGCGGGTCGGACCGGCGATCACCCAGGACGACCACAGAGTGATGTCGCGCTGCAGACCGCGGCCGGAGAAGTGCCGGGCCTCGGTGCACGTGATGCGCAGACCGTCGATCTCGACGTGCTGATCCCAGTCGAGTTCGACGATCCGGTTCTCGGCGACCTTCCACCGTCGCAGGTGGGCACCGATCCCCAGGGGCACGACGAACCGGGCCTCGGGCTGCAGGGCGGCGAGGGCTTCGACCGTGACCCGATCGAGGTGGTCGTAGTGGTCGTGCGAGATGACGATCGCGTCGGCGGCGGGCAGCGCCTGCAGTTCGACGGGCACGGGATGCATCCGCTTCGGGCCGACGGTCGGCGACGGGGAGACCCGGTCGCTCCACACCGGATCGCAGAGCACCCGGTAGCCGTCGATCTCGAGGAGGGCACTGGAATGCCCGAACCAGGTGACGGCGAGTTCGGCGGCGTCGACCGGCGCGAGCGACGGTGCGAGGGGCACGTCGCTGCGCGGGGTTCCACGGGAACCGCGGGTGAGCATGTCCTTCAGGAGTCCGCCGCTGTCGTCGGGATCGAGCACGGACGCGGGATCGGTGTTGTGGAACCGCCCGTTGCGATAGTGCGGCGATCCTGCGGCGTAAGGCCGGATGTCGGAGACGGAAGCCCCGATCGAACTCGGCAGGCCCCGTGCAGCACGAGCGAACCAGAGCGCACCTGCGCCGGCGAGCGCGGACGACGCGGCCTGCCGGGCCCTCATCGGCCGCGGAAGATCGGGTCGCGGCCGCCCGCGCGGGCCAGCCTGGCTTCCTGGGCGTCCTCGCTGAGCCACGCAGCAGCCAGTGCTGCCGTCTGCTCGGGTGTGCTGTCGTCGCGGGTGCCGTCGTCGTTGAGGAACAGCTTCTGTGCTTGCAGCGACAGCGGCGCGAGCTTCGCGATCTCCTGCGCCCATGCCTGCGCGGCGGCGAGGTCGCCGATCCTGTTGGCGAGGCCGCGAGCCAGCGCTTCCTCGGCGTCGATGGGTTCGGCGGCGAGCAGGACGGTCCGGGCCGGACCACCGCCGACGAGTGACGCCAGCCGACGCACCGTCCATCGGTCCACCGAGATCCCGAGACGCGCTGCGGGCACCGCGAACCTCGCGCCCGGGGCCACCACTCGCAGGTCCGAGGCCAGCGCGAGCTGGGTGCCCGCTCCGATGGCGGGTCCGTTGATCGCCGCGATCACGGGAACCGGTGCGCTTTCGATCGTCTGCAGCATGTCGCCGAGGTTGTCGAGGAACCCGGCGGCATAGACGTCGCCGGACAGGTCGGCGCCGGCGCAGAAGCTCGTTCCGCGGCCCGTGATCACGACAACCCGGGCATCGTCGCCGACTGCCTGTTCGACCGCATCGCGGATCTCGATGCACAACTGCGAATTGAGCGCGTTCCGGCGTTCTTCGCGCTGCAATTCCAGCGTGACGACGTCACCGTCGCGGTTGATCCCGATCATGTATCTGGCACCCTTCCGTCACTGCCCAACGATCATTCCATTGTGTCGCCCGTACCGCGCGACTCCTGAGCGCGGGGTCGTCCGGGACCACGCATCCTGCCCGCGTCGCGCGGTGCCCGCCCGGCCTCGGCCAGCGCGCGGCGCAGGAGGAATTCGATCTGGGCGTTGGTGCTGCGCAACTCGTCGGCGGCCCAGCGCGCGAGCGCGTCGTGGACCGCCGGGTCGAGCCGCAACAAGACCTTCTTGCGTTCGGGCATGCCGAATTCCCTACTGGTACAGCGATCCCGTGTTGAGAACGGGCTGGGCACTCTGATCGCCACACAGTACGACGAGCAGGTTGGAGACCATCGCGGCCTTGCGGTCCTCGTCGAGCATGACGGTGTGCTCGGCCTCGAGGCGCTCGAGGGCGGTACCGACCATGGAGACGGCGCCGTGCACGATCTGTTCCCGGGCGGCGATCACGGCGCCGGCCTGCTGACGGCGCAGCATCGCTTGCGCGATCTCCGGGGCGTAGGCGAGTTGGTTGATGCGGGTCTCGATCACGCGCACGCCGGCCGACCGGACGCGAGCATGCACCTCGGACGACAGCTTCGTGGTGATCTCGTCGGCGTTCTGCCGCAGCGACATCGCCTCGGGCGCACCGTCATACGGGTAACTCCCGGCGATGTGACGCACCGCGGCCTCGGTCTGGACGGCGACGAACTCCTCGAAGTCGTCCACGTCGAAGACCGCCCGCGCGGTGTCCTCGACCTGCCACACGATCACCGCCGAGATGTCGATGGGGTTGCCGTCCGCATCGTTGACCTTCGCCCTTGCCGTCTCGTGGTTTCGGATGCGCGTGGAGATCTTGCGACGGGAGTTGAGCGGATTCATCCACCGCAGGCCCGGTCCGCGGAGAGTGCCTGCGTACGAGCCCCCGAGCAATTGGAGCACGCGGGCTTCGTTGGGCTCGACGAGAATCAGGCCGGCGAGCGCGACGAGAGCGATGACCGCGACGACGGATCCCACCACGATCAGCGGAACGTTGATCTCGACCGCGGCCCACACGATCAGTGCGGACGCCAGTGCGGCGGCGACGAGTGCGGCGGCAAGTACGGGCCAGCCGTTGGACGAGCGTCCCGGGCGTTCCGACGAGGTGGTGGACTCTGCTGTTCCCATGGGGATCCTTCCGGGCACGAATGCGATGTCAAAGTGATATCACATTTTTGGATCATCGCCGGTGCCGGGTTCACAGGGCACGCCTCCCGATGTCACGGCATGATGGAGGGCAACCATCTGCGGAGAGGCCGGTGATGACGTCCGGAGGCAACACGGAGAACACGACGCCCGTCGACGTCGTCGTGATCGGTGCCGGGCAGGCGGGCCTGTCGGCCGCGTATTACCTGCGGCGGTTCGGGCTCGAACCCGAAACGGGGTTCGTGGTGTTCGACCGGTCGTTCGGCCCCGGCGGCGCGTGGCAGCACCGGTGGCCTTCCCTCACGTTGAACACCGTCAACGGCCTGCACGACCTGCCCGGGTCCGCGTTCTCCGACGCGGTCGACACCGGCTCCGGTGAAGTGCCCGCGTCGTCGGCGGTGCCCGCGTACTACGGCGCCTACGAGAAGGAGTTCGACCTTCCCGTACACCGCCCCGTTCAGGTCACGGTGGTGTGCAACCGCGGTGAACGCCTGCGGGTGGAGACCGATACCGGCGTGTACTCCGCACGGGGACTCATCAACGCGACCGGCACCTGGGAACACCCGTTCGTCCCGTGGTATCCGGGTGCGGCGCGGTTCCGGGGGCAGCAACTCCACACGAAGGACTACCGCGACGCCGAGCAGTTCCGTGGACGGCACGTGCTGGTCGTGGGCGGGGGAATCTCCGCGGTGCAGTTGCTCGACGAGATCTCGTTCGTCACCGCCACCACGTGGGTGACTCGACGCGAACCCGTCTGGCGCGACGAGGAATTCACGCCCGAATTCGGACGGACGGTAATCGCGGCCGTGGAGGACCGGGTGCGCCACGGATTGCCTCCCGGTTCGGTCGTCTCCGTGACCGGGCTTCCCGTCACACCCATGATCCGGGCGGCACGCGAACGCGGAGTACTCGACCGGTTGCCGATGTTCGCCGAGATCACCGAGACCGGTGTCCGCTGGCCCGACGGAACAACCCTCGATGTCGACGTAATCCTGTGGTGCACCGGTTTTCGAAGCTCACTCGACCACCTGGCGCCGCTCGGCCTGCGCAATCCCGGCGGGGGAATCACGATGACGGGCCGGCTCGCGACGCAGGTCGCCGCCGACCCCCGAATCCACCTCGTCGGCTACGGCCCGTCCGCGTCCACCATCGGCGCCAACCGCGCCGGGCGGGCTGCGGCACGTGAACTCGTCGACCATCTGACCACCGGAGCTGCGGCGTTGTGAAACGGCGCGGGGGGTCGGTCCTGGTGGTCGCGTTCGCAGCCGCGACCAGCCTTCTCGCCTCCGCGCCCGAAGCCGTCGAGATCGCGCTCCCTCCCCCGCCGCCACCGATCCCGGCGCCGCCGCCCACGCCACTGGCGCCCGACGAACTCGCCGCCCGTACCGTGCCGGTCG
Organism: Rhodococcus sp. BL-253-APC-6A1W; assembly: GCF_012843405.1. Lineage (NCBI taxonomy): Bacteria > Bacillati > Actinomycetota > Actinomycetes > Mycobacteriales > Nocardiaceae > Rhodococcus > Rhodococcus sp. BL-253-APC-6A1W. Next base: position 62,345 of record NZ_JABAFB010000006.1, read on the forward strand.
TCGTGACCATCGACGCGAGCCGCGGATGGACGGGAACGTCCGGAACGGGAATCGTTCTCACACCCGACGGCACGGTGCTGACCAATCATCACGTGGTCAGCGGAGCGACCGACATCACCGCGGTGAGCGCGGCGACGGGACTGATCTACGACGTCGACGTCATCGGGTACGACAGTGCACGCGACATCGCCGTACTCCAGCTCGGCACCGCGAACGGCCTTCCCGCGGCACCGGTCGCCGAGGCTCTGCCACCGGCGGGGACTCCCGTGACCGCATTCGGGAACGCGGACGGCGGCGGCGTCGTGGTCGCAGCGCCGGGCACCGTCATCGCGGCCGATCGCAGCGTGATGGTCCGCGACTCCACCGAGGGTTCCCGCAAGCGGCTCACCGGAATGCTGCAGACCGACACCCCGATCCGCCCCGGAGACTCGGGCGGTCCGCTCGTCGACCATTACGGCGCCGTGGTCGGAGTCAACACCGCCGGCGCGATCGAGCGTGAGCAACAGGAACCGTCCGAGTCGGCACCGGAGGCGTATGCCGTCCCGATCGCGGAGGCTCTCGCCGTCGTCGAACAGGTCCGGACCGGGGTCGGCACCGACACCGTGCACGTCGGCCCCACACCACGACTCGGTCTCGGCGTCTCCACGGCCCGGGCAGACGGCTCCGACCGCGGGGCCGAAGTGCTGTGGGTGTCGTTCGATACCCCCGCGTATCGCGCCGGTCTCGAAGCCGGCGACGTGGTGGTCTCCTTCGGAGGCGACACGGTGTCGTCGACGACCGACCTCGAGCAACGGCTACGAACCCGGAAACCGGGTGACACCGTCCGGATCGAATGGCTCGACGGGGACGGCCGTTCTCGTACAGCCGACGTGGTTCTCGAAGACGGCCCCGCCCGCTGATCCGCAGAACGCCGTAACGTGGGGCGACACCGCACCGGAACCGGGAGGGCACATGCCTCGACTTCTGCACCTCGATTCGTCCGCCGACCTCGACGCCTCGGTCTCACGCGAGCTGACACGGCTGTTCGTCGATACCTGGCGCGCAACCGGTTCCGGCCACACGGTGATCGAGCGGGACCTGCACCGATCGCCGCTCCCCCACCTCCCGGACGCCGCGCTGCACTACGCGACACGGCTGCGCACCGGTACGGAGCGGCCCGACCCGGCGGCCGAGGGCCTGCAAGCCGAATTGATCGCCGAGGTGACAGGCGCGGACGCGGTGGTGATCGGTGCGCCGATGTACAACTGGTCGATGCCGTCCTCGCTCAAAGCCTGGCTCGACTACATCCACGTACTCGGCACCACAGTGCCGTTCGATACGCCGGACGCACCCCTGGTGGGCAAGCCGGTGGTGATCGTGTCGAGCCGAGGAAACACGTACGCTCCCGGAAGCCCCGGCGAGGGAACCGATTTCGTCATACCTCCCCTCATGCAGGTCCTCGGCACCTCGCTCGGCATGTCGGTATCGGTGGTGACGGCGGAACTCACGCTCGCCGATCGCCTGACACCGCTTGCCCCGTTCGCCGGCCTCGCGGCGGAGAGCCTTGCCGCCGCCCGGGACGCAGTGCGCACTCTCGCGACGAGCCTGGCCCGGTGAGGACGAGCAGGACGCCTGGCCCACACCGGTGAAGTTCCTGGGGGGATGCTCCTACAGCGTGCTCTGCGCACTGTCGATCGGGGTGTGGGTGATTCCTCGACTGGTAGCGACGGGATACCCGCCTGGCACACGTCGAGGGGCATGAGCAGATTCGACGCGCGGTCACGGTGTCGGGGGACACGTCGGCTTCGCCGGATCGCAGATCGACGACGAAGTGTGCGCTCGGCCGTGACCACATCCGGGCCTGTACAGACCCGTGGCGGAAGACGGAATCGTCGCAGCGGGATACTCGACACGTGAGCGCAACACTACGTATCAGCGGCCTGTCCACCTCGAGAGGCGAACGCACGCTGTTCGAAGGCCTCGACCTCACCGTCGCACCGGGTGACGTGATCGGGCTGGTGGGCGCGAACGGCGCCGGCAAATCGACGCTGCTCACGACACTGGCCGGGCTGGGGAACGCGGACGTCACCGGATCGATCGTGCTCAGTCCGCCCGACGCGACCGTCGGATACCTCGCCCAGGAACCCGAGCGCGTCCCCGGTGAGACGATCCTGGATTTCCTCGGCCGTCGCACGGGCGTGACGGACGCCGAGAACATCATGAACGCGGCTGCCGAGGCGCTCGGCGAGTCGGATGTCGACGATTACACCCCGGCACTCGAGCGGTGGCTCGCGCTCGGCGGTGCCGATCTCGCAGAGCGCGCCGAGAAGGTCGTGTCGGATCTGGGGCTCGGGGTCGGGCTCGACGCGCCGATGACCGGACTGTCCGGCGGGCAGGCGGCGCGCGTCGGACTCGCGGCGCTGCTTCTGTCGCGCTACGACGTGCTGCTTCTCGACGAACCCACCAACGATCTCGACCTCGCGGGGCTGGAGCAACTCGAGCGTTTCGTCGCGGAGACACGCACCGCTCTCGTGGTGGTGAGCCACGACCGCGAATTCCTCGCGCGGACCGTGACGGGCATCGTCGAACTCGATCCCGTCCAGCAGCAGATCTCGGTGTACGACGGCGGTTACGAGGCGTACCTCGTCGAGCGCGAGGTGGCACGGCGGCACGCCCGCGAAGAGTACGAGGAATTCGCCGACACCAAGTCGCAACTCGAGGACCGCGCGCAGATGCAGCGCAACTGGCTCGAACACGGAACACGGAATGCTCGGCGGAAGTCGAAGGACAACGACAAGATCGGGAAGAAATTCCGCGCGGAGGCCACCGAGAAGCAGGCCGCAAAAGCGCGTCAGACGCAGCGGCGCATCGAACGCCTCGACGTCGTCGAGGAACCCCGCAAGGAATGGGAACTGCGGATGGAGATCGCGGCGGCACCGCGCAGCGGCACGGTCGTCGCAACGCTCGACGACGCGACGGTGCGACGCGGTGATTTCACCTTCGGTCCGGTGACCACCCAGGTGCAGTGGGGGGACCGGATCATCGTCACGGGCCCGAACGGGGCGGGGAAAACCACACTGCTGCGATTGCTGCTCGGCACCCTCACCCCGGATTCCGGGCGCGCGAGCCTCGGTTCCGGAGTCCAGGTCGGCGAGATCGATCAGGCGCGCGGACTGTTCGAAGGCGACGAGCCTCTGGTCGAAGCTTTCGGCCGGCAGGTCCCGGAGTGGCCGGACGCCGACGTACGTACCCTGCTCGCCAAGTTCGGACTCAAGGGGCACCATGTCCTGCGACCTGCGGCGTCGTTGTCGCCGGGCGAGCGGACACGGGCGGGGTTGGCGCTGCTGCAGGCGCGCGGTGTGAACCTGCTCGTGCTCGACGAGCCCACCAACCACCTCGATCTCCCGGCGATCGAGCAACTCGAGCAGGCGGTCGAGAGCTTCGACGGCACTCTCCTGCTGGTGACACACGACCGCAGAATGCTGGAGACGACGCGAAGCACGCGGCGGTGGCGACTCGAAGAAGGACGGCTGAGCGAGGAGTTGCTGTAGATGAGCGGAAGCGTTCGGGTGGACAGCTGGACGTGGTCGGTGCGGCTGTTCAAGACCCGTTCGGCGGCGGCATCGGCGTGCCGCGCCGGGCACGTGAAGGTCGACGGCGTGACAGCAAAGCCGTCGACACCGGTGACGATCGGCACCGAGGTCCGCGTGCGGGCGCACGGGGTCGAAAAGATCGTCGAGGTAACGCAATTGGTCAACAAGAGGGTGGGCGCGCCGATCGCCGCCACCGCCTACATCGATCACAGCCCACCGCCGCCGCCGAAGGAGATTCTCGCGGCGATCCCGATCCGCGATCGCGGCGCGGGTCGGCCCACGAAGAAAGATCGGCGCGAACTCGACCGGATCCGCGGTTTCCAGGACGACTGACGGGTCGTCTCCGGACACGGACGCCGTGGGCTTCGTGCCGGTCGTGTGACAGTCGCCGCATCCGCGGAAACCTGGCCCGCGTCGCGCTCGGCTCGCTATTATCACGGGCAATTCGGCTGCCGGGAGCTGGCGAATCTCGGGGTGGCCTCCCCGACAGTCCCCGAGGGGAGGCGGGTTTCATCCATGGCGTGTCGTATCAGTGAGCTGGTGCTCAGCTGCAGAGAACCCGAGGTGCTCGCCCAGTTCTGGTGTGAGGTCCTGGACTTCGTCGTGCTCGATCGTGAGGACGACGGGACGCTCGAGATCGGGCCACGCGAAGGGTTCGGCGGCGCGCAGCCGACCATCATCCTGAGTCGCAGAGATGAGCCCGAGCCGGGAAAGTCGCGCTTGCACATCGATGTCAACGCGATCGATCGTGATCAGGACGCGGAACTCGAGCGCCTGTTGAGCCTGGGCGCACGTCGGGCCGACATCGGACAGACGGGCGACGAGTCGTGGCACGTGCTGGCCGATCCCGAGGGCAACGAGTTCTGCCTCCTGAAGACTCGCCTCGAGCCCCTCTGATGCACGTGCTGACGCCACGACCGCCGGGGCCGTGGCGGGAGGGCGAGTTCCCGGCATTGACAAATCGTTGGGTTTTTACAACACTTTGTTCCATGAGTCCGGTACGCCGTGGGGAAACGCTCCCCATCTTCAACCGCATCCGCGTTCTCCGTGCGGAACGCGGTATGAGCCGAGCCCAACTTGCCGAGCTCATCGACGTGAACCCCCAAACGGTGGGCGCACTCGAGCGCGGAGACCACTATCCGAGCCTGGATCTTGCTTTCCGGATCTGCGACGTCTTCGACCTCCCGGTCGAAGCGGTCTTCTCGCGCACCGAGTTCACCCCCTTGTCGACCGAGCTCTACAGACCCCACACCAAGGAGGCCTGACATGTCCACCGCGTCGCTCATCGACCGGTACGAGGACTACCGCACCCGCCGGTTCCTCACGCACGAGGCCACATTCGCGAAATGGCTGCCGGCATGGCGCACCCGGCACCGTCGCCGCATCCTCGCCGGTGCCGTCGTCGCCCTGATCTCGGCGATGTTCGTCATCTCCGTGGCAACCTACTTCTTCCCTGTCGTCGCCATTGTGTGGCTAGCTGTCGTGTTGGTATTCCTGCCCACGTGGACATGCCTGCAGATCGTCTCGGGGCGGCAGTCCGACGCACCCCGGCATGCCCTCGACGAGCGTGAGATCGCCGAACGCAACAGCGCCCGCTCGATCGGGCTCTCGGTGGCGCAGAGCCTGCTCCTGATCCCGATCTTCGCGCTCCTGTGGAGCCCGCCGTTCGACTTCATCGACCACAAAGCGCTGTGCTACTCGGCGGGTGGATTCGCTCTCGCCGCAATACTTTTCAGCGGATGCCTCCCGGCAGTGCTGCTGGCGTGGACCCGACCCGACGACGACCCGGAGGACCAACTATGACCCTCACCATCGACAATCTCTCGAAACGTTACGGCTCCACGGTCGCCCTCGACGGGGTGAGCTTCGAGGTGCAGCCCGGTGAACTGTTCGGGTTCGTCGGCAGCAACGGTGCCGGCAAGACCACCACCATGCGCATCGCGCTGGGAGTGCTCGCCGCAGACGGCGGAGAAGTCCGGCTTTCGGGCAAGCCCGTCGATCTCGACGTCCGCCGCACCATCGGGTACATGCCCGAGGAGCGCGGGCTCTATCCGAAGATGAAGGTCGGTAACCAACTGATCTATCTTGCTCGGTTGCACGGGCTTTCGAAGCGCGATGCCACGGCGGCGATGCAGCGCTGGACCGAAAGGCTGGGCATCGCCGAGCGGATCGGTGACACGGTCGATTCACTGTCTCTCGGCAATCAGCAGCGCGTTCAGCTCGCCGCAGCGCTCATACACGATCCCGCCGTCCTCGTTCTCGACGAACCGTTCTCGGGTCTCGATCCGGTCGCCGTCGATGTCATGAGCGAGGTTCTCGTCGAGAAGGCGAACACCGGTGTCCCGGTGATCTTCTCGAGCCACCAGCTCGATCTGGTACAGCGACTGTGCGAGCGCGTCGGCATCATCGTCCATGGACGCATGCGCGTCGTCGGTGCCGTCGACGACTTGCGCGCCGAGGGTGCTTCCCGTCTGGTCGTGCACGCTCCCGACGCCCCCGCCGGCTGGGCCGACGGCCTGCCGGGTGTCTCCGGCTCGGAATACACAGAGGGTCGCACCGTGCTCACCATCGAGCCGGGCACCGACGACCAGCAGATCCTCAAAACTGCGCTGTCCACCGGACCGGTACACGAGTTCTCCTTGCAGCAACCGTCCCTGACCGACCTGTTCCGAGAGGTGGTAGCCGCATGAGCGCCCCACTGAGCAACTCGCACGCGATCGGCCTGGTGGCGCGCCGCGAATTCGTCACCCAGGTACAGAAGAAGAGCTTCGTCATCAGCAACGCGATCGTGCTCGCTGCGATCGTCGTCGGCATCGTCGCGATGTCAATCTTTTCAGGGGGCGAAGACGAGCGCCCCGCCGTGGGTGTCGTCTCCGGCTACACCCTCGGCACGACGCTCGGTTCCATCGGCGACGCCGTGGGCACGCCGATCGAAGTCTCTACCGTGCCCGACGCCGACGCCGCTCGCGAGCAGGTAGGTGCGGGCAGCCTCGACGTCGCCCTCGTTCCCGGCGGTGACGGTACCGTCACCGCGATCACCGAGTCCGATATCGACGCCGATCTCAAAGCACTCATCGATACCGCGGTCGTGCAGGAAGCCCAATCCGCGGCGCTGTCCACCCGCGGAGTCGACCCCGCGGAGATCGCTGCGGCCGCTGCTCGCGCAACAGTAGTCGTCGAGGCCATCGAACCTCCCGACCCCGAACAGGGCCAGCGGATCATCCTGGCGACCGTTTCGGTGCTCCTGCTGTACTTGCAGATCCTGCTGTTCGGAACGTATGTCGCGATGGGCGTGGTCGAGGAGAAGTCCTCGCGTGTCGTCGAACTCCTGCTCTCCACCCTCCGGCCGCTGCAGCTGCTGTGGGGCAAGATTCTCGGTATCGGTGCCGTCGGCCTGCTCCAGCTCACCGCATACGGCGTCGTGGGTGTCGGCGCGTCTGTCGCCACCGGGACGCTCACCATCACCGGCACCGCGATCGGTGTGCTGGCCGGCACGCTCGGCTGGTTCATCCTCGGCTTCGCGTTCTTCGCCGTGCTCTACGCCGCAGCGGGGTCGATGGTCTCGCGGCAGGAAGACGTGAACTCCACGTCCGGCCCGTTGATGATCGTCATCATCGCGATGTTTTTCGCGGCGTTCTCTTCGATCGACGATCCGGAAGCCTCGTGGAGCACGACCCTGAGCTGGATCCCGCCGTTCTCGGCAATCCTCATGCCGCTCCGCATCGCGGCAGGTGTCGCGACTCCGGTACAAATCGTCGGCACCGTACTGCTCATGGTCGCCGCAACGGCACTGCTCAGCCTCGTAGCGGCGAAGATCTACCAACGTTCGATCCTGCGTATCGGCCGCACGGTGACGTGGAAGGAAGCACTCGGCCGCTGAGCGCACGGCGGTACACCGAAGCTGGACGAGCGCCCGCCTCGTATAGGTTTGTTCCACAGCATGATCGACAGGTGGAGGCGACGTGGCGGGCACCAAGATCTCGGCGCAGGATTTCATCGACAACGTGGTCGACCCGGGAAGTTTCACCTCGTGGGATACCACCCCGGTAAAGGTCCACGCCGACGAGAAATATCAGGCGGACCTCCGTCGCGCCGCCGAGAAGTCCGGTACCGACGAATCGGTTCTCACCGGAACAGGCACAGTGCACGGTCGCCGCGTGGCGCTGATCGCATGCGAGTTCTCCTTCCTCGCAGGGTCGATCGGCGTCGCGGCGGCCGAGCGGATCGTGACCGCGATCGAACGCGCCACCGCCGAGCGTCTCCCCCTGCTCGCCTCCCCCACCTCGGGAGGCACCCGAATGCAGGAGGGGACGCTCGCGTTCGTGCAGATGGTGAAGATCGCCGCTGCAGTCGCAGAGCACAAGGCTTCACATCTGGGTTACCTCGTGTACCTGCGTAATCCGACCACCGGCGGTGTGTTCGCGTCGTGGGGATCGCTCGGACACGTCACTGTCGCCGAACCCGGCGCACTCGTCGGGTTTCTCGGCCCCCGCGTCTACCAGGCGCTCTACAACGAACCTTTCCCGGAGGGCGTGCAGACGGCGGAGAACCTCTACCGCAAGGGCGTGATCGACGGAGTCGTCCCGCTCGAAAAAGTCCGGCGACTCGTCCACCGACTGCTCCGTGTGCTCGTGGAACCGGATCGGCCCGACACCAGCACTTCTCGCGCCGTCACCACCGTCGACGACGTGCCCGGCATCCCGGCCTGGCAGTCGGTCATGCTCAGCCGCAGGCCCGAACGCCCGGGGATCCGTGAATTGCTCCGGCACGCCGCGTCGGCTCAGGTACGACTGTCCGGTACCGGGGAAGGCGAGTCCGATAAGACGGTGTTGTTGTCGCTGGCGCGTTTTCGTGGCGTGTCGTGTGTGATGTTCGGGCAGGACCGCACCGGCCAGTCCGCGTCGAGCACGATGGGACCCGGCGCGCTGCGGGAAGCACGTCGCGCAATGCGGCTCGCCGAAGAACTCCGACTCCCTCTCGTTCTCGTCATCGACACCCTCGGCGCGTCGTTGTCGAAGGAGGCCGAGGAACGCGGACTCGCGCCCGAAATCGCCCGCTGCATATCCGATCTCGTGACCTTGTCGACGCCGACCGTGTCGGTGCTGCTCGGCCAGGGCACAGGCGGGGGTGCGCTCGCGTTGCTGCCCGCCGACCGTGTGCTGTGCGCGCAACACGGGTGGCTCGCTCCGCTGCCACCCGAGGGAGCCAGCGCCATCGTGCACCGCGACACCACCCATGCCCCGCGCATGGCAGAAGCACAGGGAATCCGCGCGCGGGACCTGCTGCGCGAGGGGATCGTGGACGGGGTGATTCCCGAACGACCCGACGCGAGCGAGGAACCGGTGGAATTCGTGAAGCGAGTCGGTGCCGCCGTCGCACGCGAACTCACCGAACTGGCCGGGGAACCCGCCGACCAGCGGTACAGCCGCCGCATCGACCGGTATCGCCGGTTGGGTCTTCCGGCGGAGTGAGCTTCACCGGGGCGGATCAGGGACGCACGCCCACCCCGGTCGCGACTTCCTCGACACGGCCACGCAGGCTGTCGGCCACCAGCGGCGGGGTCGGCGCTCCGGCACCCTCCCGCAGTCCCGAGACGAATTCTGCGAGCACATCCAGCGGCTCGGCGGACGGCGACCAGCCGAGTTCGGTCCGAGCGCGCGTGCAATCCATCAGTGGTAGCCGAAGGACGGTATCGAGAAGCCCCGGATCGGCCGGCGCGAGATGGGTATGCCAGGCCGCGGCGACGGCAGAGCGAATGATCCCGCGCTTGACCGGCACCACCCGCGCGCCCAGCACTTCCGCGAACGAGTGGGCGTCGACCGGCGGATCCGCCGCGATGTTGAACGCACCCCGCACGGGCCGCAGGACGGCACGCACGTAGGCATCCGCCGCGTCGTCGGAATGCAGGATCTGCATCCGCAGCCCCGGCATGTCCGGAACGACCGGAATCGCAGGCAGCAGCGAGCCCGGTACGAACGGCCCCGCAAAGATCCGTCGCTGCGCTGTGGCAGAGCGTCGCTGGAAGATGAACCCGGGCCGCATCCGGACGAGACGGATCTCCGGATGCTCGAGTTCGAAGGCGTCGTACCACCGCTCGAGATAGGCCTTCTCCCTCGGATACGCCGCGCCCGGCCATCCGTGGGTGGGCCACGTTTCGTCGACGCGCGGTTCCTCGACTCCGGGCTCCGAAGTCGGGCCGGGTGAATAGGCCCCGACAGACGACGCCACCACGATCACGGGCACCTGCGCCTCCGCCGCGGCGGTCAGTGTCCGGATCGTGCCCAGCACGTTGTTCTCCCACGTCGTCTCAGGTTTGTGGGTGGGTTGGAACAGCCAGGCGAGGTGGACGAGCGCGTCGGCGCCGCGCAGCGTCTCCGCGAGATCGTCCGACGCGACATCGACAGGCGCGAAGGTCGATTTGGGGACCGTCCAGTCGGTCGGGCGACGGGCAATGCCCATGACCGATTCCACGGCGGGTTCCGCCCCGAGGGCGCGAACCACTGCGGTGCCGACGTTGCCGGTCGCGCCGGTGACCACCACGTGCATGCCGGAAGAGCTAGCTTTCGAGTGTTCGGTCATGCTTCCGAGTACCCGGCGGGTGCGACGTAAACCTGCGGCTACCACGCACCGGTGTCACGATTCCGGAACACCGAGCCGGCCGAAGTGCCGATAAGGCACGCACTCTTATATCACCGCCCGAGCTGCGATTCCCCCACGCGGGGTGGTTGTCTGCGCTGCGCAACTGTGCCGCCGGGGATTCAGTCGTCCTCCCAGATCAGGTTGTGCAGGCGCATCGCTTCGATCAGGTCGGGGTCGTGTTCCTCGACGGGGCCGTAGTCCAGGACCGTGATGTTCTTGCTGACCGGTCCGTCACCGGGACGTTCGTACAGCGCCCAGAGCACCAGCCCGTCGCCGTGCCGGGAGTCGAATTGGATGCCGGCCACCGGCTCACCGTCGGGATCGGAGAGGGTGTTGACCCACTGGGAGATCGCCTGGGTGAGGGCGCGCGGGCGGCCGTCGCGGATCGCCGCGGTGTCGAGGTCGAGGGAGGCCGTGCCGGATCGCGTGGGGCCGGAAGAGGGTTCGCAGGGTGGCCACCGACTCGGTGTCGCCGGGCACGACGAACCATCCGCTGATCGCTCCGCTGCCGGTGACCCTGCTCGACATCCACGACCGCGGGATACGACCCGGTTCGATGGTGGGGAACTCATCTGGCTCGTCGTCGACGATCTCCTCGAGCGCGGCGCTGAGCTCCTCGCTCCTGCGCGCGTAGGCGAGGACCTCGAGGTAACACGACAGGCGGGTCGCGCCGACGTACAGGGTTCGCCACATCCCCGCAGGATCGTCCCAGCGGCCGGTGAAGCGCCCGTCGGTGGCGAACTCCCACGGTGTCCACTCCCACGAGGTCGGCGGGTAGCCAACGCGGTAGGCGACCACGCCATCGACGTGGAAGCAGCGGACATCGCCGCGCGGGGTCGAGATCAACGATCGATCCGGTGCGTTCATCCGACCGCCGCGAACTGCCGGGCAGCGGCAAGGACCTTCGGGCCGACATCGGACAGATCGCCCTCGCGCAGCAGCAGCGCCGGCGGACGGTCGTCCAGGATCGGGTTCAGACCCTGGAACCAGGTCTGGGCCACGGCGGCGGTATCGCGCTCGACGATCAGCCGGGCGACACGGTAGGCGATACGGAGGCGTTCGACGTCGGTGTCGTTGTTGATGGTGCGGGTGCCTTCTGCCCACTGGCGCACAGCGCGGGTTTCTTTCACCTTCCCCAGGTACGCGACCAGCTTGGCGCCGAGCAGCTCACGCAGCGCCGTGACCAGCTCCGATTGGGTCATTCGGGCGGCGTCGTTGTAGGCGGCGAGGTCGGGTCGTGGGTGTGCGGTTGTCATGGCATCCACCTCCTGATTACAGGATAAATCACATGTTCAGTACCGTCCATGTTCCCACCCGGGCCGCCACCTCGCAGGCGAAGCACCGACCAGGCCCCGGACCGGCAGAGGACCGAATCGAAGAAATCGGCCGATCAGGGGAACCATGCCGGCTTCCCGCACCTCTCGCCGACACGCACTCCCCAGCCTCGATCCTGCGCTGCTGGTCGACCTGGAACGCCCTGGGCAGCTACCTGTTCACCTCGGATCTGATCGTTGCCGACCCGATGGATGCGGTCCTGCGCCCCAAGGTCGCCAAGACCGTACCGAAGGCCTTCGATCAGGACGCGGTCAGAAACTGATCACCGCGCTGACCACAGACGAGGACGACAACGCACACGCCTGGCGAGAACGCGACCTCGCAATCGTCCTCACCGCACTGCTCACCGGATGCCGCCTGTCCGAACTGGTCACCCTCAATATCGGGGAATTCCGCAACCTCGACGACACGGGTCGACTCGAGTCGATTACCCTGCACGGCAAGGGAAACAAGCAACGCGTCCTCACCGCCGAGCCCGCACTCGTCGACGCGCTCACGTCCTACCTCGACTCGCGCCTGCAGCGATTCCCCGGCAGCGGCAAGGCCCGCACCTCCCCCCACCGCCTCACCCTGGCGCCGCCAACGGGCCACCGACCCCCCTTCCTCGGTGCCGGCAGACCTGGTCCTTCGCTTGGGCGCAGCGAGCGCGGCGACTTTGCGTGCGGTGTCCGGCATGCGGTGTGACCGGAGCGTGCGTGGTAGTTCTCGTTCGTAGGTGCGTTGGATCGAGGCGACCACCCACACAGCGACCAGCCGTCACGGCCGCGGATCGGTGCGGGTCCACCGGCGCCGATCACTGAGCGTGGCCCCGCTACAGCGACGGCACGGGAAGACTCCGTGTTCCCCGAGTTCGGCCAGGTACAGGGCGTCGGTCCACGGCACGTGCGGGAAGCGGGCGAGTCGGGCACGGGAGAGCGGGACTCCGCACAGGGTCTGGTTGGTGCCGGGCGTCCACGCGTGCGTATCGCCACGCGGGTATCTGATCCCGTCGGTGTCGGTCCACCGACTCGACGCCGCGACTGCGGGTGTGGTTCGTTGAGCCATGGGATCCGGATTCCCCGAACGGGCGAGATCACGCCCACCTCCTCCACTGCCCTTCCGTCCACTGCCCTTCCGTCGGCACCCCGCTCGGCGCCCAACCACTGCCGCCCGTCGCACATCGCGTTCGGGGCCGAGGCCGGTCGCATAGGGTGACGCGGTCACCACTGTCAGTGCGAGGGAAGGACACCAGGCGATGAGCTCGTACGAGGAGGCGTTCCACCAGAGCGTCGAGGACCCCGAGGCCTTCTGGCTCGAGGCCGCGAAGGCCGTCGACTGGGACACCGCGCCCACCCGCGCACTGGACGACACGCACGCACCCTCGTACCGGTGGTTCCCGGACGGCACTCTCAACACCAGTGTCAACGCGCTCGACCGGCATGTCGCAGCAGGTGCAGGTGACCGGACCGCGCTGATCTGGGATTCGGCGATGGTGCCGGCGAAGAAGACCTACACGTACGCAGAACTGCTCGACGAGGTCGCCACATTCGCGGGAGTGCTGCGCGACCAGGGCGTCGTGGCCGGCGACCGCGTCATCATCTACATGCCGATGATTCCGGAGGCCGCGATCGCGATGCTCGCGTGCGCCCGCATCGGTGCCGTGCACTCGGTGGTCTTCGGCGGGTTCGCGGCGAAGGAACTCGCGACCCGCATCGACGATGCCCGTCCGGTCGTGCTCGTCACCGCGTCGGGTGGGCTCGAGCCCGGCCGCACCGTCGAGTATCTCCCCATGGTCGAGACGGCTCTCGGGCTGTCGAAGACTCCCCCGCACACTGTGATCGTGAAGGATCGGGAACAGATTCCCGGTTCCGCTGCCGATTACAAGACGTCGTCCGCCGCGTGGTTCGACTGGGACGAACTCGTCGCCGACTCGTCGCCGGCCGAACCTGTCTCGGTCGCCGCCACCGACCCGCTCTACATCCTCTACACCTCCGGAACCACCGGAAAGCCCAAGGGCGTCGTCCGCGACAACGGCGGACACGCGGTCGCGCTGACGTGGTCGATGCGCAACATCTACGACATCGGTGCAGGCGACGTGTGGTGGACCGCGTCCGACGTCGGGTGGGTGGTCGGGCACTCGTATATCGTCTACGGCCCACTGCTCGCCGGCGCCACCACGGTGCTGTACGAGGGCAAGCCGGTAGGCACCCCCGACGCGGGCGCGTTCTGGCGCATCATCGCGGAGAACAACGTCAAAGCGCTGTTCACGGCACCGACCGCGATCCGCGCGGTCCGCAAGGCGGATCCCGACGCCGAGGAACTCGCGAAGTATTCGATCGACTCGCTGGAAACGCTGTTCGCCGCCGGGGAACGCCTCGACCCCGACACCTACGCCTGGGCGACCCGCGTACTCGAGCGACCGGTCGTCGACCACTGGTGGCAGACCGAGACGGGCTGGGCGATCGCCGCGAATCTGCGCGGTCTCGATCCGATGCCGCTCAAGGCGGGTTCTCCGACGGTGCCGGTGCCGGGGTACCGCGTCGAAATCGTCGATGCCCATGGCGAACTCGTGAAGGCGAACACCGAAGGCAACATCGTCGTCCGGCTTCCGCTTCCGCCGGGCACCTTGACCGGTCTGTGGCAGGACGAGGACCGGTACCGCAGGTCGTATCTCGACACGTTCCCCGGCTACTACCTCACCGGCGACTCGGGTTATGTGGACGAGGACGGCTACGTGTTCGTGCTCGGGCGCTCCGACGACGTGATCAACGTTGCCGGGCATCGTCTTTCGACGGGAACGATGGAAGCGGTCGTGGCGTCGCATCCGGCCGTCGCCGAATGCGCGGTGGTGGGCATCCACGACGAGATCAAGGGGCAGCGTCCGTCGGGATACGTCGTCCTCAAGGCCGGTGTGGAAATCGACCCCGAGACCTTGCGACAGGAACTCGTCGCAATGGTGCGCGACCAGATCGGTGCGGTGGCGACGTTCCGGGACGTGACCGTCGTGCAGGCACTGCCGAAAACCCGATCCGGCAAGATCCTCCGAAAGACCATGCGCCAGATCGCCGACCACGAGCAGTACACCGTGCCGTCCACGATCGAAGACCCGGCAGTGCTCGAGGCGCTTCGGGCGCAACTGGGTGGCTGACCCCGCGAGGGTCTAGCGGCGGCGACGCCAGACGACGACCAGCACGACGGCGACGAGAACTGCCCCGGCTGCGGCAAGCAGGTCGGGGCGGTTCCGTACCGCTTCGACGCGCTCGTCGGCCGCGTGCTTGACGCGGGTGGGCACGTCCAGCCGGTCGGTCAGTTCGCCTACCGTCGCAGCGAGTTCGGCGCGCTGCTGTTCGATATCGGGCTCGGGTCCGCCCGACCCGTTGGGGGTCGACTCGGTGGGCCCGGTGTTGGAAGAGTCGGGTCGGCTCATTGCATTGCTCCCTTCGCGGCGGCCACGTCGGCCCGAACGCTGTCGACCGCGTGTGCCGGCATCGGCGGCGCGGCATTCTTGGCCTTCGAGGCGCCGACGGCCGCGAGGATGCCCCCGATCACGAGAACCACAACGGCGACGATCAGTGCCGCCAGCCAGGGTTCCACGGCGGTCGCGAGCCCCAGCACACCCGCCGCGATGAGGGTGGCGAGCCCGAGGTAGAGCAGAAGCGCACCGGCCCCGGAGATTCCGGCACCGATACCGATCCTGGTGCCCTTGGACTTCACTTCGTCGAGGGCATGGGTGACCTCGGTGCGCACGAGGGTGGAGACCTGCGCGGTCAGCCGTTCGGTGAGTTCGACAGTGGACAGTTCGGAGGGCTGGGCCGCCACGTGACGCGCACCCCCTCCGGTCGGTTCCGTCATGTTCGTTCCCCTTCCTGGTTGTCGCCGACTTCTCCACGCAGGCGACGCCCGCGTTCGATCAGTTCTTGATGCTTCGCCTGGTTCTTCTCACTCGCACGGGTGTCGCGCGGGGGCAGTTGGAGGGTCTTCTCCGCTTCGATTCCACCTTGCAACTGCCGGCCACGTTCGAGTTCCGCATCGAATTCGGCCCCGAACAGCAGTGCCAGGTTGGTGATCCACAACCACAACAGGAAGATCACCGCACCGGCGAGCGAACCGTAGGTCTTGTTGTAACTCCCGAAATTGCTGACGTACACCGCGAACAGCACCGACGCGACGATCCAGACCACGATCGCGATCACAGAACCGACGCTCACCCACCGGAACTTGGGCTGCTTGACGTTGGGTGTGGCGTAGTAGAGCACCGCCACAAGGACGATGACGAGTATCAGCATCACGGGCCACTTCGCGATGTTCCAGACCGTCACCGCTGTCTCGCCCAGGCCGACGACGTCACCGATGGTGCGGGCGATCGGTCCGCTCACCACGAGCATCAGGCCCGTTGCACCGGCGAAGACCAGGACGAGCGCCGTCACCAGCAGCATCTGGGGGCGCAGCTTCCAGATCGGGCGTCCCTCTTCGATCTCGTAGATGCGATTCATGGCGCGGCCGAAGGCCCCCACGTAGCCGGAAGCCGACCAGAGGGCACCGAGAACACCGATGACGAGGGCGAGGCCGGCGGTGGGTGCCTGCACCAACTGTTCGATGGGTCCGCGCAGGGTGTCGACCGCGGAGGCGGGTCCCAGTTCCTCGACCATCTGGAGCACCGCATCCACGGTGGCCTGGCCCTGCCCGAAGACGCCGAGCAACGAGACCACGACCAGCAACGCAGGAAACAGCGACAGGATGGCGTAATAGGTCAGCGACGCCGCCAGATCGGTGCACTGATCTCGGCTGAACTCCCGCACGGTCCTCTTGACCACGTATTTCCACGACGGTTTCTCGATGTCCGTCGGAGAGTCGGGCTTGCGCGCATCGTCGGGTGCCACGGTTGCGCCGGCCGCACCGTCCCCGCCGTGTTGGTCCGTCATGGCACTCGGGTACCGCGCCGTCGCCCGCACCAAACCGTATCGGCACTACGTAAAACGTACGATCGGAGCATGTCCGACACCGATGCAGTCCGCGGCTCCTCCGAGGGGTTCGCCGACATCATGTCCCAGCTCGACTACCCGATGTACATCGTCACGACGCGCGGCGGAGAAGAACGCAGCGGGTGCCTCGTCGGGTTCACGACTCAGACGGGCATCGATCCGGCACGCTTCCTCGTCGCCATCTCGAACAAGAACCACACCTTCCGTGTCGCCCAGGAGGCCGAGTACCTCGCCGTGCATGTCCTCTCCCCCGAGAACCGCGCGATATCGGAGCTTTTCGGGGAGCAGACAGGCGACGAGATCGACAAGTTCTCGCAGTGCGCGTGGAGCGAGGGTCCGCACGGCCTGCCGATCCTCGACGGCGCAGCCGGCTGGTTCGTCGGGCGCGTGCTGGGCAGATTCGATCTCGGCGACCACATGGGGTTCCTGCTCGATCCCGAGGAGGGCGAACTCCGCGAGAAGCTGGACACGCTGCTGACCTTCCGCGACGTGAGCGACATGGACGCCGGCCACGGCGCGCGACATAGCGGGGAACGAACCGGCGTGATCTGATCGGGTGCATGCACCAACTCGACGACCCCGCCTCCCCCACCGACGTCGGCGACGATCGGCTCCGGCAGTTGTACGCGTATCCGGAAGGGCTCGAGCGCCCGTGGATGCGCGTCAACTTCGTGTCCTCCCTCGACGGTGCGGTCGCGGTGGAAGGCCGGTCCGGGGCGCTCGGCACCCCGTCGGACAAGAAGGTCTTCGGGCTGCTCAGGGAACTCGCGGACGTGATCCTCGTCGGCGCGGGCACCGTGCGGACCGAGAACTACGGAGGCGCGCGCACCAGCGAGACGCTTCGTGCGCGTCGTGAAGCGGACGGGCTCGACGCCGTGCCTCCCATCGCGGTCGTGACGACGTCCTGCTACTTCCCGTCGGATCTGAGGCTGTTCACCGATACGGCGGTGCCTCCGATCGTGTTCACCAGTGCGAGCGCCCCTGTCGCCAACCGCCGCAGGGCGGAGGACGCCGGTGCCGACGTCCGGGTGATCGCCGACGACACCATCGACGGTGCAGCCCTGCTCGCCGCCGTCACGAAGGCCGGATGGACGCGCGTACTGTGCGAAGGAGGTCCGCAATTGTTCGGCAGCATGATCGAAGCCGACATCGTCGACGACCTGTGCCTGACGTTCGCCCCCGTCCTCGCGGCGGGCGCTGCGGGGCGCATCGCCTCGACGCCGACTCCCGTCGTCACCCCCATGCGACGGACCCACCTGGTCGCCGACGACGACGGCACCCTGCTCACCCGATGGATTCGAGACGACAGAGAAGGAGCTTCCCGTGGCCGATGACGACATTGTCGAAGGAACCGATCGTTCCGACGACTTGATCGAACGACTCGCCGACCTCGCGTCCGAGCGCAGTCTGACGGTGGGGTGCGCGGAGTCCCTCACCGCGGGAACGCTGGCGGCGCGCCTCGGCGCCGCGAAAGGCAGTTCGGAGTGGTTTCGCGGCGGCATCGTCGCGTACTCACGCGAGGTGAAACACGGTCTGCTCCGCGTTCCCGAGGGACCGGTCGTGAGCGAGCAAGCTGTCCGGGCCATGGCCGAGTCCACCTCGCGCCTGCTCGAAGCGGAGATCGTGGTTGCCGTGAGCGGAGCGGGCGGACCCGACTCGCAGGACGGGCGCCCGCCGGGCACAGTCTGGTTCGCCACCACCGGGCCGGAGGGAACCCGGTGCGAGGAAAAGCAATTCGAGGGTGACCCCCAAAAAGTGCTCGCCCGGACCGTGCGTCATGCCCTAACATTGCTCGTCGATCGGGCACAGGCCTGACTGCCGAGACGGGAGCATTCTTGCGCACACTCACCTACTACGTGGCCACCACGCTCGACGGGTTCATCGCCGACCCGTCGGGCGGGTTCGATTTCTTTCCGGTACCCGACGAACTGGTGGTGTCGGTACTCGTCGAGGAGTTTCCGGAAACCATCCCCACCCAGGCGCGTGCGCATCTCGGGATCGACCCGCCGAACAAGAACTTCGACGCGGTGGTCATGGGCAGACGCACGTGGGAGCCGTCCCTCGATGACGGGGTCACGAGTTCGTATCAGCATCTGAATCAGTACGTCTTCTCCACCACGATGAGCGAAGCACCGGACGACACCGTCACACTCGTCGACAGCGATCCGCTCGCGTACGTGCGTGATCTGAAGCAACAGGACGGCGGAGGCATCTGGTTGTGCGGGGGCGGATCTCTCGCCGGCGCACTGTTACCCGAGATCGACGAACTCGTCCTCAAGGTCAATCCGATCGTGGCGGGCAACGGAATACCGTTGTTCCGCGCGGACTTCGCACCGCATCACTTCGATCCCGTCGAGAGTCGCTCGGTCGCGGGCGTCACGATCACTCGTCTCGCTGCCCGTCGCTGACCGTGCCGCCGCCGTGACAGCGACGGCTGTCACGGCGGCACCGGATCAGAGGACGGACGGGTCGACGTCCAGGGTGGTGCGGTCGAGGCTCGCGAGCAGATCGAACTGCGGCCCCGTCTTCGGAAGTTCGAATCGGAAGAAGTACCGGGCCGCCGCGCGCTTGCCGTCGTAGAACGCGCCGTCCCGCTCGCCCACGGCGAGGAGTTGTTCGAGCCAGATCCACGCGACCACCACATGCCCGACCGCTTCGAGGTAGACGGTCGAATTCGCCAGCGCGACAGCCGGATCGCCGGTCGACCACAGGGCGGTGGTCGTCTCCCCCACCCGCACGACGGCACGCTGCAACTGCTGCGCGTACTCCGCGGCGTCGCCACCGGCGTCCAGCGCCTTCGTCACGGTCTCGCCGATGGTCTCTCCCAGCACCGCGAGCGCGGCGCCACCCTGCATGATCACCTTGCGGCCGAGGAGGTCCATCCCTTGAATGCCGTGGGTGCCTTCGTGAATCGGATTGAGCCGGTTGTCGCGGTAATACTGTTCGACATCGAATTCCCGGGTGTACCCGTAACCGCCGAGCACCTGGATCGCAAGACTGTTGGCTTCGAGGCACCACTGCGACGGCCACGAC
Source organism: Rhodococcus sp. BL-253-APC-6A1W (assembly GCF_012843405.1). Lineage (NCBI taxonomy): Bacteria > Bacillati > Actinomycetota > Actinomycetes > Mycobacteriales > Nocardiaceae > Rhodococcus > Rhodococcus sp. BL-253-APC-6A1W. The sequence goes on from NZ_JABAFB010000006.1 coordinate 81,885, forward strand.
TTGGCAATCGGGGTGAGCAGGTCCAGCAGAAGCCCCGCACGCGACCGGGCTGCCTCGTCAGGTGCGGTCCGCTGTTCGTCGACGAGGGTGGAACAGTACAGGCCGAGCGCCAGCGCACCTTCCACGTAGGACTTCTGCGCCAACAGCATCCGGCGTACGTCGGGGTGTTCGACGAGGGCCACCTGAGGGGAAGCCGGGTCTTTCGCGCCGAGTGGGCGGCCCTGTGTCCGGGTGCGTGCGTAGTCGAGCGACTGGAGGTATCCGGCGTAGCCGAGCGAGGTCGCGAGGAATCCGACCCCGATCCGTGCCTCGTTCATCATGTGGAACATGTAGGACAGGCCCTTGTTCGGCTCCCCGAGAAGATAGCCGACCGCTCCCGCCTCTCCGCCCGGTGTGTACGTGCCTTCGCCGAGGTTCAGCAGTGTGTTCGTGGTGCCGCGATTGCCCATCTTGTGGTTGAGGCCCACCAGGGCGACGTCGTTCCGGTCGCCCAGCGTGCCGTCCGGCTCGACGAGGAACTTGGGAACGATGAACAGCGAGATGCCCTTGACGCCGGCGGGGCCTCCCGGAATCTTGGCGAGCACCAGATGCACGATGTTCTCGGTCAATTCGTGGTCGCCGCCGGAGATCCACATCTTCGTTCCGGTCAGGCGGTAGGTGCCGTCGCCCACTGGCACGGCCTTGGTGGTGATGTCGGCGAGCGACGAGCCTGCCTGCGGCTCGGACAGACACATGGTGCCGAAGAACCGGCCTTCGAGCATGTGCGGCACGAAGGTGGCGATCTGCTCGTCGCTGCCGTGCGCGACGAGCAGGCTCGCATTGGCCGCGGTGAGGAACGGGTACGCGGAGGTGCCTGCATTCGCCGCCTGGAACCACGCCATCGACGCGCGCAGAACCGCGATGGGCAACTGCATGCCGCCGTGCGCTTCGTCGAACCCGCCGGCGATCAGCCCCGCCTTGGAGAAGAGGTCGAGTGCGGCCTTGACCTCCGGGATGATCTCGACGCGGCCGTCCTCGTCCATCCGGGGTTCCTGGGCATCGGCCTTCTTGTTGTGCGTCGCGAAATGCTTCGTAGCGATGTCCGCACTCAGGTCCAGCACCGCGTCGAACGTTTCACGGGAATGCTCCGCGAACCGCGAACGGGTGGTCAGGGACTCGATGTCGAGCCAGTCGTACAGCAAGAAGTCCAGGTCGCGGCGGGACAGCACGGGAGCAGGCATGGAGGGGTCCTTTCGGCGGAGTACCGATCGAGCGCGCACCCAGTAGAGCAATCCGGGCGGGCCGGACGACCGGCGGGGTGGCAGCCGTGGGTGCACGGTACCGCGCGATGCTTGGCGCCGACGCCACGAATACGGGAATACTGCCCTTCATGAGCGGATCCCCTTCTGTGCTGGTCGTCGACGACGACGCGGACGTCCTCGCCTCCCTGCACCGCGGTCTCCGCCTCTCCGGATTCTCGGTGTTGACCGCCGCCGGGGGTGCCGAAGCCCTCGAAGTCGTAGAAGCCGAGCGGCCCGACGTGATGGTGCTCGACATGAACATGCCCGGTCTCGACGGGACAGCCGTCATCACCACCCTGCGCGGTGCGGGGGACGACATCCCGATCTGCGTGCTCAGTGCCCGCGACACCGTCGACGACCGCATCGCCGGGCTCGAATCCGGCGCCGACGACTACCTGACCAAACCGTTCGTCCTCGCCGAACTCGTCGCGCGTATCAAAGCAATGCTGCGCCGCCGCGCACCGGCCGACGATCAGGCGGTGCGGGTCGGCGCCCTGCGCATAGAACCGGCGGGCCGGCGGGTGTTCGTCGACGGCGATCCCGTGGACATGACCAAACGCGAATTCGAGCTGCTCGAGGTCCTGGCCCGCAATGCGGGCATCGTGCTCTCCCGCGAGCGCCTGTTGTCGCTCGTGTGGGGCTACGACTTCACCTCAGACACCAACGTCGTGGACGTGTTCGTCGGCTATCTCCGCCGCAAGCTCGAATCAGGTGGCCGCGCCCGGCTCGTCCACACCGTGCGCGGCGTCGGCTTCGTTCTCCGGGAGCCCTGAGGTGCCCCGCTCGTTCTCGTTGCGCGCACGAGTGGCCACCGCGACCGCGCTGGGCACGACCATCGTCGTGGGGATTCTGGGTGTCATTGTGGCGCTGGCAATTTCGCGCAACAATCTGGCACAACTCGACCGGCGCCTCGACCTCGCCGCCGATGTGCTGGCAGCCAACGCCGCGGCCGCCGAATTGTTCCTGCCGGTATTCGGCGACGGCGGTGCGTTCGCCATGACGATCCGCGCGGAACCCGACGGCGCACTGCGGGCGAGCACGCCCACGGAACTGCCCGTCCTCGAACCCGGCGCGCAGACCGTCACCCTCGACGGGATCGACTACCGCGCGTACACCACCCCCATCGAATCGAATCGCGGTCTGATGTCGGTGGCCGTCCTGCTGGCCGAGGCGCAGGATGTGACCACGGATCAGCACCGGCAGGTATTGATCGCCGGCGCCGTCGCAGTGGCCGCCGCGACCGGTCTCGGCTGGCTGCTCGGCGGTGGCGCGGTGCGTCCGCTCGTCGACCTGACCCGCCGGATCGTCGCCCGCGACCGGGATCTCTCGCCACGCCCCTCCGGAGTCACGGAAGCCGACGAACTCGCGTCGGCGGTGGGCGCGATGCTCGACGACGTGGCACGCGCGCGTGCCGCCACCGACGCCGCGCTGGCCACGGCGCGTGACTTCGCGGCGGCAGCGGCACACGAGATGCGGACGCCCCTCACGGCGATGCGGACGGACATCGAAGTACTCACGACCCTCGACCTCGAGGCGGACGACCGGTCCGAGATACTCACCGACCTCGCGCGCACTCAGGCACGGCTGGAAGCGACCCTCAACGACCTCGAACGCCTCGCCAGAGGCGACCTGTCCACCGACCGCGATTTCGTCGACGTCGATCCCGTCGAGATCTGCGACACCGCTGCCGCGGACGCGATGCGCCGATATCCGGGCCTGACCGTGGACGTCCGCGGGGATGCCGGCCGGACGCTGCGCGGCCTGCCCGCAGGCCTGCGACTCGTGGTGGACAACGCGATCACCAATGCCGTCCGGCACGGCGGCGCATCGCTCGTTCGGATCACCGTCTCGAGGGACGATGCCGCCACCAGCCTGATCGTCGACGACGACGGAGTGGGTGTCCCCGCCGACGAACGCTCGGCAGTGTTCGAACGGTTCCGGCGCGGATCGAATTCCCGCCGCACCGGGTCCGGGCTCGGACTGGCACTGGTCGCGCAGCAGGCAACCTTGCACGGCGGCGACGCACACCTGGACGAGAGTCCGCTCGGGGGAGCACGCCTCGTCGTCCGGTTGCCCCGCACGCGCCCCCGCGATCGATGATCGGTACCGGCGACGTTCCCGGCACCGACTCGATCGCGAGGGTGCATTGTGTTCGAATTACTCAGTGCGGGAGAGACTCTCCGGTGAACTCTCGCGCCTCCACGAGCACCAGCCAATTGCCGGAGTTGTCCCGCATCACGGCTTCGATGCCGTACGGCCGTTCGGCCGGTTGCTGAACGAACTCCACCCCCTTGGCAGCGAGCTCGCGATACGTCGCGTGACAGTCGTCGGTGGCGAGACCGAATCCGCCCATGGTTCCGGCGTCCAGTGCCCGCCGGATCGCTTCTGCTGTGTCGTCGGAGAGGGGCGGGCCGGGCTTGGCGAGCGTGACCTGCAGTTCGGGATGGTCGGGGTGCAGGATCGATACCCAGCGGAACCCGTCGCCCAGCGTGACGTCGGTGCCTTCGGCGAATCCCATCGTGTCGGTGTAGAACTTCTTGGCTGCGTCCTGGTCGGTGACCCAGAGGGTGACCAGAGAAATGTTGGTAATCATGTATTCCAACCTAGGGCCGGCGCCGGTGCCTGCGCTTCTCCGAAATTGCGGCGTTCAGGACCGGTCGCTCAGGCCGTGCATGAAGACGTAGCAACCGGGGATTCGCGGCGCACCGGACTCGGCGAACTTCGCCTGATACACCGACGGTGACGTACCGACCAGTTGCCGGAACTTGGCGCTGAACGAACCGAGGCTGGTGTACCCGACGACGTGGCATATCTCGGTGACCGTCAGGTTGGTCGCCCGCAGCAGGTCCTGGGCTCGCTCGATGCGCCGCTCGGCGAGGTAGGCCCCCGGTGTCCTGCCGTACACCGCGGCGAAACACCGGAGGAAGTGAAACTTGGATACGCCGGCGTTGGCGGCGAGTCCGACGAGGTCGAGCGGCTCCGCATAGTCACGGTCGGCGACGTCGCGGGCGCGGCGCAGGTGCGGAAGGAGTTCCGTCGGCACCCGCACTCGTACTGCCATTACCCCAGTCTGGCAGCGAGAACCTGCACGTGCTCGTGAATGCGCCCGGATGCATGAGGGCCCGAGTCCGGCATACGCCGGACTCGGGCCCTCATGAAACGGATTACTACGGCAGGTCGACCAGGTCGATCACGAACACCAGCGTCTTGCCGCCGAGCGGGTGACCGGAACCGGCCGGACCGTATGCGAGTTCCGGCGGCACGGTCAGCTTGCGGCGACCACCGACCCGCATACCCGGGATGCCCTGCTGCCAGCCCGGGATCAGCCGACCGAGCGGGAACGCGACGGACTGACCGCGGCTCCACGACGAGTCGAACTCGTCGTTGGTCTCGTACTCGACGCCCTTGTAGTGCACGTCGACGGTCGCGTCGGGCTGCGCCTCGGGACCTTCACCGATGGTGATGTCCTCGACCACGAGTTCGGTGGGCGCGGGGCCTTCCGACTTCTCGATGACCGGCGGTTCGGGCTGGACCTGCACGTCGAGCAGATCGATCACGAACACGAGCGTCTTGCCCGACAACTGGTGGCCCGATCCGGCGGGACCGTAGGCGAGTTCCGGCGGGATCGTCAGCTGACGACGCCCACCGACACGCATGCCGGGGATGCCCTCCTGCCAGCCGGCGATGAGACCGGCGAGCGGGAAGCGGATGGACTCGCCACGGCTCCACGACGAGTCGAACTCCTCGCCCGTGTCGAACTCGACACCGACGTAGTGCACGTCGACGACCGCACCCGGCGTGGCTTCGGGACCGTCACCGATCGTGATGTCCTTGATGACCAGTTCGGTGGGCGCGGGGCCCTCCTGGAACTCGATCTCCGGTTTACTCACAGGTCCTTCTCCCTTGTCGAGTGGCAGTCGTCGCACACGCTCGGACAGATCGGTCAGCGAAGATCGATCCCCTTGTAGTCACGCTCGGTGTGGCCGACGTAGATCTGGCGCGGGCGCCCGATCTTGAGGGTCGGGTCGGAGTGCATCTCGCGCCAGTGCGCGATCCAGCCCGGCAGGCGGCCCAACGCGAACAGCACGGTGAACATGCGGTCCGGGAAGCCCATGGCGCGGTAGATCAAACCGGTGTAGAAGTCGACGTTCGGGTACAGCTTGCGCTCGATGAAGTAGTCATCGGTGAGCGCGGCCTCTTCGAGCTTCATGGCGATCTCGAGCAGTTCGTCGCCCGCACCGAGCTTCTTGAGGATCGAGTCGGCGGTCTTCTTGACGATCGCGGCGCGCGGGTCGTAGTTGCGATAGACGCGGTGCCCGAAGCCCATGAGCTTCACGCCGTCTTCCTTGTTCTTGACCTTGCGCACGAACTCGTTGACGTCGCCGCCCGAGTTCTTGATCTGCTCGAGCATCTCCAGCACAGCCTGGTTCGCACCGCCGTGCAGCGGGCCCCACAGCGCGTTGATGCCGCCCGAGATGGACGTGAACAGGTTGGCGTCCGACGAACCGACCAGACGCACCGTCGACGTCGAGCAGTTCTGCTCGTGGTCGGCGTGCAGGATCAGCAGCATGTCGAGAGCCTGCGCGATCTCGGGGTCGATCTCGTACGGCTCGGCCGGGAAACCGAACGTCATCCGCAGGAAGTTCTCGACCAGCGACAGCGAGTTGTCGGGGTAGAGGAACGGCTGGCCCACGGACTTCTTGTAGGCGTACGCGGCGATCGTCGGGAGCTTGGCGAGCAAGCGGATCGTCGACAGCTCGACCTGCTCCGAGTCGTCCGGGTCGAGCGAGTCCGGGTAGTACGCCGAGAGCGCATTGACGGCGCTCGACACGACGGGCATGGGATGCGCGTTACGCGGGAAGCCGTCGAAGAAGCGCTTGAGGTCCTCGTGCAGCAGCGTGTGCCGGCGGATCTTGTCGGTGAACGTCTCGAGCTGGTCCGACGTGGGCAGCTCGCCGTAGATCAGCAGGTAGCTGACCTCGATGAAGCTGGCCTTCTCGGCAAGCTGCTCGATCGGGTACCCGCGGTAACGCAGGATGCCCTTCTCACCGTCGATGTACGTGATCGCCGACTTGGTGGAGGCAGTGTTGACGAAACCGGGGTCGAGGGTGGTGTACCCGGTCTCCGCAAGGAGCTTGCCCAGCTCGATACCGTCATTGCCTTCCGTTGCTTTGGCGATCGACATCGCGTGCTCGCCACCGGGGTAGCTGAGGGCGGTTGTGGGTTCATTCTCAGCGGGCACGAAGGATCCCTCTCAAGCTCAGACCTACGAGAAACTTCCGAACATTCAGGTAGAACCTAGCCGTAGCGCAGCGCGTGCGCCCAGCCAGGGTCGGTCGAAAGTCCCCGCACAGTGTTTCGTTGATATCGACGTCGGACGTCGGCCCGCACCCTCGGAAACTCCGCCGCAAGGTCGGCGCACGCCGCTTACCTGGGGTAATCGTACGCGATCCGTGTGGTAGCGCCATTGCCACCCCGCCTCCTGCCGTTCGCGGCGCCCGTGCGTCACCCGGAGAAACCCACCGCACCCAGGCCCCAGCTGGCGTCCCAGCCCTGCCCCGGCTGCAGGACCACTTCGTCGATACCCAGATTGAACGCATCAGGAGGGCACGTCGCGGGAATCAGAGCGAGCGAACGCTCCGCAGCACCCCCGGACCCGGCCGTCTCGGTGGTCGCATACAGCCACCCGAACTCCGGCACCGTTCGCAATTCCACACCGCGCCCGTCGGGACCGCAGAGACGATGACGCACCACACCGTCGGCGTCCTCGTCGAGGGCACTGAACGGTGTCGCGAGCCGTACACCGGCGAGGGAGCGCGGTGCGGTGAAGTCGTACTCGGTACCGGTGACGGGTTGTGAGTACGCGGTGGGAAGACCACGTTCGCGGTCGATCGGAACGCGGGTACCCGCCGCCAGGTGCAGGCTGCACTCGTCGAGGGGGGTCTCACCGGCCCGCAGATACGGGTGCACGCCGAGACCGAACGGTGCGTGGAAATCGCCGATGTTGGTCGCGGTGTGGGTGACGACGAGCCCGTACTCACCGAGTTCGTGGATCGCGGTGAGCAGCAGCCGGTAGGGCCATCCCTTCTGCAATCCGACCTCGAGCACCTGCTCGACACGGGTAGCCGTGTGCGACACGAGGTCCCACTTCTTGTTCCAGGCGAAGCCGTGCACGGCGGTCTTCCGGCGCGGGTCGGTGACCGCCAGTTGGTGTTCGATTCCGTCGAAGAAGAAGTGGCCGTCGCGCACCCCACCCGGCCACGGCGCCAGCACGGCGCCCGCGTACAGCCACGGTTCCTCGGCCGGCCCGCTCTCGACGAGCCGGTAGGGGCCGGACGGATCGTCGTACACCAGTTCACGCACCGCCGCGCCCACCTCGGACACCTCGGCCCGGTAGCCGCCGCCGCGGATCACGTAATGCGCGGGACCGTCTCCCGGCCGGGAATCGGTCGGGTGATCGCGTTGCGAGTGGTGGATCGAGTCGGACATGTACCCAGTCTTGCGGGCGGCGGGCGATCGCACTACCCATTCGGGCGGCTGACCTGTCCGTACCGCCAACCTGCCCCGCAGTCCCGGATCACATACCGGTCGTCATGGCCTCGATCACGGCCGCGGTGGCGGCCACCGTCGGGACGTCGTCGATCGGCACGTCGGGGTCACCGGTGGTGGAATCCGAGAGCACCACCAGCACGAGCGGATCCCCCTGAGGCGACCACACGACCCCGGCGTCGTTGACCGTCCCGTGGTCGCCTCCTCCCGTCTTGTCGGCCGCGGTCCAGCCCGGCGGCAGTGCCGCACGGATGCGCTTGTCGGACGTGAGGCTCCCCCGCATCCACCCCGCGAGGGTGCGTTGTTGCTGCGGCGGCAGCCCCGCACCGAGAAGCAGTTCGTGGCACCCCGCTCCGAGCCCGGCGGCGGTCGTGGTGTCGCGCTCGTCGCCGCGCCCCGCTTCGTTCAGTTCGGGTTCCCACCGGTCGAGGCGAGTCGCCTTGTCGTTGACAGCCCGCGCGAGGGCTGTCACCGTGTCCGGTCCGCCGAGGCGTCGCAACAGGAGGTTCGCGGCGGTGTTGTCGCTTCGGGTCAGCGCGGCCTCGCACAGGTGACCCACGGTCATGACGCGGCCCTGATGTTCGGTCGTCACAGGCGAGTTGACGACGATGTCGGCGGGCTCGACCGCAATGGTCTCGTCGAGGGTGAGCCGGCCGAGGGATTCGAGACGCAGAATTCCGGCCGCTGCGTAGATCTTGAAGGTCGAGCACATCGCGAATCGCTCGTCGCCGCGGTATGAACAGCTCCGACCGTCGATCGGCGAGTGCGCGAACACCCCGAGCCGGACCTTGTGGTCGTTCTCGATCCGGGCGAGACGTGCGTCGAGCGCGGACAGTTGCAACCGTGTCTCCGGTACGCCCCTCGCGGCCGGGGTCGCATCCGGTGGCATCGTGCTGCCCGATGCGCCGCATGCGGCCAGGATCGGAGCGGCCGACAGGACGACGGCACCGGAGAGAAAGCCTCTGCGGGACAGTGCTGTTCGGTCGACTGCGGGTGGTGTTGCCATGCAGCTACAACAGCATCCGGCCTCTCGCCGATGCCAATACTTTACGGAGGCCGGGGCAAGTCGGAAAAAGTATCACCCCTGGTGACAGCCCTGTACGAGGCCGACACTGGCCGCACTTCCGGTAAAAGCGGGGACGGTGTCGAGGACGCTGGTTGAATGTCGGCCATGGATCTGATCCGTCATCTCCGGTTCTTCGTCGCGGTCGCCGACACAGGACACTTCGGGCGCGCCGCAGCCGAACTGGAGATGACGCAACCTCCACTGTCCCAAGGACTTCGGCGCCTCGAGGAGTACATCGGGACCCCGCTCGTCCACCGCACGCAGCAGGGTGCCGTTCTCACTTCCGCCGGTGCGCACCTGCTTCCCCACGCCCGCTCGCTCCTCGACGACTCCGACCGTTTTCTCACGGAAGCGGTCCGCGTGGCCGGCGCCCGCGCAGTGGTCCGCTGGGGCGCCTGCGTCGCGCTCCCGGACCGGTTGCTCACCGCGTGCGTCGCGGCCTTGTGCGCCGAGACCGATGCGGCGGTGACGACCGAATCGGGGACCACCGTCGACCTGATCGAGGCGGTGCGGTCGGGCAGATGCCATTTCGCCGTCGTCGAACTTCCCACGCTCGTGGACGGCGTGGAGGCCGGGCCCGTCACCAAGATTCCGCGGTGGGTCGTCGTGCCGAAGGACCATCGCAGCGCCCACGCCGAACGGCCTCGGTTCCCGATGCTCTCCGATCTGGCGTTCGCAGCCCCTGCACGAACAGGAAACCCCGGGGCCTTCGACGCCGTGCGTGATCTACTGCGCGAACGCGGTCTCGAGGTCGAGACGACGACTGCGCCGGACGACCGGGCCGTCCTCGCCGCAGTGGCTGCGGGCACCCATTTCGGGATGTCGACCACGAGGCCCGGTTCGGCGCCGGGGGTCGCGTGGCTGCAGTTGGCTCCCGCCGCGACCGCGCTGCAGGTGCGTCTCGTGTGGCGAACCGGCGCCGACATCGACCGGTATGTCGCGGCGCTGGATCGTGTGGTCTTCAGGGAACGGGTGCGCTGAGCCGTACATCCCGGCGGCTCGGACAGCGGTTACCGCGCTTCGGTGGCCGCTGCCTCCCCCCGCGCGGGGCCGCTGTCGTCCTTCATTCGCACCGCGATCGCGAAGATGAGCACACCTGCCGCCGCGAGGATCACTCCGGCAGCGGCCGGTGCGGTGTACCCGAATCCGGCGGCGATCACCGCACCGCCGATCGCGGCGCCGATCGCGTTGGCGAGGTTGAACGCGGCGTGGTGGAGCGACGCCGCGAGCGTCTGGGCATCGTCCGCGACGTCCATCAGCCGGACCTGCAGCCCCGGACCGACCGCCGCGCATCCGCCGCCGAGCAGGAACACCATCACCAGAGCCGTGTACGGGTTGTGCACCGCGACGACGAACACGGCGAGCAGCACGCCGAGCGCACCCACGGTGATGAAGATGCCCGGCACCAGAGCGCGGTCGGCGAGGCGACCTCCCACCGCGTTGCCCACGACCATGCCGAGCCCGAACAGCATCAGGGCGACCGGGACCACCGATTTCGGTACGCCCGCGACGTCGGTCAGGGTGGTGCTGATGTAGGTGTAGACCGCGAACACACCACCGAAGCCGATCGTCGCGACGCCCAACGTCATCCACACCTGCTTGCGGCGCAGAGCACCCAGCTCGGTCCGCACGCTCGTCGTACGGATGGACAGGTCCGGCACCCACGCGACGACCGCGGCGACGGTGGCCACCCCGATCACCGCGACCAGGCCGAACGCGATGCGCCAGCCCAGTGCCATACCCAGCCACGACGCCGCGGGCACCCCGATCACGTTCGCCACCGACAGTCCCATCATCACGAGCGCGACGGCCCGCGCCCGCTGTCCCCGACCGGCGAGATGCGCCGCGACGATTGCGGCGACGCCGAAGTACGCGCCGTGCGGCAAGCCGGCAACGAACCGGGAGGCCACGAGCGCGCCGTAGCCCGGTGCCAGCACCGTCGCCGCGTTACCGATCGTGAACGCGACCATCAAGGCGATCAGCAGCGTCTTGCGCGGTACCCGGGCGGTCAGGGTCGCGAGGAGCGGTGCACCGACCACGACGCCGGCGGCATATGCGGACACGACGTGCCCGGCGGTCGGCTCGGAGACACCGAGCCCGGCCGCGATGTCGGGAAGCAGGCCCATCGCCATGAATTCGGTGGTGCCGATTCCGAACCCGCCGAGCGCGAGTGCCCACATGGCGCGGGTGCGCCCTGCCCGCGGACCGTCGTCGATCCGGACGTCGTCGGGTGGGCAGGCGGGAGCCGTGGTCATGAGAGAGCCTTCGGAGAGTGCACGAGGTACGCGAAAGGGAAGTCCGGACGGCTGTGTCCGGCCCGTTCCATCTTCCGCTTCGGGCCCGCCCACCTCGAATTCGTCAGGGGTGAGTTCCGCCACCGCCGCGTGGAGAGCGCGCTACGACAGGGTTCTCTCGACGCGGTACCGGACGAAGGCGGGGAACGCGAAGACACACACCGCGACGCCGACGATCACCAGGACACCGCCACCCGCTGCCGCAACCGCGGTCCCGGCTGCGGCGGCCGCGGCACCGTGCAGCACGTCGCCGATCCGGGGACCGCCGGCGACGACGACGATGAAGACTCCTTGCAACCGGCCACGCATCTCGTCGGTCGCGACGGTCTGCAGCATCGTCGACCGGAACGCCGCCGACACCATGTCCACCGCCCCTCCGAATGCCAGGAACGCCACCGCGAGCCACACCAGCAGCGCGCTCCCGCCCGAATCGGCGAACCACACCACGATCCCGAATCCGGCCATCGCGACGCCCCACAGCGCGATACACACGATCACCGCGAGCCCCTGCCGCCGCACTCTCGGCAGCCACCCCGAGAACACGCCTCCGACAACGGCTCCCACCGACATCGCCGCGAACAGCACGCCGAGGACGAATCCGCCCTGCACCGGATCCCCGAAGGTTTCGTGCGCGATCTGAGGAAACAATGCGCGCGGCATTCCGAACACCATCGCGACGATGTCGACCACGAAGGAGGCCAGCAGGATCTTCTGCCCGGACAGGTAACGGAATCCGTCGAGCACCGCACGCAGTCCCGCCCGCGTCACCTCTCCCAGCGGCGGGATCGGGGGCAGCCGGACGACGGCCCAGAGCGTCGCGAGCAGGAAGACCGCGTCGAGCAGGTACAGCGTCGACAACCCCACCATCGGGATGAGCACCCCGGCAAGCAGCGGACCGGCGATCGCACCGAACTGCACGACGGTCATGTTGAGCGAGGTCGCCGCAGCGATCTGGCCCGTGGGAAGCACGCGCGGGATCACGGCCGCGCGGGTGGGCTGATTCACCGCGAAGAACGCCTGCTGCACCGAGAACACGCCGAGCAGCACCCACACGTTGCCCGAACCCGCTGCGGCCTGAGCCCACAGGAGCAGCGAGGTGACGCAGAGGCCGACCGAGGTGATGGTCAGCAAGGTGCGCCGGTCCATGGCGTCCGCGAGCGCGCCACCCCAGAGCCCGAACACGACGAGCGGCACGAGACCGAACACACCGGTGAGCCCGACATAGGCCGAGTTCCGGGTGATCTCGTAGATCTGCTGCGGTACCGCGACGATCGCCATCTGGGCGCCGATCACGGTCACGACACCGGCCCACCACAGCCGCGCGAAGTCCTTGTTCTGCAGCGGTGTGGTGTCGGCGAGGATGCGTCTCACGGCTGGAGACGCCGGACGGACCACGCTCCGTCCACGAGCCGCATACGAATCCGGTCGTGCAGACGGTCGGGTCTCCCCTGCCAGAATTCGACGGTGTCCGGACTGATCCGGAATCCGCCCCAGAACGGCGGAACGGGAATGTCCTCGTCGGATCCGAGACCGTACTCTCTGCCCGCCTCGACGAGTGCGTGTTCGAGGTCTGTGCGAGACGCGACCGGCCGCGACTGCTGCGACGCCCACGCACCGAGCCGCGACCCGCGCGGCCGGGTCCGCCAGTACGCCGCGGTCTCCTCGGGCGCGACGCGATCCACCCTGCCGCGCACCGTGACCTGGCGGTGCAGCGGCAACCACAGAAAGGTCACGGACGCGTACGGGTGCGCGGCCAGGTGGCGTCCCTTGTCGGATTCGTAGTTCGTGAAAAAGGTGATGCCCTCGGGTCCGACGGCCTTGCACAGCACCGTCCGGGTCGCGGGATCGCCGTTCTCGTCGACGGTCGCGAGCACCATCGCGTTGGGCTCGGGCACGGCGGCCTCGACGGCCGTGGCCAGCCATTGCCGGAACAACGGCAGCCAGCCGTCGGAGGCGAGCGCGGGTCCGAGATCGGCGGACAGCGTTTCGGCCGGGTCCGACGGGTTGTAGTCGGCACGCATCGACGCGAGATCGTCTGCCGGCACGTGTCGGCGCGGTGGTTCGGGCTGCACGGACGAAGACGGTACTCCGGGACGGCCGACGCCCGAAGACACGCGGTCGAGGACTAGAGTTCACCTGACGACTCGAGTGGGGTGCCGATCACAGTCACCGGTGTCCTCATTCCACCGGCAGTGCGGCTCGGATCGGGCGGCACACGAAAGAGGAGAGCCCATTCGCATGGCACCGCGCGCGTCTGTACCCGAGGATTTCGTCGCAGGTCTCGAAGGCGTCGTCGCCTTCACCAGTGATATCGCCGAGCCCGACAAGGACGGTGGCGCACTGCGTTACCGCGGTGTCGACATCGAAGAACTCGTCGCTCGGGGCGTGACCTTCGGTGACGTGTGGGCACTTCTCGTCGACGGCGAGTTCGGCCGGGGTCTGCATCCCGCCGAGCCTTTCCCGCTCCCGATCCACACCGGCAACGTGCGCGTCGATGTGCAGGCGGGCCTCGCGATGCTCGCGCCCATCTGGGGCTTCCAGCCGTTGCTCGACATCGACGACGCGACCGCCCGCGACAACCTCGCGCGCTCCGCGGTGATGGCACTGTCGTACGTCGCTCAGTCGGCGCGCGGCATCTACCAGCCGGCGGTACCCCAGGAGCAGGTCGACCAGGCGAAGACCGTGACCGAACGGTTCATGGTGCGCTGGAAGGGCGAGCCCGACCCGAAGCACGTCGAGGCCATCGACGCCTACTGGGTGTCGGCTGCCGAGCACGGTATGAACGCCTCCACTTTCACCGCCCGGGTGATCGCGTCCACCGGTGCCGATGCGCCTGCCGCACTGTCCGGCGCCGTGGGTGCGATGTCGGGTCCGTTGCACGGCGGTGCCCCGGCGCGCGTGCTGCCGATGATCGAGGAGACCGAGCGCAGCGGCGATCCGCGCGCCGTGGTCCAGGGCATCCTGGACCGCAAAGAGAAGCTCATGGGCTTCGGGCACCGTGTGTATCGCGCCGAAGATCCCCGTGCCCGCGTGCTGCGCGACACCGCCGAGCGACTCGGCGCTCCGCGCTTCGAGGCCGCTGCGGCACTCGAGCAGGCAGCGCTGACCGAACTGCGGGAACGCCGTCCCGACCGCGCCATCGAGACCAACGTCGAGTTCTGGGCCGCCGTGATCCTCGATTTCGCCGAGGTTCCGGCCGCGATGATGCCGGCGATGTTCACGTGCGGGCGGACCGCGGGCTGGTGTGCGCACATCCTCGAGCAGAAGCGTCTCGGCAGGCTGGTGCGTCCCGCGGCGATCTACACCGGGCCGGATCCTCGGTCCGTCGAGGCCGTCACCGGCTGGGAGTCGATCTCCCACCGCTGACGCACCCGGTCGGACGCTCACGCAAGCGGTCTAGACTACATCTGCACCATGTCACTCGACGCTTAGGACACGCATTCCGATGGCAGACGCTTCACCGATCATTCCCGCCGACCTCAAGCCCGCAGACGGCCGTTTCGGCTGTGGCCCGTCGAAGGTTCGCCCCGAGCAGCTCCAGTCGCTCGTCGACGTCGGCGCTTCGGTATTCGGCACCAGCCACCGGCAGAAGCCGGTCAAGGACGTCGTGGCCCGGGTGCGCTCCGGCCTGCGCGAGCTGTTCGCCCTGCCCGACGGCTACGAGGTCGTCCTCGGCAACGGCGGCACCACGGCATTCTGGGATGCAGCCGCGTTCGGCCTGATCCGCGAACGGTCGCAGCACTTCACCTACGGCGAGTTCTCGTCGAAGTTCGCCTCCGTCGCCAAGAAGAATCCGTTCATCGGCGATCCGATCGTGATGGGCTCCGAGCCCGGATCGGCTCCCGAGATCGTGGCCGACGCGTCCGCCGACCTGATCGGCTGGGCGCACAACGAGACGTCGACGGGTGTGGCTGTGCCCGTGCAGCGTCCGGCCGGGTCGTCGAACGCGCTCATCGCGATCGACGCCACCTCGGGTGCCGGCGGGTTGCCGGTCAACATCGCCGACAGCGACGTGTACTACTTCGCTCCGCAGAAGTGCTTCGCGGCGGACGGCGGGTTGTGGATCGCGCTGATGAGCCCGGCCGCGCTCGAGCGCGTTGCCGAGATCAAGGCGTCCGGCCGGTACACCCCGGACTTCCTGTCGCTGCCGATCGCGGTGGAGAACAGCAGCAAGGACCAGACGTACAACACCCCGGCGCTCGCCACCCTGCTGCTTTTCGCGAACCAGATCGAGTGGCTCAACGCCAACGGTGGCCTCGACTGGGCCGTGAGCCGCACCAAGGATTCGTCGTCGCGCCTGTACGAGTGGGCCGAGGCTTCCGAGTTCGCGACGCCGTTCGTCACCGATCCGGCGCTGCGCTCGCAGGTGGTCGGAACGATCGACTTCGCCGACTCGGTCGATGCGGCGAAGGTCGCAAAGATCCTGCGCGCCAACGGCATCGTCGACACCGAGCCGTACCGGAAGCTGGGGCGCAACCAGTTGCGCGTCGGTATGTTCCCGGCGATCGATCCCGAGGACGTCACGCAGTTGACGAAATGCGTGGATTGGGTGGTTTCGCAGCTCTGAGCAACGGGTAGTCAGCGACGGTCGCGAGGGGCCGGGTCCTCAGCGGGGCTCGGCCCCTCTCCCGTACCCAACCCTCAACCTAAGATCGAGACATTTCGGTGAACCTAGGACCATAACGCGTCCTGGGGGAAATCGTGTGACGTCGCCCGGCGTGGCGCGGCGTGTCCGCGCCACGAAATGTGACGACTCGATTACAGTCGGGCGGGTCAATCGCGATCGGCGCGCGAGGAGGTCAAAGGTGCGAGAGCTTCGAGTGGTCGGTCTCGAGCCCGATGCAAAATATGTCGTGCTCGCCGATCCCAACACGGGTGACAAGTTCCGTATTCCGGTGGACGACACCCTGCGTGCGGCATCACGCGGCGATCTCGCCCGCCTGGGCCAGATCCAGATCGAAACCACGAGCCAGCTCCGTCCCCGCGAGATCCAGGCGCGGATCCGTGGCGGCGCGTCGGTCGAACAGGTCTCCCAGGAGGCCGGCATCCCGATCGCCAAGGTCGAGCGTTTCGCCTACCCGGTGCTGCTCGAACGGTCCCGGGCGGCCGACATGGCGAAGAAGGGTCACCCCGTCCGCCCCGACGGACCCACGGTCGAAACCCTCCTCGAGATCGTGACGCAGGCGTTCCGCGCCCGCGGCCACAACCTCGACGAGGCCACGTGGGATGCCTGGCGCGACGACGACGGGCACTGGGTCGCAGAACTGCAGTGGCAGGCGGGCCGGTCCACCAACACCGCGCACTGGCGCTACCAGCCGGATGCGCACGGCGGCACCATCACCGCGCTCGACGACATCGCAGCAGACCTCGTGGACCCGGATTGCGGCCGTCCGCTGCGATACCTGACCCCGGTCTACTCCGCACGCGACGTCGACGACTCGACCGAAGCGGAGATCGCCGAGCGCCGGGCAGCCGTGGCGAGCCCGATTCCGCTCGACCAGCCCGCGGTCGCCGAGCCCAGTGCGGAACCCGCCATTCTCGAAGCCCCCGGAACCGAGACGGTCGCGGTGACCGCATCCGACGAGCACGAGGATCCCGCCGCGACGCACACCCCGCACTCGCCGAACAGGGACAAGCGCGGTAAGCCCGCACTCCCGTCCTGGGACGACGTGCTGCTCGGCGTGCGCAGCAACGGACGCATCTGAGGGATCGCCGATGGCGTCGATCGTCTCGGCGCTGTGGCACGTCGACGCTCCCGATCCGGCCGCGGTCCTTCGGGACTCCCGGCCGGATCCCGAGGCGGCCCGCGCGCTGCTCGGGCGCCTCTTTCCGGACCGGCATCCCGCTGCGATCGGCCGGGTTCCGCTCTCACTCGCGGTGCACGGCGGCGATCCCGGGGGCAAGCAGGTCTTCGTCGGCAGCTACCCCGGCGTCACCGTCGTCTGCAGTAGTGAACTGTCGCTCCGCACCCCCTCGCAACTGCCGTTGCGGTGGCGGCAGACCCTCGCGGCCGAACACACGTTTCTCACCGTGTCCGACGCACCCGGGGCATGGGGCGCCTTTGCCGCATGGGAGCGCGGCACGCTGCGACGGGCGTTCGGGGCGAGCACCGTGGAGTTCTTCGAGGACGAGGGCGTCCCGTTCGCGTGGGAACGTCCGTTCTGGGCCGGCGAGCATCCGATCCGCTGGCCGGCCGAGGTCGCTCCCCCGCCGCACTCGCTCCCTTTCCACCCTCGCCGACTCGTCGAGCACGCCAACGCCGCGTGGCTCGGCTTCCGGTATGTGGGGCGGCTCGCCGCCGAACCCGATCCCGCCGACATCGAGGTGTGCGGGTTCGAATTGCGGGACCGGGAAGAAACCGCACCGGCGCCCCGGCGTCGCCGTCCCTCGTGGTGGCGGCGCACTGCCCGCCTGTAGCCACAGGTCAGCCTGTAGCCACCGGTCAGCCTGTAGCCCGGTCAGCGCGGAATCCGGACCCGTTCGTAGAACGCCATCGCGGCGGCCGTGGCGACATTGAGCGAGTCGGTGCCCGGGGCCATCGGGATCCGCGCGCGCACGTCGGTTGCACGCATCGCGTGTTCGGTCAGTCCGGGGCCCTCGGCGCCGAGGAGCAACGCGACTTTCTCGCCGGTCATCGCTGCGGAAAGGGGGACGGCGTGCGGATCGGGAGTGAGCGAGATCAGCTGGAAACCCTTGTTCCGCAAGATGTCCAGATCGTGCGGCCACCGGTCCACAGAGGCGAACGGCACCCGCAGGACGTGCCCCATCGACACCCGCACCGCCCGCCGGTACAGCGGGTCGGCGCAGCCTTTCGCGAACAGCACCCCGTCGACTCCGAGCCCGGCCGCATTGCGGAACATCGAACCGATGTTCTCGTGATCGTTGACGCCTTCGAGCACCGCGACGGTCGTGGCCTTCTCGAGCACGTCGCCGAGTTCGAGCGGCTCGGGACGGTTCGCAACCGCGAGGACACCGCGATTGAGATGGAACCCCACCACCTCGGCCATGACGTCGGCGTCGGCCCGGAAGAACGGGACGTCGACGTCGCGCAGGTCGTCGGCAAGTTCCCCGAGGCGCCGGTCGACGCCGAGCAGGCTTGTCGGCGCGAACCGCGAATCGAGCATCCGCTGCACCACCAGAACGCCCTCGGCGATCACGAGTCCTTTGCCGCCGGGAAGGTCGGGCCGGCGATCCGAAGAGTTGAGATCGCGGAAGTCGTCCAGCCTCGGGTCGGCCGGGTCGTCGATGTCGATAACGTGAACCACATGCTCATTGTCCCAGCAGGCCGGAGCACGAACCCGCCGGGTCCGGACCGGTCGCGCAGGCGCGGGGCGGCGGTACCTCGGCCCGTCCGGGACCACGAGCGAGCCCGATCACCCTTCCGGGTGCGGGCCTGAACGGCGCGTGGCGTCAGCGGTGGTCGGAGGAACCGTCGGTAACGAGGCGGTACAGCACGTAGATCGAGAACCAGACGATCGCCACGGACGCCAGCACGAGCAAGATCTCGTAGAAGAGAACCACACCCCGATGCTACGGCCGGGCCGGGGCACCCGACCGGCCATCGGTGAATTCTGGCGGTCACCGCGTGCGACGGCGGTTCGAGCTCAGCTGCCGGCGAGCCGTTCCCAGTGCTCTGCGACGCGCTGGAGCGTCCTGATGAACTGCACCTGTTCGTCCTCCGGCAGGGGCGACAGCAGCGGCCCCTTCAGTGCGGTCACCCGCGCCGTCACCTTGTCGAGCACCGTCTCACCCTCCGGCGAGAGGTACAGCAACTTTCTCCGGCCGTCGGAGGTGTCCGGGATCCGGGCGAGCAGGCCGCGCACTTCGAGGCGGCGCGAGAGGTCGGCCATCGTGGAGTTGTCGAGGGCGACCGCGACGGCCATGCTTCCCTGATCGGAGCCCGGGAACAGGCGCACCGCGGTCATCACGGAGAACTGCGGTCCGGTCAGAACAGGATCGACGTACTTGCCCCAGTACGCCGTGTACGCCTGGTAGAGCCGGCGCGCTAGGTATCCCGGCATGCCGAGCAGGTCGGGTGGAGTCGGTAAGACCTCGTCGCTCTCGCGTGTCACCTGTTCAGCCCCCCGTCGCGGATCAGTTCTCGTCGTTCACCAGTGCCGAGAGGATATCTATGGCGCTGCGGAGCGTCGTAAGGCTGGCCGGATCGAGCTTCTCGAGACGCTCCGTCAGCCATGCTTCACGGGCCTGCGCCTCGTCGGCGAGCATCTCTTTCCCGGAATCGGACAGCGTCACGATGATCTGGCGGCCGTCGGTCGGGTGCGGCGTGCGCCCGACGAAGCCCAGGTCGTGCAGTGACGCGATGACCCGTGTCATCGACGGCGGCTGAACGCGCTCACGGGCTGCCAGCGCCCCCGGTGTCATTGCCCCCTCCGAACCCAGCGTCGCCAGAGCCGACAGCTGAGTCAAGGTGACCCGGGAATCTGTGCGTCTCCCCCGTAAATGACGCGTCAGACGCACAACGGCGATCGCGAGGTCGCCTGCTAGTGCGCGTGTATCCGAGATCATGGCGAGCACAATACGTCACCTGGGCCCGGACGCGGCCCGACGCGACTAGGTGAGAATTTCGGTGAGCGGATCGATCGCGAAATACACCGCGAAGAGCGCCGCGACGATCCAGAGAATCGGGTGGATCGTGCGGATCCGCCCTCCGGCCGCATGCAGGACCACCCAGGTGATGAATCCGACGCCGATGCCGTTGGCGATCGAGTAGGTGAACGGCATCACCATGATCGTCAGGAAGGCGGGCAGCGCCACGGCGAAATCGGAGAAGTCGATGTCGCGGACCTGACCGATCATGAGCGCACCCACGACGACCAGTGCGGGCGCGGCCGCCTCGATCGGAACCACTTCGTAGAGCGGGGTGAGGAACATGGCCAGCAGGAACAGCACGCCGGTCACGACGTTCGCCAGACCGGTGCGTGCACCTTCGGCGATACCCGAGGCCGACTCGACGAACACCGTGTTCGACGACGCCGACGCGCCACCACCGACGATCGCGCCGGCACCCTCGACGACCAGGGCCTTCCCGACGTTGGGCAGGTTGCCGTCCTTGTCGGTGAGTCCGGCTTCCTTGCCGAGACCGGTCATGGTGCCCATGGCGTCGAAGAAGTTCGCGAGGACCAGGGTGAACACCAGCAGCGTCGCGGCGATCACGCCGATGCGGGTGAACGCTCCGAGCAGGTCGAACTGGCCGACCAGGCTCAGATCCGGAATGCCCAGGAACGACCCGGGAGCCTCCGGCGTGCTCAGGTTCCAGCCCTTGGGGTTCGTTCCGAGCGACGGGCCGACGTCGGCAACCGCTTCGACGATCATCGCGATGATCGTGGTGACGACGATGCCGATCAGCAGACCGCCGCGGACCTTCCTCGCCACCAGCACGCCCATGATCAGCACGCCCATGACGAACACGAAGGTGGGCCACGAGGCAATGGACCCGTCGATGCCCAGTCCGACCGGCACAGTCGTCCCGGCGGCATCGGGGATGCGGCGGACGAAACCTGCGTCTACCAGGCCGATCATCGCGATGAACGCGCCGATACCGGCGGCGATCGCAGCCTTGAGAGCCGGCGGGATCGCGTTGAACACGGCGGTACGGAAGCCGGTGAGGGCCAGCACCACGATGATGATGCCGTCGATGACGACCAGGCCCATCGCTTCGGGCCACGTCACCTGCGGCGCGATGCTCACGGCGAGCAGGCTGTTGATGCCCAGTCCGGCTGCGATCGCGAACGGATAGTTCGCGACGACACCGAAGACGATGCTCATCAGACCCGCGACCAGTGCGGTGACCGCCGCGACCTGATTGATCGGGAGGATGTTGCCGAGAACGTCGATCTTGGCGGTCGCGTCGTCGGCGGAGAAACTGCCGAGAATCAGCGGGTTGAGGACAACGATGTAGGACATCGCGAAGAAGGTGACGATGCCGCCACGCACCTCGCGGGACAGCGTCGAGCCGCGTTCGGAGATCTTGAAATACGTATCCAGAAAGGATGATCGCTTGGGTTCGGTGCCCACTGCCATGTCCATGAATTCCGCTCGTCGAGTACGGTGCGTCGCAACGGGAGAAGATTATTGCAGCCGAAACGAACTAATCTGCAAATCGTGAATCCAGCCCACACCGCCGCAGCGCGGACCCGGCGTCTCGCCGATCCGCGCCCCGTCCTCGCAATCGGAACCGCATTGTGGGTGGTCGCGACCGTCGTCGTCCTGCTCGGCGGGGACCGCTGGAGCGACATCCTGCCGGTCTGTATCGCGGGAATTCTGGTGGGGCTGTTGGGTTCTGCTCTGTTTCTCGCTCAGCGGCGCGCGGCACGACGGGGGCATCGGGGCGCGCAGGTCGGCTTGGACTGAGCCTCGTCGCGAGCCGCCGGTACGCCGGAACGGACCCGGCGGCGCTCATCGGGCCGGGCGCACCCGAGTGAGAAACCACACCCAGAGCAATGCCCACGCGACCCCGCAGATCCAGCCCGCGACCACGTCGGTCGTCCAGTGCGCGGCGAGGTAGATCCGGGACAACCCCACGACCAGGGAGTAGGTGGCCAGGACGGTGAACGCGGCGATCCGCCGCCGGTCCCCGCGCGGCCAGGTCCGCACCACGACGACGGCGAGCACCGTCGCGAGGATGGCGGTCATCATCGCGTGACCCGACGGGAACGATTCGGTCTGGATCACGATCAACCGCTCCGGTTCGGGTGGGCGGGTCCGCCCGAACAGGTTTTTCAGCAGGGACATCACCGGCCACCCGGTCAGCACGGCTCCGCCGACCAGAGTTGCGTCGCCCGTCCTGCCGGCCCGCATGAGCAGCACCGCAGCGATCAAGGCGAGCACGATGGTGGCGCCGACACCGCCGGTGTGCGTGATGCCGGTCATCAGCGACGTCAGCCACGGCTCGCGGACGGCGACCGCCCACTCGAGCACATCGGCGTCGGGGCTCACGATCCTGTGCCGCCCGGCCCCGCGACAGCGTGCGCGTTGCTTACCGCGGCGACAGCGGGCACCAGCCCCTCGACGGTGCTGTGGGTCGTTCCCGAGGCGTCGACCCACCACGACACGTCGTGGTCGCCGGTCAAGGCACCGGAGCAGCGAACGGTGAGCCGGTCGTGCAGGACGAGCCGGCCCTTCGGGAGGGGTGCGCCCGTCATCACCGTGGCGGCGACCGCAGCGGGTTCGCGGTCCCACGTCGTGGTTCGGCCCTGCCGGGTGGGCTCGGCCGTGACCACAGCCGAGGCGACCGGCAGGTCGAGAAGATCGGCGAGTGCCGACGCGGTTCCCGCCGCACCCGTGACGAGCCGATCGGGCGGAATCACCCCGGCCCACCACGGCCGGTCCGGGATCAGCGCGTCGGCGGCGTCGACCACCGCCCCGGATACGGCCCGAACACCGTCGGGCAGTGTCACGGCGTCGGCCTCGACGGTGCCGGACGCGAACGCGCGGGCGAGAGTCGTGTGGGCGGCGACGATCACCGCAGGTGTGGGGTGACGTGCCGCGTCGGCGAGCCGGTCGAGGAGAGTCTGAGCGAGATCGAGGTCTTCGAGTCCGTCACCGGCGAGACAGCTGCGGAACGCGTCCGCATCGGGATGTGTGCACGGGTCGAGCAGGCCTTCGAAGGTGGTGTCGTCGGCCCATCGGTACCGGCCCAGCCGTTGCCCGTCGAGGATCGCTTCGTTGCGCAGCCACCACGCCGTGTACCCGGTGCGGTCGGCGAGTGCCGCGGCGGTCGCCGGGTCGGACGCCAGCAGCGCGAGTGCCTGCGCCCAGCGGTCCTCGTCGACCAGGTCGAGGTCACGCACCGCCACAAGCGTGTCCGGATCGGTGTCGACCGTCTCCCACCACAGGTCCTCGTCGGGCAGGTTGTGGTCCGGTCCGGTGGGCAACTCGGCTCGCAGGACGGTGAATCCCCACCCGACCCCGACTGCGCGGAGTGCATCGGCACCGTACTTCTCGACGACGTCCGGCGCGACGGTGCCGAACGGCGCGTCGTCGACGAGGACCTCCGCGAGCGGTGCGCCGGGCAGGAGCAACTCGTCCGCCGGGGTGAGTTCGCCGTGCGCGTCGGGTAGCGGCAGGGCGCCCAGTTCGCGGGGAACGGCGCTCGCAGGCACATGCGTGACCAGTCGCAGGACGACATCTGCGAGCGTCGCGGGAGTGTCGTCCGTGGGATCGTCGAGGTCGGCGTCCTCGACCGCCGCGACGAGCGCCGGGTCGGACAGGAGATCGGCGGCGCTCACGGTGCCCGCGCCCAACCGCACGAGCAGCGGATGGGCCGCGTCGGGATGCACGAGCCGCACCCACGGCAACGCCAGGTCCCGGACCTCGGGCAGGTCGGAGGCCAGCACCGTGGTGCGGGGACCGGTCACCGTGCGCCCGTCCGACAACGGGACCGGCAGGGAGGCGAGTTCCTCCGCGACCACCCCGTCGACGACGAGCGGCATCAGCGCCTCGTACAGCGAGTTCCACCAGTGCGGTTCTCGGTGGTGGCCGGAGAGCAGTTCGGCGAGTCGCGCGGGGCCGATGAGCTGGACGTCCACCGCGGCAAGGGCCGGAGCGCAGCGCGGCGTACACAGCGCGGGCGAGATCAGCCCGGGAACGATGTCGGCGAGCACCTCTGCCAGCTCGTCGGTGAGACCCGGAAATGCGACCGCGCGCGACGGCAACAGGTCTGCACTGCCGTCGGCGGCGGGCAACCACGGCCGGCTTCGAAGATCGTCGAGCACCGCTTCACGCAGTCGGTGGTCGGCGTCGCTGCGCGCGAAGCCCGGCGTGGGCACGAGGTCGAGTCGCTGGTCGGCCGGCAGTGCCGCGACGAAGGACGCATAACCCTCGCCCGCCGTCTCGAGGTGTCCGCCCGGCAGCATCCGGCGACGGTCCGGCTGCATCGCCACATCGGCGACGACCAGCGCCGGCAGGGACAGTTCCTCGTCGGAGCGAGTGGGTGCTCGAAGCACGTCGGCGGTGACGGGCCGAACCCGGCCGCGCACGACCGGCACGAGCCACCGCGCAGACGAGCCGCGGTACTCCCACCAGCGCAGTTCCCCGATCCGCACGTCGTGCAGCCCGGACGGGAGCGGTGCCTCCGTGCGTGTCAGTTCGTGCCCGTCGACGACCACGGTGCGTAGGGCCGGCAGTTCGAGCAGTACGTCGGCCGCCTCGTCGCGGAAGCGGTCGAGCAGACCTTGCGCGTCGATGTCCGGCCTGAGATGCAGCACGACCTCCGTGTCGGTGCCGTCAGTGGGTGCGGTGTCGGTGGGCCACGCCAGTCGCAGGGCCGGGATCCCCGATGTGGGCACCGGAAGATCGTGTTCGGCGAGGACGTCGCGCGTGCGGGATTCCGAGAAGCGAACGGACCCGGTGCGGGAGCGCACCTCGATCTCGCCGGCGACCGAGAGGACGGCTGTGAAGCCCACGCCGAACTGCCCGACGCCCTGCTTCTTGCTGGACGCGCGCAGCGCCGTCAGTGCCTGCAATCCGGCTTCGTCGAGAGGTTCTCCGACGTTCGCGACGTGGAGCGCGTCCCCGTCGCACCAGACCCGCATCTCACCGGCGATGCCGGCGCGAGTGGCAGCGTCGGCAGCGTTCTGGGCGAGTTCGGTGAGAACCCGGTCGCGGTAGCCCGCGCGAACATAGTCGGCTTCGGTGGCGGCGTCCTCACGCAACCGAGTGGGCGACGACCGCCACGCCGCGACGATGCCGTCCCGGAGCGCCGCGGTACCGAACGGATCCGCGGAGTCGGGGGCCGGCACGTCAGTCGGTCTGCCCGGTCGCGTCGTTCTTCTCGGTCGCGTCGTTCACCTCGGTGGAGACATCTTTCCCGTCCGAGGCGTCTTCCGCATCCGAGGTGGCCTTCTCGGCCGGGTCGCTCGTCTCGGTCGAGTCGCTCTCGGTGCGGGCGCGCGGAATCTCGACGATCTCCACGGCCGCATCGTCGTACGCGGAGTACTGCGGCGAGCCTGCGCCGGTGGGAAGGGTCGTGTCGGAGTGCGCACCACATCCGTACTCGGCGTGCACGACGTGCCCGTCGGCAGCGAACTCGTTTCCGCACACGCCGAACGCGGCGCGCAGCGATCCGGCGAGCGGGAGGTAGAAGCCGCACAGCCCGCACGTGGAAGGAGCCGCCTTGGCCATTTCCGAGTTCGGGCCGTAGTCGCCCTCGTACCAGCGCTGAGCATCCTCGAGACGTCCTTCGAGGCTCATCACCTGCTTGCGGCCCAGCCCGATCTCGAGGGCGGTCTCGTCGACCTCCGGATCGCCGGACTGCACATAGCCGGGCACGAGACGGGGATCATCGGGAACCGGCGCGAGCAGATCACCCGGTCCGAGGTCGCCGGGGCGGATCCGCTCGTTCCACGGAACCCACGCGGGGGCGATCAGCGAATCAGGCCCGGGCAGCAACGCGAGTTCGCTCAGCGTCACATGGTCCGAACCCGGAACCGCCGCGACCACGACGGCCCATTGCCACCCGCGGTAACCGGGAAGTTCCGCCGCGAAGCGGTGCGTGGCCGCGTACTCGTTCTCGAAGGTCACGCCCAGATATGCACCGATTCCGCCCTCTCCGAGCTCGACGAGCGCGGTTCGGGCGACGTCGACGGCCCCGGCGAGCAGAGATCGCACCGCGGGGTCGACCGCAGGATCCGTACCGGGGGCAGTGGCAGAAGGCACAACACTCACGAAGCCCATTCTGCCGCACCACCCCGGCGGCGCGCCCCCGGGTAGCGCGAACCTGATGCCATGATGAGCGCGTGCGCCGCCTTTTCCTCTCCGCCACGCTCGTCCTGACGGCATGGGCGGCCGTCGCGGGATGTGCGGACAGACAGGTCGCGGAGCCGGGTGAACCGCCCGAGCAACTCCGGGTGGAAGTCCTCGCGACCCAT
Organism: Rhodococcus sp. BL-253-APC-6A1W; assembly: GCF_012843405.1. Classification (NCBI taxonomy): domain Bacteria; kingdom Bacillati; phylum Actinomycetota; class Actinomycetes; order Mycobacteriales; family Nocardiaceae; genus Rhodococcus; species Rhodococcus sp. BL-253-APC-6A1W. The sequence continues at coordinate 107,962 of NZ_JABAFB010000006.1, forward strand.
CCGCACGACCCGGGCGCGTTCACCCAGGGACTCGAGGTGGACGGCGGCGAACTCCTGGAGGGAACCGGACTCGAGGGGCGGTCGTGGCTCTCGGCGCGTCCGCTCGACACCTCGACGGTGCCCGCGGTGATCGCGCCGGACGACCGGACCCGCGTAGATCTGGACGACGACCTCTTCGGCGAGGGCATCACGGTGGCGGGCGACACGGTCTGGCAACTGACATGGAAGGACGGCGTGGCACTGGCCCGCGACCGGGACACCCTCGGCGAGCGTCGCCGTGTCGACATCGACGGAGAGGGCTGGGGGCTGTGCGCCCGATCCGACGACCTGGTCATGAGCGACGGATCGTCGGAACTGACCTTCCGCGATCCGGTCACCTTCGCCGAACGAGGGCAGGTCACCGTGCACCGTGACGGTCGCGCGGTCTCGCAACTGAACGAACTCGAGTGCGCCGAGGACGGCACGGTCTACGCGAACGTGTGGAAGACCGACGAGATCCTTCGCATCGACCCGGCCACCGGGCGGGTGGAGGCACAGATCGACGCTTCTGCACTGCGCGACGAGTTGCCTGCCGAGGACGCGGGTGCTGTCGACGTACTGAACGGAATCGCGCAGATACCCGGCACGGATCGCTTTCTGGTGACCGGCAAGTACTGGCCCGCCCTGTTCGAAGTGCGTTTCGTGCCGTGATCGCCTTCGCAGCGCGCGGGCGGTGCTCGCCCGTGGTGGCCGACTCCACGGCATGCCCGCCTGCACGCAGGGCGCGTCGTGGGGAAGAATCGATCACGTGACCGAGCCGCACGAGCAAGCTAGCCCCGACAGGGCGGACGGCCGTGCCCCGGGCTCGCGGCATCCGGGCTACAGCAACTACCCGCCGCCTCGACGCGTGTCGGGACGCCGCACGCCCCTGCCTCCGCTCCATCCCCTCGACGAGACCGCGCGACCGCCAGGAACGAAAGCCGCGGGCGGCCGCGACGGCGATCGCTCGTCGTCCGAGGCGCCGCCGCGGGCTCCACGGATACCTCGCAAGCTGACGGTGACCCGGGTTGCCGCGCTGCGCAGCCGCGAACTCACCCACAAAGGCATCGCGACCTTCCGGAGAGCAGCGACGGCGGACGGCGCCGACAAGTCGGGACTCACGGCGCTGACCTACGCGACGATGGCGAATTTCGCCTCCGACGCGGCCATCGCGGTGGCACTCGCGAACACTCTGTTCTTCTCCGCCGCGACCGGGGAGGACAAGACCAAGGTCGCGCTGTATCTCCTCATCACCATCGCGCCGTTCGCGGTCATCGCTCCCCTGATCGGGCCTCTGCTCGACCGCCTGCAGCACGGGCGGCGTCTGGCGCTCGCGACGTCGTTCGCACTGCGGACGGTGCTGGCGGTGGTCCTGGTGTTCAACTTCGACAGTTGGGCGCTGTATCCCGCGGCGCTGGCGATGATGGTGCTCAGCAAATCGTTCGCCGTGCTCAAATCCGCGGTGACGCCCCGAGTGCTGCCACCCGAGATAGACCTGGTGCGCGTCAACTCGCGACTGACCGTGTTCGGTCTGGTCGGCGGCACGATCGGCGCCGGTGCGGTCGCCGCGGCCGCCGCCTGGGCGTTCGGCTCGTCGGGTGCGCTGTGGCTGTGCGCCGCGATCGCGGCGTTCGGCGCCTACCTCAGCATGCGGATCCCCGCGTGGGTGGAGGTCACCGAAGGTGAAGTTCCCGCGACGCTGTCGTACCGCGGGTCCGAGGCACCGACCGAAGTGCTCGACACGAAAACCGAAGTCATCCACACGGGCAACGGCAAACGGAAACAACCTCTCGGCAGGACGGTTGTCACCGGTCTCTGGGGCAACGGCACGATCCGCGTTCTCACCGGGTTTCTGACGTTGTTCATCGCGTTCGTCGCGAAGGCCACGACGGACCACGATCCGATCATGCAGGCCGCGACCCTCGGCCTGGTCGGCGCCGCTGCCGCGATCGGCAACTTCGCCGGCAACGCGACGGGTGCGCGGCTGACGCTGGGACGCCCCGCGGTGATCGTGGTGCGGTGCGCCGCCGCGGTGGTGATCGTCGCCGCGATCGTCGCCGCGACCGATCATGTGCTCGCCGCCGCGCTCGCCGCGCTCGTCGCCGCATGCGCGAGCGCGCTGGCGAAGGTGTCTCTCGACGCGTCGCTCCAGCAGGACCTTCCCGAAGAGTCGATCGCGTCCGGTTTCGGCCGGTCCGAGACCGTACTTCAGCTGAGCTGGGTCTTCGGCGGCGCGATGGGCGTACTGCTCCCCACCGAGTTGTGGCTCGGCTTTTCCGTGGTGACGGTCATCCTGATCCTCGGTTTCGCACAGACTCTGCTCACCTACCGTGGGAGCACACTCCTGCCGGGACTCGGCGGGCGCAGGCCAGAACACGTCTCCACAGAGACAGGCACCGGGCGGACCGTTCGCCCCGGTGGACACGCAACCGGAAATGGGAATCGATGAACCTGCAAGCTCGGACGAAGAAGACGATCGGAGTGATCGTGGTGGCCCTCGTGGTCGTCGCGGCGGCTTTCACCGTGGTGGTGTGGAAGCTCGTCGACTCCGCCGAGCCCACGCCGCCCCAGATCACCGCCTACGCCGCCGGTACCGCGGTGACCGCGGACCCCACCCAGTACTGCAACCTCTATCTGGAGGACTGCACCGAGAACGCGATCACGACGCTGTCCGTGCCGGCGGGCTACCCGCTCCAGCTGTCGCTTCCCGCGGAGATCTCCGACGCTCCGTGGCGCCTCATCGCGGTGTACGGCGACGTCGAGACCGGCGAGACGTTCCTGGACGGCGTCATGTTCGAGTCCGGCGCGCAGCGGGCCGTGACCGTGCCCAGCGACCCGTCGATGCAGTTGCTGGGCGTGGAAGTCCAGCTCCCGTCGGCCGTCGTCGACGAGGCGGGCGAACCGATCGCGCACGCTGTCTGGGCTATTCAGACGTTCTGACCCCAGACCGTCGGATCGGCGCCGGCGCGCAGTAGTCCGAAAAAGCGAATGGCGCATCGGGTCCGTTTCCGGATCCGATGCGCCACAGGCGTAAGGCCGACGAACAGCCGCGTCGGAAATCAGTGATCGAGTTCCCGGGCAATCGCGCGCATGACCTCGGAGATCGTCTGCCCCGCCTTGCGGTCCGGGTAGCGTCCCCGCTGCAGGTTGGGTTGAACCGTCGCCTCGAGCAGCTTGATCATGTCCTCGACCATGCCGTGCAATTCGTCGGGCGAACGCCGCTTCTGCTGGGGTGCTGCCTCGCGCCGGCCGGCGGTCTGGCGGAGCGTCGGCTGCTCGAGCAACTCGACCTTGAGCGCCTGCGGACCCCGTCGGCCCACTGCCATGCCGAACTCGACACGCTGCCCGGGCTTGAGGGCCTCGACGCCGTCCGGCAGCGCGGAGGCGCGGACGTAGACGTCCTCACCGTCGTCCTGGGACAGGAACCCGAATCCCTTTTCGACGTCGTACCACTTCACCTTGCCGGTTGGCACCGCGCTCACCCGCTCCTCGACAGCCGCGCCCCGTGGGCACGCGTGGATTGCACAACAACTGGACATGCACAACGCGCCCCGACTCGGTTGGAGCGGGACGCGTAGACGATTCCCAGTGTACCCCGAGCCATTTGCCCGGTTCCGTCCGCAGAGGACTACCGTGGACGCGTGGGCACTTCTTCCTCCGCTTCCCCCAAACCTCCCCGCAACGGCCTCCTGAAGGCCGCGGTGGCGTGCTTCGCCGTCGGCATCGTCGCGGTCGTCGCCATCTTCTTGATCCCCGCGCTCACCGATGGGACACCGGGTCTGGTGCTCTATCTCCTCACCCTGGCGTGGCCGCTCGGTTTCGCTCTCGCTATCGGGTTCGCCCTGCAGTCGGGCCGTCGCGCCCGGAACGGACGGAATACATGAGGGTCCTGCTGAACATCATCTGGTTGATCTTCGGCGGCCTGTGGCTCGCCCTCGGCTATTTCCTCGCCGGTGTGATCTGCTGCATCCTCATCATCACGATCCCGTTCGGCATCGCGTCGTTCCGGATCGGCGTCTACGCGCTGTGGCCGTTCGGCAAGACGACCGTGGACAGGCCGGGCGCGGGCGCGGCGTCGCTCATCGGAAATGTCATCTGGATCCTGGTCGCGGGCATCTGGCTGGCCCTCGCCCACATCACCACCGCGATCGCCATGGCGATCACGATCATCGGCATCCCCCTGGCCATCGCCAATCTCAAGATGGTCCCGATCTCTCTGATGCCGCTCGGCAAGGAAATCGTTTCGGTGGATTCACGCCCGCAATACCTGTGACCTTAGTCACATCACGGTGCAGTAACAAACGAGACTCGAAACAGGTTTGAGTCGCAACGCCCGCGACTACCTGCGCCTTCTCCGACGCGTGCGCCCATCTCCCCCAGGCCCGGCCGGACTAGTCGTGCGTTATCAAATGGTGACACTCCCCCGCCCAACCGTTACGGTCATGACCGGTCGAACCGCCTGGCTCGGCCGGTCCGAATCCGCCGCGCCAAATTCCTGTCCCGCGGACTCGGAGGTCCCGACGAACGATCCACGGGGACAGGAAACGGGGGACCCAACCGGTCTCCCAGGAAATCGCCCGGTTCGCCGGACAGTTTCCAGGAGGCCCGGGCCGATGCGCGAGCAACGACCCTAGGGGTGAAGCCGTACCGCTCCACGGAGCGTGCGAACCGTCACAGACGGGACGCGACGGCCGGGCTACCTCTTCAGCCCGAACCCGACAGCTGACCTCGTAGGTGCGTACGGAGAGGAAATTCGGAACATGAGCGGACGCCATCGCAAGCCCTCCAACACCGGTCGTACCGTCGCGAAGTTCGCGCTGACCGGCGCCGTTCTCGGCGTCACCGGCGTCGCCTTCGGCGGCACGGCTGCGGCAGCCCCCGACTCCGACTGGGATCGCCTCGCACAGTGCGAGTCCGGCGGCAACTGGGCTATCAACACCGGTAACGGCTACCACGGTGGCCTGCAGTTCTCCCCCAGCACCTGGAACGCCTACGGCGGTGGCGACTACGCCCCGACCGCAGCAGAGGCCAGCCGCGAGCAGCAGATCGCTGTCGCCGAGCGCGTGCTCGCCGGCCAGGGATGGGGCGCATGGCCGTCGTGCTCCTCGAGCCTGGGCCTGTCCAGCGCTCCGACGGAACGCGCCGTCGACGCCACTCCGAGCGCACCGTCGGCACCGAGTGTCAGCAACCCCGTGCCGCAGCTGCCCGAGGCTCCCGCACTGCCGCCCGAGGCTCAGAACATCATCGCCGGCTTCGAGCAGGGCGTCGAGGCTCTCCAGGACGCCGGCATCCAGCTCGATCCGAGCGTCCTCGACGCCGTTCGCGCCGTTCTCCCCCAGTAAGTCCCCACAGACACGAAAGAGCCCCGCACCGATCCGGTGCGGGGCTCTTTCACGTGCCGTGCAGGGTGAGCCATGCGGCACACCCTCGCTACGCCCGGCCTCTCGCGAGGCCGGGCCGGACGAAGAATCAGCGGTTGATGACCGTGCGGGGATGCGTGTAGGGCAGGTCCTCGACCGGCAGCGGAAAGACCATGTCCTCGCCGTACGGCGAAAGCGGGCCGGAACGCGTGGAGGACAACTCGGTGACCGCATGGTCTCCGTCGGCCAGCTCCGGCCATCCGTGGTCGACATACTGTTTCTTCGAAGAGGTAGCCATGCAGCTCATTTTGGCAGGTGAGTTCGTGGTGGGCCACCTCAGGTCTCTAATCTGAAACGGATGACCTCGACCACGCCTGCGCCCGACACCGCACCGGACTCCCTCGCCCGGTGGCTGTCCGGTCGGCGCGACACCGAACTGGCTGCTGCACTGCACGCGCGGCCCGACTTGGTCGTGCCCCCACCTGCGACGATGACTGTTCTGGCGAGTCGCGCGCAGCAGCGGGCTTCGGTCTTTCGCGCCGCCGACGAACTGACCACCGCCGACTTCGGGATCATTGCCACTCTGGCGGGCCTCGGTGCCGTGGACGCCGCCGTGCCCCGAAGCACGCTCCTCGACGCGCTCGGCGGTCGTCTCGGCGCCAAGGCGACCGACCGCATACTCGACAAGCTCCGAGGGTTGCTGCTCGTGTGGGGTCCCGCCGACGCGCTGCGGCTCGTCGCCGCATCTGTGGACGCCGTTCCGTGGCGGATCGGCCGGGCCGGTGACGCCGACCTGCCGTCCCGGGAGGAACTCGAGGAGATGCTCGCCGAGCTCGAACCCGCGCAGCGCAGCATTCTCGACACCCTCGCCCGGACCTCGCCGGTGGGACGCACCCGCGACGCCGCACCGGGCACTCCCGAGGACCGGCCCGTCCAGAGACTTCTCGCCGCCGGATTGCTCGTCCGAATCGACGACGAGACCGTGGAACTGCCGCATCGGGTGGGCCAGGCGATCCGCGGCGATGCGCCGTTCGATCCCGGCTCGCTGACCGCACCCCGCGCCTCCAAAGCCGTCCGCACACTCGCCGATGTCAATGCGACCGCTGCCGGCGCCGCGCTCGAACTCCTCCGGCACTGCGAGAATCTTCTGTCGACGCTCGGCGAGCAACCCGCCCCCGTTCTGAAGGCCGGAGGGCTGGGAGTACGCGAACTCCACCGTCTTGCGAAGGCCGTGGGTATCGAGGACCAGCACGCGGCGCTGCTCGTCGAGGTGCTCGCTGCTGCCGGTCTCCTCGCCCGCGGTATTCCCGACCCTCCTCCGCCGGGAGATATCGACGACTACTGGGCCCCCACCACGTCGGCCGACGGCTGGCTCGCGGCTCCCCCGGCTCACCGCTGGGCCGTTCTGGCGGGCGCGTGGCTGGACATGTCCCGCCGACCGTGGCTCGCGGGCCGACGCGACCAGAGCGACAAGCCGATCGCGGCGCTGTCCGACGAAGTGAAATCCACGACCGCCGTCCGCGACAGGCGGCTACTGCTGGAAGTTCTCGCCGACGTCCCCGGCTCCGCGCCCACCGTCGCAGAGATCCGCGCCATCGCGGCGTGGCGCAGGCCGCGCTGGGCGGGCCGATTCGACCTCGACACCGTCACCGAAACCATCCGGGAAGCCACCGCACTCGCCCTCGTCGCACACGACAGCCTCTCCTCCGCCGGGAAGGCCCTCTTGCACGGCGGAGACGCCGAGTCGGAGATCGCCGCGGCCTTGCCGGAGGCTGTCGACTACGTACTCGTCCAGGCCGACCTGACGATCGTTGCTCCCGGTCGTCTCGTGCCCGAACTCGCCGACCGGATCGCGCTGGTCGCCGATATCGAGTCGGCCGGTGCCGCGACCGTGTACCGGATCAGCGATGCCAGTGTGCGGCGGGCGCTCGACGCCGGGGTGGGCGCGGGTGACCTGCACGCACTGTTCGCCGCCCACTCCCGCACCCCGGTGCCACAGGCGCTCACCTACCTGATCGACGACGTCGCCCGACGGCACGGACGGTTGCGCGCGGGAGTGGCGAGTTCGTTCGTCCGCGCCGACGATCCCGCCCTGCTGGCGGAGGTGCTCTCCGCGCCCGTTGCGGCCACCCTCGCCCTGCGCGCCGTCGCTCCGACCGTGGCGATCTCGCAGGCGCCGCTCGCCGAGGTACTCGCCGAGTTGCGTGCCGCGGGTTTCTCACCCGCGGGCGAGGACTCGTCGGGCACGGTCGTCGATCTGCGTCCGCGCGGAGCGCGGGTCACGGTGCCCCGGACCCGCGCGCGCTACGCGGGGCCCATGCCTCCGAACGAGGAACAACTCGCGACCCTCGTCCGTACCCTGCGTGCCGGAGACCGTACGGAGTCCGCGTCGTCGGGTGCCTCCGCTCGCGGGGACGGCAGCCGAACGGGAGGCGCAGCGACCCTCGCGCTGCTGCAACTCGCGTTGCACGCACACCGCAGCATCACACTCGGCTACGTCGACGCGCAGGGCGTGGCGACCCGCCGCATCGTCGATCCCGTTGCTGTCGGCGGTGGGCAACTCGAAGCCTTCGATCCCGCCTCGGGGACCGTCCGCAGTTTCGTGCTGCACCGCGTGACATCGGTTGCGCTCGTCGACTGACGACCGCCGCTTCCCCGCGGGCACATTGATCCCTTCGACCGGCTAGCCGTCCACCGGCGCGACCCGGATCAGGTTTCCGTCCGGGTCCGCGATCACGAAGGTGCGGCCGAAGACGTCGTCGTGAGGTTTCTCGACGACCTCGGCGCCGGTGGCACTCCACCGCGAGAAGATCTCGTCCACCTCGGAGGCGGGTCCCGGGACGGTGAGGTGGTACCTCGTCGCCGACGACGAGCAACGACCACGACTGTTCAGTCTGGAGCGGCTCGACAGCTACGAGACCCTTTCCGAACCGGCGAGACTCCGCTCGGGCCACGACCTCCGCTCGGTGTGGGCCGGGCTGGTGCGGCGCACCGAGACACCGGGCCGGGTCGCCGTGCGGGCGCGGCTACGGGAAGATCGGCTCGACCTCGCCGGACGCATTCTGGGTTCGCGGCTCGAAGACGTCGAACCCCCCGAGGACGGATGGTGTGCCGTGAGGATCGTCTACCCGGACATCGAGTCGGTGCGACAGCTTCTGCAGTTCGGAGATCACATCGAGGTTCTCACGCCTGCGGACGCGCGGCGGCGGATAGCCGAGCTCGCATCGGATCTAGTGCGGCGGCACACCCCCACGACGTGACCCCCGGCAGGCTCGGGCCGGCGCCTGGTCACCGCTCGCGGACGAGGGCGAACGGCGAAGCCGCGAGGCGGGACCACGGTCCGGCCACGAAGGTCAGTCCGAGCAGCGTGCCGTCGTCGAGGGCGCGGAACTCGTCGCGCACCCAGCGCCAGGGCACCGGCGCGGACCCCTGGGGTCCGGTTCCGTAGGAGACGACCAAGGCTTCGCTGCCGTCGAGCCACGACGCGTCGGTGGAGATCGTGGCGGGCAGGCTGTCGCGCAGGGTGCCGTCGCCGTCGCGAAGCACATTGACGGCGCCGCCCGCACCGTCGAAACGCTTACCGTGCCAGCCGCGCATGCCCCCGAGGGCGATGGCGCGCGGCGCGACCGCGCGGAGGAGTGCCGGTCCCACGAAGACGGCGCGGTATGTCCCCTGCACATCTGCCGGGGCGGGAGCCCGCAACTCGGAGAACCGCGTCCGCAGCCGCCCCAGGGACTGCGGCAGCGCGTCGATCGCATGTGCCTGTTCACCGTGCACGACATCCTCCTTCGCCCGGCCGCGCGGGTGCGGCACGGTGTTCGCCGTCACAACCTACCGCCGTCACCTTTTCGTGCGGTATCGCGGTGCGGACCGACCCTTTCCTGCGCGACTGGCTTTTTTCTGTAAATGGGTTATGGTCTGGACTTGTCGAGTGTTCGACCATTCCCGAAAGGAACGACAATGGCCGACAAGGGCAAAACTCTCAAGAAACCGTCGCAGTCCCTCAAGGAACGGCGCGCGGAAAAGCGCCAGAAACAGACCGACGACACCGAATTCATCAAGAAGCGCAAGCGGCACTGACGGCTTTCCGGCGCACGACGACCTCGGGACGCAGAGTGACCACATCCTCAGCCACCCTGCTGGACGACCTGTACGAGCAGTTCACAGACATTTCGGAGCGCGCGGGGGACGACGGTTCGCCGTCGCCCTTCGCGCACGGCTTCCGGTCCGCACTCGCGCGGGCACGCCTTTTCGTGCTCGACGCGCAGGCCGGTGAATTCTCCCGGATGGTGTGACCCTCGGGTTTTTTCAGCAATTCGGCAACAAAGAATCAGAAGACAGGATTTCACAAGTGAAAAGGACGATGTCGGCCCTGGATAGAATTCAGGAACGCCTCGAGCACGAATTGGATTCTTCACCGGCACTGTCGGAAAAGGACGCGGGCTATCGCTCCGGAATTTCCGAGGCGCTGGTGTGCTTGATGGAGGTACGTCGCTCTCTCACGGGGTGACGTCGGCGGCACACGCGGCCCGTGGGTGGCGGATCGCGTCTCCAGTCAGGAGAATAGGAGAGTTCTACTCTCTATCCCAGGAGGCATTCGTGGCCGACGGACCCTTGATCGTCCAGTCCGACAAGACCGTGCTGCTCGAGGTCGACCACCCACGTGCCGCCGAAGCCCGACAAGCCATCGCGCCGTTCGCCGAACTCGAGCGCGCCCCGGAGCACATCCACACCTATCGGGTCACACCGCTCGCCCTGTGGAATGCGCGGGCCGCGGGCCACGACGCAGAGCAGGTCGTCGATGCGCTGGTCAGTCACTCGCGTTTCGCGGTCCCCCAACCTTTGCTCGTCGACATCGTCGACACCATGGGCCGCTACGGGCGACTGCAACTGGTGAAGAGCCCCGTCCACGGCCTCACCCTGGTGAGCCTGGACCGTGCGGTTCTCGAAGAGGTGCTCCGAAACAAGAAGATCGCGCCCATGCTCGGCGCCCGCATCGACGACGACACCGTCGTGGTGCACCCCAGCGAGCGTGGCCGCGTCAAGCAGATGCTGCTCAAGATCGGCTGGCCCGCCGAGGATCTTGCCGGTTACGTCGACGGTGAGGCGCACCCGATCACCCTCGACATGGAATCGAACCCCTGGCATCTGCGTGACTACCAGGAGATGGCGGCGGATGCGTTCTGGGCCGGCGGATCCGGGGTCGTGGTGTTGCCGTGTGGGGCCGGGAAAACAATGGTCGGCGCAGCAGCCATGGCGAAAGCCGGTGCCACGACCCTGATCCTGGTGACCAACACCGTCGCGGGGCGGCAGTGGAAACGCGAACTGATCGCGCGCACCTCCCTCACCGAAGAGGAGATCGGCGAGTACTCCGGGGAAAGGAAAGAGATCCGGCCCGTCACGATCGCCACCTATCAGGTGATCACCCGCAAGACGAAGGGCGAGTACCGCAATCTCGAGCTGTTCGACTCCCGGGACTGGGGCCTGATGATCTACGACGAGGTGCATCTGCTTCCCGCACCGGTGTTCCGGATGACAGCCGACCTCCAGTCGCGTCGCCGGCTGGGCCTGACCGCGACCCTCGTGCGCGAGGACGGTCGTGAAGGCGATGTGTTCTCCCTGATCGGCCCGAAGCGTTACGACGCGCCGTGGAAAGACATCGAGGCCCAGGGGTGGATCGCCCCGGCGGACTGCGTCGAGGTGCGGGTCACGCTCACCGACGCGGAGCGGATGGCCTACGCGGTCGCCGAGCCGGAGGAGCGGTACAAGCTGTGCTCGACCGCCCGGACCAAGATCCCGGTGGTGGAGTCGATTCTCGCGAAACACGCCGGTGCTCCCACGCTCGTCATCGGCGCCTATATCGACCAGCTCGACGAGCTGGGTGCCGCTCTCGACGCCCCGGTGATCAAGGGGTCGACACGGAACAAGGAACGCGAAGCGCTGTTCGACCGGTTCCGGGCGGGCGAGTTGGGCGTGCTCGTGGTCTCGAAAGTCGCGAACTTCTCGATCGACCTGCCCGAGGCGTCGGTCGCGGTGCAGGTGTCCGGAACGTTCGGGTCCCGGCAGGAAGAAGCCCAGCGTCTGGGCCGGCTGCTGCGACCCAAGCACGACGGCGGGCAGGCTCACTTCTACTCCGTGGTCGCCCGCGACACCCTCGACGCCGAGTACGCCGCCCACCGGCAGCGGTTCCTCGCGGAACAGGGGTACGCGTACCGGATCACCGACGCCGACGATCTTCTCGGACCGCAGATCGGCTGAGACCCGTCGGCCGCCGAGCGGGCGCGCCCGCCAGCCGGATGCTTCCGGTGAACGTGGCCGCGCGCGTGGCCGATATGCTGGATCACGTGCGCCGATTCGAGTTTCCCGTCGACCTGCCCCACGCGAAAGCCGTGAACCAGACGCTCGCGGAGGTGCGCAGTCTGCGACGATCCGCGGTGATCGTCGCGTTGTTGTGCGCCGCGGGTGCGGTGTGGCTCTTCGTCCTCGCCCACGCCTGGTCGTACATCGTCGGATCGGTGCTCGTCGTGGCCGCGGTGACGTCGGTGTGGGTCGCGTTGTGGGCTCCCCGCAAGGTCGGCACGATCGAGGACCTCTACCGCGACAGCCCACTGGTTCCGGCGCTGGTCGCGACCACCCGGGCCCGTGGTCTGACCCTGCTCGCCCTGATCGATATCGCCAAGCCCGCCGACGGCGCGTCGGAAGGCACCGGACGCCATCATTACGCCCTCGTCACCCGGGACGTCCAGGCCATCCCTGGGCACCGCGCGAAGGTGGGCGAACGGGTTCCCTGTGTCGCCGTGCTCTCCGACCGGACCACACGCAACAAGTCCGGGGTGTGGCAGATGGTCAGCCCGATGCCTCTTGCGTGGGCCACTCGTGATGCTGCGGTTCTGGCGAAGGCCACGGCGGCGATCGACGAATCCGAATGGAAACTGCTGAAGTCCAAGCTGTCTTCCGCGGACGAGATCAACGCCAGCGACGAGCGACGAGTCGAACTGGACCTGAGGGAACTTCCACCGGAACTGCGCTGACATGCAGCCCTCGATCCTCACCGACGGCACCGTCGTCCTGTCCGTCCCCGGAAGCGGGGACATCGACGCGATCACCGACGGCTGTAGTGATCCCGCGGTCGCAAAATGGACCACAGTCCCCCACCCGTACACCCGTGCCGACGCCGTCAGGTTCGTGGAGGACATCGTTCCGCACAAGTGGGCCAACGGTTTTCCCGACTGGGGAATCCGCACGAGTCGTGACGGCCCGCTGCTCGGAATGATCGGTTTCGTGCAGCACGGCAGCGCAGCGCCCGAGATCGGTTTCTGGCTGGCTCCCGAGGCCCGCGGCCGCGGACTCGCCACCGCCGCCGCACGTCTGGTGTGCGACTTCGCTTTCGGCCGGCACGGGTTGCAGGCATGGCGTGTGGAGTGGCGAGCGCTGGTCGGCAACGTGCCGTCCGCGGCCGTCGCACGCCGCCTCGGTTTCCGGTTCGAGGGGGTCGCCCGACACGGCCTCCTGCAACGGGGAGTCCCGCGCGACGTGTGGGTGGCGGCCCTGTTGCCCGGCGACCCCCGCGAACCGGCCGACGGCTGGCCGGTCTGACGTCCCCTACGCGAGGTGCGGAAGCACCTCCTGCTCGAACAATTCGAGTCCCGTGGTGTCATAGGCCGCTTCGGGGAAGTAGAAGATCGCGTACTCGAGTCCCTGCTTCTTCAGCGCCGTGAGGTTCTCGACGATCTGCTCGGGCGTTCCCACCGCGGGCATACCCCGGAATGCGTCCAGCGCCCCGTCCGCCTTCTCGGCACCGACGATCGGTTCGAGTCGTGCACGCAGCGCCTCGAGCCTGTCCTGCACCTCCGCTTCCGTCCGTCCGATCGCGACGTTGTAGTTGGCGGACCGCACGATGGCATCGAAATCCGTGCCGACCTCGGCGCAGTGCTCTCGCAGGACCTGCGACTTGTGCGCGAATCCCCGGGGGGTTCCGTCGAAGTTGGTGTACTGCGCGTACTTCGCCGCGATCTTCAACGTCACCTTTTCCCCGCCGCCGGCGATCCAGAGCGGGATCCCACCTTCCTGGAGGGGCAGCGGACGCACAATCGCTCGGTCGACTTGGTAGTGCTTGCCGTCGAGCGTTGCCGTGCCAGTGGTCCAGGCCTGCCTGAAGATCTGGACGCCTTCGTCGAGGCGGCGCAAACGTTCTCCGGCGGACGGGAAGCCGTAGCCGTAGGCACGCCATTCCTGCTCGTACCACCCGCCCCCGATACCCATTTCCACGCGGCCGCCCGAGATGATGTCGGCGGTCGCAGCCACCTTCGCGAGATACGCAGGGTTGCGGTAGCTTATGGCCGTACACATCTGACCGAGCCGCACCCGGCTGGTCACGGCGCCGAATGCGGACACCAGAGTCCACGCCTCGTGGGTGGCCTCGTCGGTGGGTTCGGGGACGGTGTGGAAATGGTCGTACACCCAGATCGATTCCCACGGGCCCTTGTCGGCGCGTAACGCGAGATCGCGCATGACGGGCCACTGATCGGCGGGATCGATACCGACCAGGTCCAGTCTCCAACCTTGAGGGATGAAAAGTCCGAAACGCATGTGGGTCCTCACTCGAGTCGACGATCTTGTTGCCTGGGCAAGTATCCCCCGATTCGGTACGGACGATGCCGTGTGCTCCGCCGATGGGAGCGCACGCACGCGTCAGAATCAGCGAAAACCTCGACAGGCCAGCCCTATTCGGTGCGGTACCGGCGGCCCACGTCGTCGAGCCGTGCTCGCAGCGCCACCAGAATCGGGCGCTGGCCCTTCACCAGCTTGGTTTCCGCGTCGGAGAACGTGATCCAGCGGGCATCGTCGACTTCGGGAATCGTCAGCCGCTTCCCCGACCGGGGCGGCCATTCGATCTCGCACGTGTTGCTCGAGACGAACCGGAGGTCGGCGTCGGTTTCGCCGGCGTAGACACTCACGATCTTGCCCGACGCCTGCCGATAACGGCCGAGCAGCGACAACGGCACGTCCGGCGCGGGAAAGCCGCATTCCTCCTCGAACTCACGGGTCGCGACTTCGCGGGGCTCCTCCTCGGGTCCGTACTCTCCCTTCGGCACCGACCAGGCGGCGGTGTCCTTTCCAGTCCAGTACGGGCCGCCGGGATGCACGAGCCACAGCTCGAGCAGCCCGGTGTCGTCGACGCGGTAGAGCAGCAGACCTGCGCTCGTCACCGGCATCGCTCACCTCCGTGCACCGTGTCGGATGCACCCGGAGTCCTGCCCGCGACGGTGATCCTGCTCGTAGCATCGAGAATATGCGCGCGTCCGGGCTTGCGGAATCATTCGAGGAACACCGCGCCCACCTGCTGACGGTCGCGTACCGGCTCACGGGCAGTGTCGCCGACGCCGAGGACGCGGTGCAGGACTCCTGGCTCCGGCTCGCGACCGTCGATGCCGGCGAGATCGACAATCTGCGTGCGTGGCTGACCACTGTCGTGGGCCGGCTGTGCCTCGACAAGCTCCGGTCCGCCGCGGTACGGCGCGAGAAATATGTGGGACAGTGGCTGCCGGAACCGATTGTCACGCCACTCGGCGGCACCAGCCCGCCGGACCCGCTCGAACAGGTGGTGCAGCACGAGGACAGCCGGCTCGCCGCGCTGATCGTCCTCGATGTGCTGCCGCCGCCGCAGCGCATCGCGTTCGTGCTCCACGACGGGTTCGGTGTGCCGTTCGACGAAGTGGCGACCGTTCTCGGCATCGGATCGGCAGCGGCTCGGCAACTCGCCTCCCGCGCTCGCCGTGCCGTGGCCGACACACCGCCCCCGACCCCCACCGCCGAACACGAGAACGCCGTCGCCGTGCTGGTGGCGGCTTTCGCCGCGGGAGACATCGACGGCGTGATCGCGGCGCTGCACCCCGATGCGCGGCTGATCGGAGACGCCGGTGGCACCACCTCGACCGCACTCAACGTGGTGTTCGGTGCCGAGAAGTTCGCCCGGTTCTTCGCAGGGCTGATACGCCGGTACGGCCCGGAGTCGTTCGCGGCGTTCGAACCGGTCCGCGTCAACGGCGAACTCGGCCTGCTCAACCACGGGCTCGGCGGCGACGGTCGGCGCGGATACCCGCCCCGCGTGACGGGATGCACGGTTCGCGACGGCCGGGTCTGGGCCGCCTACGACCTGGCCAACCCGGAGAAATTGCGGCGCGGCGTTCTCGTACCCCTGGGCCGGCGCTGATCCGTCGCCCGGACCCCGGCGCCACCGCTAGGGTCGGGCGCATGGAGCAGCGTCTCAGTCTCGTGACCCTCGCCGTCGAGGACGTCGACCGCGCCCGGGAGTTCTACGTGGACGGACTGGGCTGGTCCGCAGTGGTCGAAGAACCCGGCGAAGTGGTGATGATCCGCGTCGGCGCCCACGTGATCCTGTCGTTGTGGGCCCGCACCGAATTCGAGGCGGAGGTCGGCCCGACATCGTGGAGCGGGGTTCCACCCGTCACCCTCGCCCACAACGTCGCGACCCGCGACGAAGTGGACGTCGTGCTCGAGACCGCCCGACGGGCAGGCGCCGATCCGGTGTCGGGCGGCACCGACCGCCTGTGGGGCGGTTACACCGGTTATTTCGCCGACCCCGACGGCTTTCGCTGGGAGGTCGCCTGGAATCCGGGCTCGATCGCCGAGATCGTGATACCCGAGTAACTCACTTCCCCGCCGCCGCAGCGTCGTCCGCCCACGGCACACGACACGCATCGGTGCTGAAGCCCTGCTCCTGGATGCCCAGTGCCGAGTTCATCCGGCCCCGCATGTTCTCGAGAGCGATCTGATAGGTCAGTTCCACCACCCCGGCCCGCCCGAATCTCCGTTCGAGATCCGCGACCTGCTCGTCTGTCACGGCGGTGGCAACATCCCCGGTGACCGCGTCCGCGTATGCGATCGCAGCCTTCTCGTCGTCGCTGTACAGGTCCGACGTCGCATAGTCGGCGATCTGGGCGAGGCGCTCGGTGTCGAGTCCGTCGAGGCGCTGCAGCATTGTGCCGAAGTCGACGCACCACGAACATCCCAGAGTCCACGCTGCGCGGTACACCGCGAGTTCACTCACGTTGGCCGGAAGCACCTTCGAGGCTCGCTCGACCAGCATCTCGTGTACTCCGGTCGCGCGCATCAACGCCGGGTGGTGCGCGAGCACCGCGAACGGCTCGGGAACCACCCCGTAGCGGCGCGCAGCAAAGGCATAGGTCGCGCGGGTGGCCAGGCCGGCCCGTTCGGGGGTGACCGGTTCGATTCGCGGCATGACGTCCTCCGGTTTTCTCGCGGCCCCGGGACTCCTCGCCGGTCCCGGCCGAGCCGTTCGTACTGTTGACGAGGCAGCCGTCCCGGATGTGACAGGGCGGACGATAGGCTTCACGAGTGGCTGATTCGAGGAGACCGGCAGCGGCAGTGCGCACCGTCGCCCGGCTACGACCGTTCGCCTCGACGATCTTCGCCGAGATGACCGACCTGGCGATCCGGCACGACGCGATCAACCTGGGCCAGGGTTTCCCCGATGTCGACGGTCCACCGCAGATGCTCGAGATCGCGCGACAGGCCATCGCCGACGGGGTCAACCAGTACCCGCCCGGGTCGGGTATTCCCGCGCTCCGGCAGGCCGTCGCCGCGGACCGCGCCGACCGCTACGGCATCGAACACGATCCCGACTGCGAAGTACTCGTCACCGTCGGAGCCACCGAAGCCATCAGCGCGGCTGTCCTCGGGCTCGTCGAGCCGGGCGAGGAAGTGCTGCTCACCGAGCCGTACTACGACTCGTACGCCGCCGCGGTCGCGCTAGCCGGCGCGACTCGCCGCACCGTCCCGCTCGCCCGGGCGGGAGCCGGCTTCGTGCTGGACGTGGACGCCCTGCGCGCCGCGATCACCGACCGCACGCGCATGCTCATCGTCAACACCCCGCACAACCCCACCGGCACCGTGTACGACGAGACGGCCCTGACGGCCCTGGCCGAGTTGGCGTGCGAACACGACCTTCTGGTGCTGTCGGACGAGGTGTACGAACACCTGGTGTTCGACGGCCGCCGGCATATCCCGCTCGCGTCGCTGCCGGGAATGGCGGAGCGCACGGTCACCGTGTCGAGTGCCGCGAAAACGTTCAACGTCACGGGATGGAAGATCGGCTGGGCGCTCGGGCCCCGCGAGCTGATCGACGCCGTGCGCGCCGCGAAGCAATTCCTGACCTTCGTGGGCGGCGCACCCTTCCAGCCCGCAGTCGCCCACGCCCTGACCCACGAGCAGGACTGGATCAGGTCGATGCGCGACGACCTGCAACGCAAACGCACTCTGCTGTCCGATGCATTGAAGGGCGCCGGGTTCGGCGTACTCGACTCGGCCGGAACATATTTCGTGTGCGCCGATCTCACGCCGCTCGGTTACCGCGACGGTGTCGCATTCTGCCGTGAACTGCCGGAACGGATCGGGGTGGCCGCGGTCCCCGTGAGCGTGTTCGTCGACGACACGCAGGCCTGGAACCATCTGGTGAGATTCGCGTTCTGCAAGCGGGACGACGTGCTCGCGGACGCGGTCGATCGGTTGCGCACGCTGCAGGAGGCCCTCTAGATCATGTCGCGGCCCACCATTCCGTCCGACTTCGTATCCCGGGCGGTACGCACCGGCGCGGACGCCGGAGTCGATCTCCAACCGGCGCTGGACGCGGCCAGAATCAGTCGCGCGGTCCTCGCGCACCCTCACGCGCGCCTGACGCCGGCACAGGTGAGCCGGTTCACCCAGATGGCGTGGCAGATCACGGACGACGAACTGTTCGGGTTGGCGCCCGGTCCGGTCCCCCGTGGAATGTTCCGGGTGATGTGCCTGACGCTGATCCACTGCCCCGATCTCGCGCGCGCGCTCAGCCGCATGGTCGAGGTCAACCGGGTGGTCCGGTCGCTCCCCCAGTTGTCGCTGACCCCGGGTGACACCACCACGTACCTCGATGTCGCGCTGCCGGAGGTGGTCGACGAGAAGACACGCGTCACCGTCGACTTTCTCCTCATGCTGCTGCACCGCTTCGCGGCCTGGCTGGTCGGCGGCAGAGTCCGGCTGGAATCGGTGATGTTGCCGTACGCCGAACCGGATCCGGTTCTTGCTCGTAGTTACGATTCGATGTTCGGTGTCCCCGTGACCTTCGGAGCGGGCCGCGCAGCGCTCGAAATCCACAATTCCGCACTGACGTCGCCGCTCGTGCAGTCGGAGGAGTCGCTCGACGAGTATCTCCGCGACTCCCCGAATCTCATTCTGTCGGAACGGGATTACGAGTCGACCGTGTCGTCGCAGGTGCGCCGCATCTTCGAGTCGGGAATCAACGGACGCACTGCCACCGCCGAGGACATTGCGGGAATGCTCACCGTGAGCACCCCTCACCTCCGCCGGCTACTGCGCCAGGAGGGCACGTCACTCGGCCAATTGCGCGAGGAAGTACTCCGCGATCTCGCCATCGCCGGGCTGCGGCGCGGCGAGTCGGTCGACGACCTCTCGGCCCGACTCGGGTTCTCCGAGCCGAGTGCCTTCAGGCGCGCGTTCAAGCGGTGGACGGGCAACACCCCGAGCAGTTACCGCTCACCGCGGTAACCGGGGTTCGCAATCCCGCTCCTACCGGGACACGACGACGCACCCGGGAACCCGGTGCCCGGAACCGGCACGGAATCCACCCGGGTTGCATAACGTGGCGGTGAGTGGGTAAGTCTGGAAGGCGAAGCTCTGTCGACCTGGGAGAGGGTGAAACACCGTTATGCGCGCTGCGGTACAGGATGAGTATCCGACCCGGAGCCGAGCGAAGTGCGAATCGTTCGCGAGGCCGGATCCGGTCGTGTGGGGAAGTGCGGCCGAGGGGCCGTTGCCCGCCGAGGCGGTCACCGAATACGACCGCCGAGGATTCCATACTGCAGAAGCGCTTCTTCCCGCGAACGACGTGGGAAACCTCCTGGAAGAAACATCACGGCTCGGCGGTGAACTGGGTGACGACGCGCGTGTGATCCGCGAGCAGGGTAGCGGCGACGTCCGTTCCATCTTCGACGTCCATCTGCTCAGCGATCTCGTGGCCTCTATTGTCCGCCGTCCCGAAATAGCCGGGATTGCACGGCAATTGCTCGGCTCCGACGTGTACATCCACCAATCGCGACTCAACGTCAAACCAGGCTTCCGCGGCGGGCCGTTCTACTGGCACTCGGATTTCGAGACCTGGCACGCCGAGGACGGAATGCCCAAGCCACGGGCGCTCAGCATCTCGCTCGCCTTGACCGAGAACTACGGCTACAACGGCGGTTTGATGATCATGCCGGGTTCGCACCGCACCTACGTCTCGTGTGCGGGAGAGACTCCGGAGGACTACTACCGCGAGTCGCTCGTCACCCACGCGCCGCAGACCGGGTCTCCCGACGAAGACAGCCTCACCCGGATGGCCGCCGAGTACGGCATCGCCACCTTCACGGGATCCGCAGGTTCCGCAACGGTATTCGATTCCAACTGCATGCACGGCTCCAACGGGAACATCACCCCGTTTCCGCGCTCGAATCTCTTCGTGGTGTTCAACAGCGTGGAGAACACCCTGGTAGAGCCGTTCGCAGCGAAGAACCCGCGCCCGCCCTATCTGGGGAGCCGGGACTTCACACCGCTGTCCTGATCGGCAGACCGTCCGGGACTGTCGGGGAAGTCGGCGCGTCCCTGTCCGTCTCCACGTGCGTCGGTTCCCGGTGCGTCGCTTCCGGCGGGCAGGCTCGTCTCCGGCGTTGCCCCTCCGTCCCCCACGGGCATGGCGCGACCGGCACCGGCGGAGAGCAACCGTCCGAGCGTGAACCTGCCTCGGTCCGGGTCGTAAGGACGATATCCGGCGTAGGCGAAGAGGTGGAAAAGCCACTGCCAGCGCACAACTTTCACGACTTCCGGTGTCAACCGTCCGTGTAGCTCGTACGTGCGCACAACGGACCGGCTGTACTCGGCGAACTCGCGCGGCGGGGTCAGCGCCCGACGGGGAGAGATGTCGACGAACAGATCTGTCAATTGGGCGATCTCGATGTCGTGCTCGCGCAGACACAAGGCAAGGTCCACGTCCTCGTGGATGCCGGAGTGGATGCTGACCGCGTCTCGCACGTGCTCCCATGCGGAGCGCCTGATCACCATGTTGGCGCCGTGGATGTTGTTGACCCGCCGTTCCCCGCCGGACAAGCCCTTCGCGACCTGCTTTTCGAAGTACCGTTTCTTCAACCCGCGGTAGGGCGAGTCGTACGAGTTGTTGAGACCGCTGACCGCGCCGACGGCTGCCACGTCGTCTCTGGCGAAGAACTCCCGTGCGGTTCGTGCCCACCCCGGGCGCACACGCGTGTCCGCGTCTATCCGCCCGAAGATCGAACCCTCGGCGGCATCGAAACCCGCGTTGCGGGCGAACGCCACACCGGGGCGTTTCTCCGTTACGAGGCGGACGATCGGATTACAGGCCGCAATGGCCTCGACGATCTGCACCGTGTTGTCGGTGGAATTATTGTCCACCACAACGATTTCGAAGATCTCGTCCTTCTGAGCAAGGAGGGCCGACAGACACGGCCCGATAGCGCTCCTCATTTCGAGCCGGCACGACGATAGACAACGTCTCCCCATCCATGCTTCGCACGCTACCGCAAGTCGTTTCACCTCTCCTTGTGCGCAGAACGACATTCCCTATTCGCCCGAATTATCCGCTCAGGTACTGGGAATGAAAAGCGGGATAGCGTGTGTCGCTCCCCAGCACACCGGGCCACGCCCGGCCGATCGATCGTGCAAGAAACCACTTCTCAGGACGCCGCTGACCGCTGCGATTGCGAGTGACGCGCGATGGACGGGACGATCAGTTGCCCGATTGCCAACGGTCCCTGCCGTCGGATCCGGGAGCACACACCATCGGGACACCCTTGACGGTGATCCCCACCGCGCCCGGCGTGCTGCAGAAAGAGCCGGGGTGCACGGTCAATCCCGATTGCTCAGGCGGGGCAGGTGGCGGTGGCGTGTACTCCGGGGCAGGTGGCGACGGCGTGTACTCCGGGGTCTGCGATCGCGTCGGGGGCGTCCACGGTGCTCCACACAATCTGTCGCCCTCAGCACCCATCGATTCCCTCCAGGCCGCGTCGCTGCAAGAGAACTCGAGGGGCGCAGCACTGGTAGGGGTCGGCGTGAATTCCGACGTACGTTCGGATGTGCCAGGCGCTTGCGAAGCAGGAACCGTACTCGTAACAGGAGGGGACGTGGTGGTTTGGGGTGCGGTCGCGCTCGCCGAAGGAGTGACCGAATCAGTTGTGCCCGTTTGGTCCGAGTCCGGGTTCCGTGTCTCGTCCTCGCCGAACATCGCCCCGAGTGCTATGAGTCCCACGAGGACAACCGCAACGATCCACGGCCACTTTCGGTGTTTCTTCCCTTCACCTCGGGACGGATCACCCCCCTGAGCGGCGGGGCCGGGGCCTTGCGCAGGGGTTTCAGTACCTCTCGGCCTGATTCGGTCTGTCCACTGATTGCCATCCCAGAAACGGTCGATTGACGGGTCATAGGGATCTGGATGCCAGCCTGCAGGAGGATTCATCGTCGGGTCCGTTCGGAAGGTGCGTTCCGTCAGGAGTTCGCAAACGCCGACCGGTTTGTTACAGGCGGGATGGAAGACGGTGAGGCACCTTCGAGATCCTCCAGCGGATACATCGCGGTATCCGCTGGAGGACTTTCGCCCTTCGGTCACGACCCCCAGGAGCGGTCAGCCGCGACGCGCCCGGACAGCCTCGGCGAGGCGGTCGAGCTGAACGACGGTGGTCGCCCAGTCGATGCACGCATCGGTGATGGACTTACCGTACTCGAGCTCGTCGGACGAGCCGAGCGTCAAGTCCTGCCGGCCGGCTTCGATGAAGCTCTCCAGCATCACACCGACAATGCCTTGTTCTCCGGCTTCGAGACGCTCGGCGATGTCGGTCACGACGTCGACCTGCTTCTCGTGGTTCTTGCTGCTGTTGCCGTGGCTCGCGTCGATGACGACCCGTTCCGGCAACCCGCCCTTGCGCAGGCGCGCCATCGTGTCGGCGACGGTCGCGGCATCGTAGTTCGGGCCGGCGCTGCCGCCGCGGAGGATGACGTGGCAGTCCGGGTTGCCGACGGTCTGGATGAGCGCGGCCTGGCCGTCGAGGTCGGTGCCGGGGAACACGTGGCTCGCACCTGCGGCGCGGGTTCCGTCGACCGCGACCTGCACGTCGCCTTCGGTGGAGTTCTTGATCCCGACCGGCATCGACAGGGCGCTGCACAGCTGACGATGCACCTGGCTGGCGGCAGTGCGTGCACCGATCGCGCCGTAGGTGACCAGGTCGGCGTAGTACTGCGGGAGGATCGGATCGAGGAACTCGCAGCCGACGGGCAGGCCCAGGCTCGACACATCGAGCAGCAACTTCCGGCCGATTCGCAGGCCGGTGTTGATGTCGTAGCTGCCGTCGAGGTGCGGGTCGTTGAGCAGACCCTTCCAGCCGAGCGTGGTGCGCGGCTTCTCGAAGTACACACGCATCACGATGTGCAGGTCGTCGCGCAATTCGTCAGCCTTCGCGGCGAGCCGGCGAGCGTAATCCATGGCTGCGGCGGGGTCGTGGACCGAGCACGGGCCGACCACCACGACGAGGCGGTCGTCGGTGCCGTTCAGGATATTGACGGTGTCGGCGCGGCCGGATCGCACGGTCGCCGCCACGACGGCGTCAGGGGCGTATTCGGCGCGGATCTCCGACGGCGCGGCGAGCGGACTCACCCGCACGGTGCGCTGCTCGTCGAGATTGGTGGTGGAGATTCCAGTGGTGGAGCTCATCGGGTTGCGTTCCTGTTCTCGGTGAAGGAAGCCGACCCGGAAGAACCCTGAGATCCCGTCGAGCCGGTCTGTATCCGGCTCGTGGGTGAGGAAGTCAGCGCGCGGTCACGCCGACCGACCCACCCAGGGCCGGCCCGCTAAACCAAAAATAGGTGCGCTGCATAGCGACGGACTCTACCAGAACTCGCCGAACCGGTTCTGTGCCGCGGCACACCGACTCGCCCCGACGCTCCCCGGCAGGAACTTCGGGTCCGGGTGCATCTTCGCCGAACCTGTTCCCGGGCAAGCAGACACCTCCGCGAGGCGGCCGTATGCGACGCCGTTCCGCTCCCCGGTGCCGAGCAACGGATCGCCCTTCGGCGGCGCGAACGAGACGGTCCCTACCGCCACGGCACTCGCTCCGGGTCGCGCAGCATCCGGCGGGCGGTCGACATGCGATGCACCTCGTCGGGGCCGTCGTAGATGCGCGCATACCGTGCCCGCCGGTACATGGCCTCGAGTGGCGTATCCGCGGTCAGGCCCAGCGCCCCGTGTACCTGGATCGCCCGGTCGACGACGTCGTGCAGCATCCGCGCGCCCCAGAACTTGATGAGACCGATCTGTACCCGGGCGTCCTCACCGGCGTCCATGACCCGGGCCGCGTCGAGCGTCATGAGGCGCGCCGCCTGAATCTGTGCGGCCGATTCGGCGACGTACCGCTGGATCTCGCCCTTGTCGGCGAGGAGCGACCCGTGCGCGAACCGGGCGTTGGCGCGCGCACACATCAGTTCGAATGCCCGTTGCGCCTGCCCGAGCCAGCGCATGCAGTGGAAGATCCGGCCGGGTCCGAGGCGGTCCTGGGCGACCAGGAAACCGTTGCCGCGTCCCCCGAGCACGTTGTCGGCAGGAACCCTGACGTCGGTGTAGCGCACCTCGTAGTGGTCGCTCGGGTCGTACCCCATCGTGGGGATCGACCGGACGATCTCGAAGCCCGGCGTATCCGTCGGAACGATGACAGCGCTGATACTGCGGTGAAGCGGCGTCGAGTCGGGTTCGGTGCGCGCGAACACCGTGCAGTAGCCGGCCTGCCGGGCGCCGGTGGTGAACCACTTACGGCCGTTGACGACCCACTCCGCTCCGTCCAGACGGGCGGTCGTCTGCACGAGCACCGGGTCGGAGCCGGCCACGTCGGGCTCTGTCATGCCGACCGACGGCAGGATCTCGCCGGAGACGAGACCGGGAACCCAGCGACGACGCTGCTCCTCGGTGCCGTGCCGATGCAGCATCAGCGCGTCCTGCATCGACACCGACCCCACCGCGAGCTGACCGAACTCCGACCGGCCGATGATCTCGTTGAGATAGACGAAGTCCAGGAACGGAACTCCCCCGCCGCCGATCTCCTCCGGGTGCCCGAGCGCCCACAATCCGAGGTCCTTCGCGCGGCTCTTCAGCCCGTCCAGCGCCGCGGCGCCGTCGTCGTCCTGCCGCGACAATGTCGGCTCGAGCGGGATAACCTCCTCGTCGATGAAGGAACGCATCCGGGTGCACAGTTCGGCCACCCGGCCCTCCGGCCGATTCGCAGTCATGGGCGTCAATGTATCCGCGCACGCATGCCCTCACCTCGCTTTCAGCCGGGCCGGGTGTGGACCGGCCGACGCCGGGGAACCCTGAGGTTCCGCCCTGCACGATGACGAGCCCGGAGGTTTCATGCCAGCAGAAAGCCCAGCCGATCCGACCGCCCGAGCTGTGGAACCCGAGCACACCCCCGACGGGCACATCGTCGAGACACGGTCCGAGGATTTCGCGCATGCACGCAACCTTCCGATCGATCCCGACTGGTTCAAGACCGCGGTGTTCTACGAGGTTCTCGTGCGCGCGTTCAACGACTCGAACCACGACGGGACCGGTGACCTGCGGGGGCTGACCGAAAAACTCGACTACATCGCGTGGCTCGGGGCCGATTGCATCTGGCTGCCCCCGTTCTACGATTCCCCGCTGCGGGACGGCGGCTACGACATCCGCGATTTCCGCGCGGTGTTACCGGAATTCGGGACGGTCGACGACTTCGTGACGTTCCTCGACGAAGCGCACAAGCGCGGTATCCGCGTGGTGACGGACCTGGTCATGAACCACACCTCCGATACCCACGCGTGGTTCCAGGAGTCGCGTGCCGAACCCGACGGTCCCTACGGGGATTTCTACGTGTGGTCCGACAGCGACGAGGCCTACAAGGATGCCCGCATCATCTTTGTGGACACGGAGACCTCGAACTGGACGTGGGATCCGGTGCGCAAGCAGTACTACTGGCACCGGTTCTTCTCGCATCAGCCCGATCTGAACTACGACAACCCCGAGGTCCAGGACGCCATGCTCGACGTCCTCCGCTTCTGGCTGGACCTGGGCATCGACGGATTCCGGCTCGACGCGGTGCCCTACCTGTTCGAGCGCGAGGGCACCAGTTGCGAAAACCTGCCCGAGACCCACGCGTTCCTCAAGAAGTGCCGGGCGGTGATGGACGCCGAATACCCGGGCCGGGTCATGCTCGCGGAAGCGAACCAGTGGCCGTCGGACGTGGTCGAGTACTTCGGTGAGCCGGAGATCGGCGACGAGTGCCACATGGCGTTCCACTTCCCGCTCATGCCCCGGATCTTCATGGCGGTTCGCCGCCAGAACCGATTCCCGATCTCGGAGATCCTCGCGCAGACCCCGTCGATTCCCCGCACCGCGCAGTGGGGCATCTTCCTGCGCAACCACGACGAACTCACGCTCGAGATGGTGACGGACGAAGAGCGTGACTACATGTACTCCGAGTACGTCACCGACCCGCGGATGCGGGCGAACATCGGGATCCGCAGGCGCCTGGCCCCTCTGCTCGAGAACGACCGCAACCAGTTGGAGTTGTTCACGGCGTTGCTGCTGAGCCTGCCCGGGTCCCCGGTGCTGTACTACGGCGACGAGATCGGCATGGGCGACAACATCTGGCTCGGTGACCGCGACGCGGTGCGTACCCCGATGCAGTGGACTCCCGACCGCAATGCCGGTTTCTCCCGCGCCGATCCGGCGCGGCTGCATCTTCCGACCATCATGGATCCCACGTACGGGTACAACGCGATCAATGTCGAGTCCCAGCTGAACTCGACGAACTCGCTGTTGCACTGGACTCGCAGGATGATTCAGGTCCGCAAGCAGCACCCCGCGTTCGGCAAGGCGGCGTTCACCGAACTCGGCAGCGCCAACCCCGCGGTCCTGTCGTATCTCCGGGAGATGGAAACGACCCCGGATCGCAACTACAGCGACGTCATCCTGTGCGTGAACAACCTTTCCCGCTATCCGCAGGCCGTGGTGCTGGATCTGTCGAGGTTCGTCGGGTGGATCCCGGTGGAGCTCACCGGGTCGGTGCCGTTCCCATCGATCACCGAGGAGGGCTACATGCTCACGCTCCCCGGTCACGGGTTCTTCTGGTTCGCTCTGCAACCGGATCCCACGACAGAAGGCGCAGGATCACATCCCGTCAGCAGCGAAGCGGAAGCGGCGGTGCAGCCATGACCGAACAGAACGACAGCCGCTATCCGGACGCCGACCTCGAAGCGGGCCTGGCACACTGGCTCCCACGTCAGCGCTGGTTCGCCGCGAAGGGCCACACCATCACCGGCGTGCGGATCGTGTTGCGGCAGACACTCGCCGACGAACCCGGGTTCGGCGCCGACCACGTCCTGGTGGCCGTCGACTTCGAGGACACTGCCGAGCAGATCTACCAGGTGCCGTTGGGGTACCGATCGCACCTGCCGGACGATCTGGCTCCGTGGACGTTGGCGACACCGGATGACGCGGGGCACAGTGTGTTCGTCTACGACGGTCTGCACGACCAGGACATCATCGGCCTGTACGCGCAGAGCCTGAGCAGTGGCCGCCCGAAGGGGCCCGTCGATCTCCATACCCTCCCGGGCGCGGAGTTCGAGGCGGGCATGCGCGGGCGCCCGCTCGGCGCGGAGCAGTCGAACACGTCCGTCGTACTCGGCGAACGCCTCCTGCTCAAGATGTTCCGTCGTCTCACGTTGGGTATCAACCCCGACGTGGAGTTGCACCTCGCGTTGACCGAAGTGGGCTGCCGCTCCGTGGCACCGATCCGTGCGTGGATCGACGCCGATGTCGAAGGTGTCCGCACGACGCTCGCGATGGCCCAGGATTTCGCCGCCAATTCCGCGGACGGGTGGGCGATGGCGCTCGGAAGTATCCGCGATCTCCTCATCGAAGGGGATCTCCGGGCCGACGAGGTCGGTACGGATTTCGCCGGTGAGTCCTACCGGATGGGGACGGCGGTCGCCGAGGTCCATTCGGATCTCGCCGCCGCGCTCGGGGAATCCCAGCGTCCCGCGTCCGGACTTGCGGCCGCGATGAGCCGCAGGCTCGAGGCCGCCGCCGCCGAGGTCGAGGAACTGGTGGAGTTCGTGCCCGCGATACAGGCGAGGTTCGACGAAGCCGCCGCGCTCGGTCCCGTCACGGTGCAGCGCATCCACGGCGACCTCCATCTCGGGCAGGTGCTGCGCACACCGGAACGGTGGCTGCTCATCGACTTCGAGGGTGAACCCGCCAAGTCCCTTGTCGAACGCCGGCATCCCGACACCCCGCTCCGCGACGTCGCGGGGATGTTGCGTTCCTTCGATTACGCCGCCCACCATTCGGTGCGAGAGCGTGATCCCGACGGCGCCACGGCGCAGCGTGAGTTCCGGGCGCGGGAATGGGCAGAACGCAACTCCGCCGCGTTCTGCGACGGGTACGCCGCAGCATCCGGATCCGATCCGCGCGACATCGGGCCGTTGCTCCGTGCGTACGAAATCGACAAGGCCGTCTACGAAGTGGTGTACGAAGCGCGGCACCGCCCGTCGTGGCTCCGTCTGCCCCTCAATGCGATCCGGAGGTTGTGCAAAGCCTGACGACCGACGTACGAAAGGGCGGGTGTGTGCAGTGCACACACCCGCCCTTTTTCGGAATCTCAGACCACCTGCAACTCCAGTTCGTCGCCGGCGACGTCGACTTCGACGCGTCCGCCCTCGACCAGCGTGTCGTCGAGCAGCAGATCCGCGATGCGGTCGTCGACAACCCGTGCGATGGACCTCCGCAACGGGCGGGCACCGAACTCGGGCTGGTGCCCGTGACGGGCGATCCACTCCACGGCCTCGGGGCTGAAGTCGATCTCGATGCCCTTGGCCTGGAGCCGCTTCCGGCTCTCGTCGAGCAGGAGATCGGCGATCCGGTGCAACTGTGCGTCGTCGAGCCTGCGGAAGACGACGATCTCGTCGATGCGGTTGAGGAACTCCGGCCGCATCGATTCGCGTAGCCGTCCCATCACCCGGTCGCGCAGCGGCTTCTCTTCCGCCTCCGCGTCGCCGGTGGTGAACCCGATGGCCCCACCACGGCTGGAGATGATGTCCGATCCCAGGTTGCTGGTCATGATGACGACGGTGTTCGTGAAGTCCACCGTGCGGCCTTCACCGTCGGTGAGACGGCCGTCGTCGAGCACCTGCAGCAGGGTGTTGAACACATCCGGGTGCGCCTTCTCGATCTCGTCGAGCAGCACGACCGAGTACGGGTTGCGACGGACCTGCTCGGTCAGCTGACCGGCCTCGCCGTAGCCGACGTACCCGGGCGGGGCGCCGACGAGCCGGCTCACGGTGTGTCGTTCGCCGAACTCGCTCATGTCGACGCGCAGCATCTTGCGCTCGTCGCCGAACAGGACCTCGGCCAGCGCCTTCGCCAGCTCGGTCTTGCCCACGCCGGTCGGGCCGAGGAACAGGAAGCTGCCCACCGGGCGGTGCGGGTCGCTCATGCCCGAGCGGCTCCGGCGGACGGAACGTGCCACCGCGCGCACCGCCTCGTCCTGGCCGATGACGCGCTTGTGCAGCTCGTCCTCCAGTGTGCGGAGACGGTCCTTCTCCACCTTGGTCATCTGCGTGACGGGGATTCCCGTCGCGCGCGAGACGACCTCGGCGATCAGTTCGGTGCCGACCACCGGGACGTCCGCGTCAGCCGGCGCACCGGAGTCGATGCGCTGCTGGATCCGGACGATCTCGTCGCGGACGCGCGAGGCTTCCTCGTAGTCCTCGGCCTGCACCGCGCGGTCCTTCTCGGCTTCGAGTTCGACGAGCCGGTCCCGCAGCTGTGCACCGTCGACGCGCGGGGTGTGCAGCCGCAACCGCGCACCGGCCTGGTCGACGAGGTCGATCGCCTTGTCCGGCAGGTGCCGGTCGGGCAGGTATCGCACCGACAGGTCGACCGCGGCGTCGAGGGCCTCGTCCGTGTAACGGACACCGTGGAATTCGGCGTACCGGTCACGCAGTCCGTGGAGGATGGCGACCGTGTCCTCACGGCTCGGCTCACCGACCATCACCGGACCGAAGCGCCGTTCGAGCGCCGGGTCCTTCTCGATGTGCTTGCGGTATTCGTCGAGTGTCGTGGCACCGACGATGTGCAGTTCGCCGCGGGCGAGCTTGGGCTTGAGGATGTTCCCCGCGTCCATCGCCCCGTCGTTGCCGCCACCGGCGCCGACGACGGTGTGGAGTTCGTCGATGAAGACGATCAGTGCGCCCGACTGTGCGGTGATCTCGTCGAGCACCTTGGTGAGGCGTTCCTCGAAGTCGCCGCGGTAGCGGGTGCCCGCCACCATGCCGGTCAGGTCGAGTTGGACGATTCGCTTGTCGCGCAGGTTTTCCGGTACCTCGCCGTCCACGATGCGCTGGGCGAGCCCTTCGACGATCGCGGTCTTGCCGACACCTGCCTCGCCCAGGAGAACCGGGTTGTTCTTGGTGCGGCGGGACAGGATCTCGAGCGTCTGCTCGATCTCGTCGGCGCGGCCGACGACGGGGTCGATGCCACCGCTCCGAGCGCGCTCGGTGAGGTCGACACCGAATTGGTCGAGCGTCGGGGTCGCGGAGTCGCCACCCGCTTCGGCCGGCGGCACCGGCTGGAGCGCCGTCTGCAGGGACTGCGGGGTGACACCGAGGGAGGCGAGCAACCGTCCCGGGGCGCGGGTCTGGTCCGCGGCGAGCGCGAAGAACACGTGCTCGGGGTCGATGTAGGTCGAGCCGAGCGCGCGCGAGAGCTGATGTGCCTCCAGCAACGCGGTCTTGACCGCCCCACTGAGTGCGGGAGCCGACACGCCGGAGTCCGGGTTGCTCTGCGGCAACCGCTGGTCGACAGCCGCGACGACCGCGGCCGGATCGGCTCCGGAGCGGGCCATGACGGTGCGGGCCGGATCGGTTTCCGCCATGGCGCGGAGGAGGTGCAGCGCATCGAGGTCGGCGTCGCCGCGTTCTGCGGCGAAGCGAGCCGCGACCGCCATCAGTTCCTGCGTACCGCGGCTCATGAAGCGGGAGAGGTCGATTCGGCCGGGTCCGCCAGGCCCGAAGAATGCCGTCATTCCGAAGCCTTTCTCTTGACTTGAGCCTTACTCACTCAACTAACGTGCCGAACACTTCATCAATTCCGAAGCCCTAGGGCAAATGAAGGTGAGCTACGTCACGGCGAACGAGAAGACTTTGTATTGTGCACAACACAACGGTGCGCTACTTTATTTCACGTGTCGGATCCTTTCGCTCTCGATCAGCAGGTGTGCTTCGCGCTCTACCGCGCGTCGCGCGCCACCACGGCGGTCTACCGGCCGCTCCTGGACCGACTGGGCGTCACCTACCCGCAGTACCTGGTACTGCTCGCACTGTGGGAACGCGACGCGCGCGGAGTGCAGGACCTGTGCGACGCCCTCGACCTCGACACCGGCACACTGTCGCCTCTTCTGAAGCGACTCGAGTCGGCCGGGCTCGTCGAACGGACACGGCAACGCGACGACGAGCGACGTGTCGTCGTACGCCTCACCGACGCCGGCAACGCGCTACGGAAAGAAGCCGCGGACATCCCCGGTTGCGTGGCGCGCGCAGGCCGTCTGGAACTCGACGAACTCGCCGAACTCCGCGACACGCTCCACCGCCTGACCGCCGCGCTGCAGCACGCAGCCGGCGACACCCCCGAGGAAAGGTAGGACCGCCATGAAGATCCTCTACACCGCAGAAGCCCTCGCCACCGGAGCCGGACGCAACGGCCACGCTCGCACCAGCGACGGCAAGCTCGACGTCGACCTCGCCATGCCCACCGAGATGGGCGGCAACGGCGAAGGCACCAACCCCGAACAGCTGTTCGCCGCGGGCTATGCGGCGTGCTTCCACTCGGCACTGCAGATGATCGCCCGTCAGGAGAAGGCCGACATCAGTGACTCCGCCGTGGGCGCCCGCGTCGGTATCGGCCCGACCGACGGTGGCGGATTCGGCCTCGCCGTCACCCTCGAGGTCACCTTGCCGAAGCTGTCCGCCGAACAGGCCCGCGAGCTCACCGAGAAGGCTCATCAGGTGTGCCCGTACTCCAACGCGACCCGCGGCAACATCGAGGTCACCCTCGAGATCTCCGAAGACTGACCGATTACCCGGGCCACCCGGCCTCACCACGTGTCCATGCCGCGTCCGCGTAGCGTGGACACGTGGGTATGCAGGACGGGTCGCGGCTCGCGAAGTTCGCGGCCGAGGTGGGATTCACGCTCGACGACTTCCAGATCGACGCCTGCCGTGCGCTGGAAGAGAACCGAGACGTGCTGGTCTGCGCCCCGACCGGAGCCGGGAAGACGGTGGTCGGTGAGTTCGCGGCCTACCTCGCGCTCGAGTCTCGTCAGAGCTCACCCATGTTCCGGGACTCCACTCCTCGCGGCACCTGCTTCTACACCACGCCCATCAAGGCGCTGAGCAACCAGAAGTACAACGACCTCGTCGAGCGATTCGGTGAGGGCGAGGTGGGCCTGCTCACCGGGGACATCACCCTTCACCCGCACGCCCCCGTCGTCGTCATGACGACGGAAGTCCTGCGCAGCATGCTGCATTCCCGCTCCCCCCTCCTCGACGGCCTCACCCACGTCGTGATGGACGAGGTGCATTATCTGGCCGACCGGGAACGAGGCGCGGTCTGGGAAGAGACGATCCTCTACCTTCCCCGCTCGGTGCGGCTGGCCAGCCTGTCGGCCACGGTGAGCAACGCCGAAGAATTCGGGGCATGGATCCGCCGGGTGCGCGGCGAGACCACCGTGATCGTCGACGAGGTCCGCCCGGTCCCGCTCACCCAGCACATGCTCGCCGGGGGGCGGTTGTTCGCCCTCTTCTCCCCCGGCACCGGGACCATCGACGACACCCTCGACCGTTACATCGCACATCGGCAACTCGCCGACGCCGCTCCATCCCCCGGAGCGAGGAAACGCCGTAAGCGCCGGACCTCGGCACCCCTTCCCGCGGGCGGTGATCGCCCGGAGATCGTGGCGCGGCTCGAGGCCGAACAACTCCTGCCCGCCATCTGGTTCCGCTTCAGCCGGTCGGGATGCGACGCCGCCGTCACCGAATGCCTCGACTCTTCCCTGCGTCTCACCGAGGCCGCGGAGGTCCCGCAGATCCGCGCGATAGCCGACCGGCACACGGCTTCTCTGCCCCCGGCCGACCTCGACGCGGTCGGCTACTCCGACTGGATCGAGGGGCTCGAGCGTGGATTCGCCGCACACCACGCCGGCCTCGTTCCGGCATTCCGGCACGCGGTCGAGGACCTGTTCACGCGCGGGCTCGTCCGCGTGGTGTTCGCGACCGAAACCCTCGCGGTGGGGGTCAACATGCCGGCCCGCACCGTCGTACTCGAACGTCTCGTCAAACCGACGGCAGCCGGACCTGTGCGCCTGACGCCCGGGGAATACACCCAGCTCACGGGCCGCGCCGGTCGGCGCGGGATCGACGAGGAGGGGCACGCCGTGGTGCTCTGGCAGCCCGACACCCTCCCCGCCACCGTTGCCGGACTCGCCTCGACGCGCGCCTATCCCCTGCACAGCTCGCTGCGCGTGGGCTACAACACCTGCGTCAATCTGATCGACCGCGTCGGCCTCGACGGCGCACGCACACTTCTGGACCGTTCGTTCGCCCAATTCCAGGCGGAGCGATCGGTGCGCGCGCTGTCCGACGCGGTACGGACGAATACCGCGCTGATCGCCGACCTCGAAGCCGAACTCGCCGATGCAGCAGGTTTCACCGAATACCGGAGTCTGTACGAGCGTCTCGCGTTCGCGCGCACCACGGCATCCGCGGACACCGTCACCGCGCTCGCCCGCGCGGTGCGTTCACACCCGGGCCACCGGCGGCCCGACCGGGCGCACCTCCTGGCCGTCGCGGGCCGGCTCGGCACCCTGGTCACCGACACGGAACGAATGCGCGTGCGGATCGAGGCCGTCACCGGACGTCTGCGCACCACGTTCGATCGCACCCTCGCCGTGCTCGAGGAACGCGGCTACGTGATCCTCGACCCGGCCGGTGAGTCGGCGTACGTCACCGACGACGGACGACGGCTCGGCCGGATCTATTGCACGAGCGACCTTCTGGTGGCCGAATGCGTGCGGACCGGAGCATGGGACGGGCTCGAACCCTGCGAGCTCGCGGCAGTGGTCTCGACTGTGCTCGGCGAGACGCGGCACCGCACCGCCGCGGCGTCCGGACGGACCACCCCGGCGGTGGACGAGGCCCTGCGCGTCACCATGCGCCTCTGGGGCGAACTGGCCGCAGCGGAACAGCGCCACGGTTTGACGGTGAGCCCCGACCCGGACCCGGTGGCCGTCGGGGCCGTCCACAGCTGGGCCCGCGGCGACGGCCTTGCCGCAGCGCTGCGCGTCGCGTCGGAATCGGGGCTCTCCGCGGGCGATCTCGTACGTCGCTACCTGCGCACCCTGGACCTCGTCGACCAGACCGGTCTGTGCCGCCGCGACGCCCTGCCTCCCGTGTCGTTCACGTTGACGTGAGCGGCGACCGCACGTCGCACAACTGCTCGGACAGCGACCACAGGCTCGCGGCGACGCCCTGGTCGTGCGACCGCGCGTTGGACTGCACCTTCCCGGGGTGTCCTCGCATCTCGAACAGGCCGCCGGGCCCGTAGAAACCGCCGGGTTCCGCATCCACGGCGGTCGCGGCGTAGAGGGACGGGAGTGCTCCCATCGCGGCCGACTGGCCGATGACCGGAGTCACCCACTCGACGAGCTTCCCGTACCGCGACTCGCTCCGGTACTGCAGGTTCGTCGACGAGTAACCCGGGTGTACCGCAAAGGATTTCACCGGCGATCCGTGCGCGGTGAGCCGTCGCTGCAACTCGTAGGCGAACAGGAGATTCGCCAGCTTCGACTGGCCGTACGCGGGCCACCGCTCGTAGCGGCGCCGCTCCCAGTTCAGATCGTCCAGATCGATCTTGCCGATCCGGTGCATGGTGCTGCTCACGGTGACGACGCGATCGGTGATGCGCCCGAGAAGGAGCATGGTGAGCGCGAAGTGGCCGAGGTGGTTGGTGCCGATCTGCATCTCGAAGCCGTCGGCGGTCCGCCGCTGCGGCACCGCCATGACGCCCGCATTGTTGACGAGCACATCGATGGTCGGGTGGGTCGCGGCGAGGTCCGCGGCGAACGCACGCACCGACGACAGGTCGGCGAGGTCCACTTTGCGCACCTGCGCGTTCGGACCGATGTGCGCGGCCACCTCCTCTCCCTTCGCGACGTCGCGGCACGCCAGCACCACCTGGGCGCCGGCACGCGCGAGCGCCCGCGCCGTCTCGGCGCCGAGGCCGCTGTTCGCACCGGTCACCACGACCGTGCGGTTGCTCTGATCGGGAATGTCGTTCGCTGTCCATGCCGCCATACCCCGCACACTACGTACGCATCGGAACCGGCAACAGGGCTCGCCGGACTCTCGCCGGACCGAGGCATTCCCTGTCTGCCCCGCGCCTCGTAGAGTGCACCCGGGCGCGAGTCCCGCAGGGGCACACGGGGGCGCGGACGAAGGGGAGGGGTTGCATCGATGGCGTACCGGAACGGGTCTGCCGACCGCGAGGTCGGCGAGGCACTGCGGCAGGGAGATCCCGCGGCGACAGCACGGCTGTACGACTTGTACGCGCCCGGATTGTTCGCGTACGCCTGCGGGTTCGTCGACGCATCGACTGCCTCCGATGTCGTGCACGACTCGATCTGGATCGCGGTGCGCCGAATCGACGCTCTCCGCGACACCGGCTTGTTGCGGGCGTGGCTCTACGCGATCGTCCGCTCCGAGTGTGCGCAGCCCGGGCGTGCTGCCGGCACGGTCGGCTTCGTTCCCGCCACCGATCCCGCGGCGCCACCGCTCCGTCCCCAGTTGTACGCGGTCCGCGACGCGGTGGGCAGCCTCGGCGCGATCGAACGCGAGGTCCTCGAACTGGCGGTGCGCCATCATTTCACCAACCAGGAGATCGACGCGATCCTCGGATCCGCCGCCGGAGACGGCCGCCCGTTCGCTCGCGCTCAGCAAGCGGTCGACCTGGCGGTACCGGCCGTTCCGAATGCGACCGGATTGTTCGCGGCCGTGCCGCCCGTTCCGCTCCCCCGCCGCCTGCGCGACCGTGTGCTCACGGCGACGCCCCTCGACACGGAACTCGCCGACATGGGACGCCGTATCGAACCGTTGAACCGGAACGGATTCCCCGTCGCCCGCCGTGGGCGCCGGAAAACGGCAGCGATCGCCGCGGTGGCAGCGGTGCTGGTCCTCGCCGTAGTCGCCGTGGTCGTCCTGCCAGGTTCGGAACCCGAGGAATTGTCGGCACCACCCTCTCCGACGTCCCGTTCGGTGGATCTTCCCCCGTCCCAGACACCCGTCGTCACGGCCTCTCCCGTAAGCAGATCCGAGACGCCGACGACGGAACCCCCGATCTCTAGCACCACAGCCGAACCCATCGTCGAGACCACCGTCTACCCCGGTGCCGGCACGGTGATTCCGGTCGAGGAAAACGTGGTCACCACCTCTGCCCGCACCTCCGCACCCACCTCGCAGCAGGCGTCGGTCACGTCCACAACCCGCGACATCACTCGGTACCCGCGGCGGACGAAGCCCCAGGACGACAGTCGCTCGGAGGACAAGGAGCGGGACGAGCGCCCCGCGACCACGCCCCAGCCCACGACGCGCGCCACGCTCCCGACGACCACGCGGGCAGCGGCCCCCTAGCGCACCCGCCGATGCCGGTTGGTGTTCTCGGCGTCGACCGAGGGCCCGGCGACTCGTCGCTGTCACACGAGCGAGACGCAGCGGACACATCAGGGGCTTACCGTCGCGTCGTCGTCGCCCGTGTTCGCCGGACAGGAAGGAGCCACCGCCGTGGCGCCACGTCGCAGATCGGTGCTTGTCGACCGGCTCCGAGTGGACGTACCCGGACGGCCCCAGGACGCGATCCTCGAGGAGTTGCGGCGCGTGTTTCTCTCGGGCGCAGCACCACCGGGCACACCTATACCGGTGGGTGAGGTCGCGGAGATGTTCGGAGTCAGCCGCATCCCCGTCCGCGAGGCACTCAAGACCCTCATCGGTGAGGGACTCGTCACCCATCGCCAGAATCACGGGTACACCGTCGCCCAGTTGACGGCGGAGGAACTGCGCGAGTTGTATCTCGTCCGGGAAACACTCGAATCGGCCTCGCTCGCGGCGGCTGTGCACAACGCCACCCCGGAGGACTACCGGCTCGCCGAGCAATCACACAAAATACTCGAACGCTCAGTGCACGAGCACGACTCGCACACCTATCACCGCGAGAGCCGCGTGTTCCACATGACGCTCGCTCGCCCGTCCCGGATGCACCGGCTTCTGCACATGCTCGAATATGCCTGGAACATCACCGAACCGGTCCAGCCGATGGTGCACGTGAGCGACGCGGAACGTGCCGACCTGCACCACGAACACCAGGCCATGCTCGACGCGTTCCTCGCGCGTGACACCGAGCAACTGCTCGCGGCCTACGAGCATCACAACCGGCGCCTCGACGCAGCCATCGCGACGCTTGCGGCAGGTGCCGGGCTGCTGCCCGCGGAAGATATACAGTTCGGGTAATCCTGCGGCAACCTCGCGCAATTAGCGTTCGGCGCATCGAGTTTCCCCACCGCCCAGGAGCACCCATGACCGAAGTGCTGATACCACGCGACGACGCCCCCGTTCCGGGTCCGCCCGCCGCCGATTACGATCCGCGGCTCACCAACGACGACCTGGCACCGCTGAAGAACCAGCGCTGGGGCTCGTACAACATCTTCGCGTTCTGGATGTCCGACGTACACAGCGTCGGCGGCTACGTCACGGCCGGGAGCTTGTTCGCATTGGGCCTGGCGAGCTGGCAGGTCCTCGTCGCCCTCCTGGCGGGCATCACCATCGTCTACTTCTTCTGCAACCTCGTGGCCAAACCGAGCCAGGCCACCGGTGTTCCCTATCCGGTGATCTGCCGCAGTGTCTTCGGCGTGCTGGGTGCGAACATCCCCGCCATCATCCGCGGACTGATCGCGGTGGCGTGGTACGGGATTCAGACTTTTCTCGCCTCGGCCGCACTCGACGTGGTGCTCATCAAACTCTTTCCCTCGCTCGCCCCGTACGCCGTGGTCGCCGACTACGGGTTCGCCGGGCTGTCCGCTCTCGGCTGGGTCAGCTTCCTCACCCTGTGGGTGCTGCAGGCATGCGTGTTCTGGCGCGGCATGGAGTCCATCCGGCGTTTCATCGACTTCTGCGGGCCCGCCGTGTACGTCGTGATGTTCCTGCTGTGCGGATACCTGATCTCGAAGGCCGGCTGGAGTGCGATCGACCTGACGCTGGGCGATGTCACGCACACCGGCTGGTCGTCGGTGCCGGTCATGCTCGGCGCAATCGCCCTGGTGGTCTCGTACTTCTCCGGCCCCATGCTGAACTTCGGAGACTTCTCCCGGTACGGCAAGTCGTTCGGCGCCGTCAAGAAGGGCAACTTCCTCGGCCTCCCCCTCAACTTCCTGGTCTTCTCGCTGCTCGTGGTGATCACCGCGTCGCTGACGCTCCCGGTCTACGGCGAACTGATCACCGACCCGGTCGAAACCGTCGCCCGTATCGACTCCACCTTCGCTATCGTCCTCGGAGCACTCACCTTCGCGATCGCCACGATCGGCATCAACATCGTCGCGAACTTCATCTCGCCGGCGTTCGACTTCTCGAATGTCAGCCCGCAGAAGATCAGCTGGCGGGCGGGCGGCATGATCGCCGCGGTCGGTTCGATCCTCATCACCCCGTGGAATCTGTACAACAACCCGGAGGTCATCCACTACACCCTGGAAACCCTCGGTGCGTTCATCGGCCCGTTGTTCGGCATTCTCATCGCCGACTACTACCTGGTCCGCAAGCAGAAGGTGATCGTCGACGATCTGTTCACGATGTCCGAGAAGGGGGCCTACTGGTACAGCAAGGGCTACAACCCCGCTGCAGTCGTTGCCACCGTCGTCGGTGCGGCTGTCGCGATGACCCCGGTGCTGTTCAACAACGCCCCCGGCATGAGCGCCGCTGCGCAGTACAGCTGGTTCATCGGGTGCGGGCTCGGCTTCGTCGTCTACCACCTGCTCGCGACCCGCACCCGGTGGGCAGTCCGCATCCCCGAGACCGCCCCCGCGCAGGAAGCCGTCTGATCGCATGTTCCTCAAGGTCGTCAACCCGAACACCACGTGGGCGATGACCGCCAAGATCGAGGCGTGTGCCCGGGCCGTCGCAGGCCCGGGCACACGCCTCGAGGCGGTCAGCCCGGAGATGGGACCGCCGTCGATCGAAAGCCACTACGACGAAGCACTAGCCGTCCCTGGTCTGCTGGCGGAGATCGAGAAGGGAGAGCGCGACGGTGTCGACGGTTACGTGATCGCCTGCTTCGGCGACCCCGGTCTCGATGCGGCGCGGGAGATCGCGGCCGGACCGGTCGTGGGGATCGCCGAGGCCGCCATGCACACCGCGACCCTTCTGGGCCGGAGCTTCTCGGTCGTCACGACACTGGGCCGCACGACCGGGCGGGCCCGGGACCTCGCCGACCGGTACGGGATGCGCGACTCGTGCCGGGGTGTACACGCGTGTGAAGTCCCCGTGCTGGCGCTCGACACCGACCCGGACGCTCGCAAGATCGTCACGGAAGCCTGTCTCGACGCGTTGTGCGCAGACGGATCCGACGTCGTGGTACTCGGCTGCGCGGGGATGGCCGACCTGTGCGCCCAAATCTCTGCCGACCTCGGCGTCCCCGTCGTCGACGGTGTCACCGCGGCAACGCTGACGGTGCAGTCGCTGGTCACCATGGGACTCGTCACCGGAGGGAAGCGCGGCGAGTTCGCGCCTCCGCCTCCGAAACGTTATTCCGGAATGCTGCAGAGCTTCACAACATTCCGGTGAGGCACCGCGACCCGTCGTGAAGGAATGTCAGCTGGTCGTACTCCGCCGGGGACACGCGCAGCGGTGACCCCTGCAAGCAGAGCCCCCCGACCACCTCGGCATCGTGGTTGCGGATCGGCACGGCCAGCGCCGATCGTCCCACGCGGCATTCCTGATTCTCGAACGCGTGACCGACGAGCCGGGTCCTGGACAGCTCCGATTCGAGAACGTCCGGGTCGCAGACGGTGTACTCGGTCAGTTTGCGGAGTTCGAGACCCACGCTCATCCCGGGATTGTGGGCGAGCATCACCTTTCCGAGCGCGTTCGAGTGAAGGTTCTTGGCCAGCAGCGCGATACCGACGATCTCGTGGTCGGGGTCCTGATCGACGAACCGCAGCCTGCCACCGGCGAACGAGGCCACGTGCAACCCGAAACGGGTGTGCGAGCGCAACTCCTCGACCGTCTCGTGCAGTGTGGGTGAGGTGTCCGTCTCCACCGCGGCACGGGACAGTTCGGCGGTGCGCCGCCCGAGAGCGAAGCCCGACAGGTCGGGTACGCGCACCAGGAAACCTTCGGCAACAAGCAGATTGAGCATCCGGTAGGCGGTCGTGGGGGCAACATCGGCAAAGTGGGCGATTTCCTTCGCTGTGGCACCCGGTCCGAGATGCGCCACGGCCTCGAGCATTCCCAGTGCTTTCTGTACAGCCTTGGGCTGCTGCCCACCGAACCCCACTGCGGCGTCGGACTGGGTGGTCATCGCCGGTCTCCCGGCAGCGAATGAGCCGAAACGAGTTGCGGTCGTCCGTCGTCGTCGAGTACCAATTCGCCTGCGCCGGGCAGCAGGTCGGTGGTTTCCGGGCTGTCGAAGGCGCCCATCGTCGCCAGCGACTCCGGCCGGAGCCGCTTCAGCACGGCCGCCCACACCACGCCGGCCAGTCCGACGACGAGCACGGCGGTCGGTATCCCCCACTGCCCGTCGCTGATCCCGGAGAGCGTGAGATATCCGAGCAGTCCGGCGCCCACGCAGGCGATACCCACTGCGACCACGGTGGTCGTGCGGGCATCCTCGCCGATACGTCGCAGGAACCTCAGACACGAGACGGCGAGCAACGTGTAGGCACCGACCACGGCGACCTCGACGAAACCGTCGAACACGATCGAGTCGCCGAGGAAGATCACCAGGTACATCCACGCGCCGATCACCACCGCGGCGGTGAACACGATCACTGCGACATACGGTGTGCGGAACCGTCGATGGACACGGGACAGGCGTCGAGGAACGGTGCCCTCGATGCCCATCGCCAGCAACAGCCGCGAACCCGCCTGCGCACATCCCAGGGCGGATGCGAACCAGGAGAAAGTCACTCCGACCTTGACCGCCACCACCATCGCGGTGCTCGCTCCCGAGGCAGTGCCCTCGAAATACGCGGCCACGACCACGTCCGCGTGCCCGGTCAGTGCGGCCCATCCGGCGAAGACGAACACCGTTCCGCACAGGATCGGGGTGACCAGCACTGCCCGGGTCACTGTGATCAGGGGTCGCCTGGCCTCGGCCCCGAAGAACGCCGCGCTCTCGAATCCCGCCATCCCGAACACCACCATCAGCGCCAGGAACGGCAACGTTGCGGCGGTGCCGGGTGCGACCGAGGAGGTCGGAGTCCCGGGGTCGGTGACCATCAGTGCGCAGATGACCACCAGTGAACACAGTTCCACGACGAGGATCGCCCGCGTCGCGAGACGGACACCGCGTACCGCAATGGTCGCGACGACACCTGCGACGAGCCCCGCGCACACCAGCAGCGGTACAGTCCCGGACACGGCACTACCGAGAGCGGTGGCGATTCCCAGCAGGCTCACCGCGGAGTTGGCCAGAACCGAAATCGCGATGCCGAGATAACCGAGCAGCAGGGCCGCGCCCATGGTGAGGGTGGCACGCCGGGGAAGTCCCTGGAACGCAAAGCTGTACAACGACCCCGCGGCAGCGAGCCGGCGGGTGAACTGGGAGATGCAGAACGCGACCGCGACGACCACCGCGGTGGTGCCGAGGATCGCCGCCAGCCCTGCGACTCCAGGATCGGCGGAAATGATCCACGAGGCGATGAAGATCATTCCCGTCGCGGGGGCCACCGTCGACAGGGACTGACCGATCAGGTCGATCTGCGAGAGTTGACGTCGGTTCAGCGCCCGCAGGGGAGAAAACACCGGTGTGACGGCCGGTGCCGTATTCCGGGATCGCGCGATCGCCGCTCCCAGCGCACCACCGATCCGTGACCCACCACCGCCACGCCTGCCGCTCGCCACGGGCACTCCGATCGTCCGTCGGCCCGTCTTCGGACCCGGGCCACCAGCGGAAACAGTAGAACTCCCGTGTTTCCACTTGGTTTCTTCGCCTCATTTGTCTCATTCTTTTCAGAAGTGTGGCGCACGTGACGGTCGTGTGAATCCAAGTGGAAATCGGGAAGCCCCCGCCACCTGCCACAACGCCGCCTTCCTGCCCTCCGCCGCGATCCGCGTCACACCCCGCCCCGGGTGACCAGCACAAACAGGTCCGGAACGTTGCAGGACACTTTTCCACTCGGCGACCGCACAGTGTTTTCCTGCGCGACGCAAAAGTGCCGCATCTGCTCATCAGGATTGGCCCGACGACAGAGAGGGCGTGATCCATGTTGTGGGCGATGGTCGCATCGATACTCGGGGGGACGCTCCTGCTCGCGGGCATTCCGAAGCTCCGCGACCGGGACG
The DNA here is from genome assembly GCF_012843405.1 of Rhodococcus sp. BL-253-APC-6A1W. Classification (NCBI taxonomy): domain Bacteria; kingdom Bacillati; phylum Actinomycetota; class Actinomycetes; order Mycobacteriales; family Nocardiaceae; genus Rhodococcus; species Rhodococcus sp. BL-253-APC-6A1W. Next base: position 150,114 of record NZ_JABAFB010000006.1, read on the forward strand.
GGCTTCTGACCGTGGTGAAGGGGTACCGGCTGCTGCCGCACCGAATGGAACGTGTGGTGGCGGGTTCGCTGCCGCTCGTCGAGGTTCTGGTGGGAACCGCATTGATCCTCGGGATCGCCGGTGTGTGGGCGGCGTCGGGCGCCGCACTGCTGTTCGCCGCCTTCGCGTTCGGGCTGACAGCGAACCTGGCGCGGGGGCGGCGTGATCTCGACTGCGGTTGCTTCGCGTTCTCTGCCCACGAAGTGCCGAGGATCGGGTGGTTCCACGCGGTCCGCGCGGCATCGTTCGCCGTCGCCGCACTCGTCCTCGCGGCGACCGGTTCCGCGGAGATCGCTCCGCTCGAGCGACTCATCGGAGCGGCGAGCGGCCTGCTGGTCGTACTGGCTGTGGTCGCGGTCGTGCAGATCAAAGCCGTCGTGCACGTCGGCTGGCGTCCGGTCGACGACTACCTGACCTCCGCGTCGATCAAACTCCGCGCTGTGAGCGCCGAGTCGCGGTACGGCTCCTAACCCTCTCTTCAGCCCCACCTTGCACAGATAGGACTACTTCGATGACAACATTTCTGCTGGTGGCCGTCGTGGTGCTGACCGTCGCGGTCGCACTGCTGTTCCTCATGACCCTCGCGCTCGCACGGGAGATCGGCCGCGTCCAGGTCCGGCTCGGTCCCCTCGGAGCGCGGATGATGGATACCGGCCCGAAGGTCGAGCAGGCCGGCCCGTCGTTCGCCGGGCTCGTCGATCACGTCGGCCGCTCCGTGCGGGTGGGCGGGCACCGCGACAAGGCGCAGTTGCTGATGTTCACCGCGCCGAGTTGCAGCACCTGCAAGAGTCTGCTGCCCGGCCTGCGTGCGATGGCCCGCGCCGAAACCGATCTCGACGTCGTCATCGTCTCGGACGGCACGCCCGAGGAACACCGGGAGTTCTTGGCCGGCAGCAATATCGGCGACGAACTGAGCTACATCGACGCCCGCGACGTGGGCATCGCCTACCAGGTGGGCACCACACCGTACGGGGTGATCCTCGACGAGCACGGCAAGATCCGCGGTAAAGGCCTGTGCAACCACATGGCCCAGGTCGAGAGTCTGCTCAACGCTCTCGAGTCCGGCACTCCGTCCCTCCAGCACCTGCATGCGCAGGCGAAGTCTGCCTGACCCGTCCCGAGAGAGAAGGAGCCTATGCCATGGAAGAACACAACATGACCGAGAACCGATATCCGGTCGATGAGGACACCGTCCGCGAACAAGCGGACTGGATGGCGGGCAAAGGTGGATCCTTCGTCAGCCGCACAGGACGCAAGCTGTCCGAAAGCACCTCGCGCCGTTCGATGCTCAGCAAGATCGGCCGCTGGACAATGGGTGTCTCGGGTGTCGCGCTGATCAGCTCGCTGCCGGTCACCCGTAGCGCGATGGCACAGGAACTGCCGCCGGAGCCCGCGCCCCCCGAGGTCCCGGATCCGCAGTTCATCACGTTCGACGGCAAAGATCCGGCGGAGTGCGAGTACTGGCGCTGGTGCAACATGGACGGCACCTCGTGCGCGGCGTGCAACGGCGGCGGTGTGACCACCTGCGCTCCCGGCAGCCGCCCGGGCGCCGAGTTCTGGGTGGGCTGCTGCACCAACCCGGACACCGGAAAGACCTACCTGATCGCCTATTACGACTGCTGTGGCGCACCGTCGTGCTCCAACGCCTTCTGCGGCGAACCCGACATGCAGGCCATCATGTACAACCCCGTCTCCGGCAGCTACGACCAGGAGATCATCTGGTGCGTCTCGGACGAGTCCCAGGCGTACACCTGCACGATGGCGCCCATCATCGGCGAGGACTGCCAGACCCGCCCCGCAGCTCGTCCGAAGGTCGGTGCCGGAGCATGACATCTCGATCCAGCAAGCGCATTCCCCGTACCGCCGCGATCGCCGTTCCGCTCGCCGCCGCGATCGTTCTCACCGGATGCAGTTCGGGCGACGACGAAAGTCCCGCCGCCGGCGAGGTCACCTATCCGACCGTGCCTTTCACGACACCCGGTGAGGGCATCGGTCTCGGTAGCGAGGACCAGGAGATCGGCTCCACCTTCCCCGAACCGGTGCACGTTTCCGAGATCGAGCCGATCAAGTCGACCGAGTTGCTTGCCGTCGGTGACGGTTACGGTCTCGAGATCGGCCTCAATGCGCTCGATCCCGTGACCGGCGTCGCGGGAAGCCGTTTCGTCGTGGGCCCGGGCATCTGGGATCCGGTGATCCACGGATTCGTCGGTAATACGCCCGATGACCCCGCCGTTCTCGCGGCCGAGGTGTGGCGCCCCCGCGGGTCGCGCGGTGCCGCGGACTTCACCGTCAGCACGTACTCGGGCAACCTGCTCGAGCCGTCGGAGGTCCTCCTCCCCGACTACGCGCGCGTCCACTCGCGGCCGGGCTCGAATGCGGTGACCTCCGACGGAAAGTACTTCGTGACCTGGGACGACGGCTTGTACGGCGTGCGGGTCGTCGACCTCGAGGCGAAGAAGGAGAGCGGGGCACTCCAGATCATCGGCTGCGGCCCGTTCACCTGGATGGTCGGGCACGAGCTCTACAGCGTCTGCGAAGACACGCGCGAGCTGATCCAGATCTCGATCGACGACGCGGGTGTTCCCACCGAGACCGCGCGGGCCAAGGTCCTGCCCGACGATTTCGTCAGCAACCGCACGGTCACCTGGGCCGACGACGCCGACTCGGCACTGCTGGTGGGGGCGAACGGCGACGTGTTCGTCCTCGATTTCTCGAACGGTCTCCCGTCGGACCCCGTAACGCCGATCGGCAACGCGGGGCAGGACTCCGGGCGGTTCGCGGGCAATGCCATCAACAACACCGGAACCCGGATCGCAATCGAGTACACCGACTCGGTGGTCCACCCCCACTCCGCTCGCGGCGGTGACGTCGTGAAGATCGACCTCTACGACGCAGCCACGTTCGCGCCCGTGAAGACCCTCGATCTGGCGACGCTCGGGCTCACCGGCATCTCGAGCATGGCCTTCTCGGTCGACGGCAAGACGCTGTACGTGGTGGGATCCGGCCCGGAGGTGGACGGTGAATCCGCGCAGACGATCGTGGGGATCGCCGCCGAGACCGGCGAACAGGTCAGTTCGGTGGAGGTCACGGGAACCGTCGAAGACGTCGGGACACTCCTGACACCTCAGGTGCTCGAATGACCCGGTCAGGACCCATCCTCGATCGGCGGGGTTTCCTCCGCATCGGCTCCTTCGGAGCCGGTGCGGTGGGCCTCGGGGTGCTCGGCCTCGGTGCCGCCTCGTGTAGCTCGGAGCAGGCGGAGCCGGCAGCAGCCCTCGACTACATCGCTCCCACCGACCCCGAGATCGCGGCGGCGGAAGCAGCTCGAGGATGGAACGGGCGCGAGGTCCCTGTCGCACTGACGGCGGCGGTGGCCACCGTGGACCTCGGTGGGCGTCTCGTCGACACGTGGTCGTACGGCGGTCGCGCGGCGGCACCCGAACTGCGGGCGAGCGTGCGAGACAAGATGCTCGTGTCGGTGCGCAACGACCTGCCCACGGACACGACTCTGCATTGGCACGGCATCCGTATTCGCAACGACATGGACGGTGCCGCTCCGGTTACCCAGGACCCGATCGGGACCGGGGGCGACTTCCTGTACGACTTCGTCGTCCCGGACCCGGGCACCCACTGGTACCACTCGCACAGCGGCCTGCAAGCAGATCGTGGCCTGTTCGGTGCGCTGGTGATCGAGGATCCGGACGACACGTCCGGCGCCGATGTCGACGCGGTACTCGTTCTCGACGACTGGGTCGACGGACTCGGCACCACTCCCGAGGCCGTCCTGTCCGCGCTCAATCCCGCGATCTCCGGCGGTCACGGCGGTCACGGGGGCCACGGGGGTGGCGCTGCGGTGGAACACACCGCCGACGAGAGTTCTGCCGCACTGGCACTGGTCTCCGGGGGCCACGGTTCATCCGATCCGTTGGGCGGCATGACCCAGCACATCGGATACCCGCTGCACCTGATCAACGGACGGCCGCCGAACGACCCCGAGGTCGTCACGGCTGCACCCGGCAGCCGCGTGCGGTTGCGGATCGTCAATGCCGCCGCCGAGACGCCGTACCGGTTCGCGGTGGCGGGCCACGAACTGACCGTGATCGCCGCCGACGGCTTCGACGTCACGCCCACCACCACCGACACCCTCATCATCGGGATGGCGCAGCGGTACGACGTGCTCGTCACGCTGAAGTCTGGTTCGTGGCCGATCGTCGCGAAAGTCGAGGGCCGGGACGGGTATGCGTCGTCGGTACTGCGTTCGAACGACGCCGCGCCGCTGCCGAACCCCGACGTCGGGGGTTCGATCGCAGAACTCGGCGGACGTCTGCTTCCCGAGAGCGCACTGCGGCCGGCCGATTCGGTCCGCCTGGAATCTCGTTCGCCCGACAGGGATTACCGGGTGGAGCTGATCCAGGCCGGGGACCGCTACGTATGGGGTATGGCCGGGCCGGACGCCGGAAAACTGGTGATGCGCGAAGGCGAACGGATCCGCATCACGATGGCGAACAACAGCACGATGTGGCACCCGATGCACACGCACGGACACACCTTCGCGGTGCCGGAGTACGGAGGACTCCGGCGCGACACCGTCAACGTGCTCCCCGGCACCGAACTCGCGATCGAGTTCGATGCCGACAACCCTGGCGAGTGGATGTTCCACTGCCACAATGCCTATCACTTCGAGGCAGGGATGACCGCGAACCTGCGGTACATCCGATGAGAGGACAGCTGTGAAGAAACTGATTCCGTTTGCCGTGGCGCTCGCCGCCTCCGCCGTACTGACCGCGTGCGGTTCGTCCGACACCTCGGACGAACCTGCCGTGGTCATCGACGTGGCGAACATGGCCTATTCGCCCGCCTCGGTCACGATCGAGGCCGGACAGACCGTGCAGTGGCGCTTCGACGACAACGGCCTGCCCCACGACGTCGCGGGTGACGGTCCGCTCGAAGGCATTCTGCAGAGCGAACTGCTCACCGAGGGCACGTACGAGTACACCTTCGACGATCCGGGCACCTACACGTACCACTGCACGCCGCACAAGTCGATGGTCGGCACCGTCATCGTCCAGTAGTGCGGCAGCCGGTAATGCTGCACCACAACCGAATCGGACACTGGGCGATCACCGCCGGGATCGCCGCAGTGCCCCTGACAGGATGCGCCGTCGCAGACACTCCCGACGCGGTGATCGAGATCAGCAATGTGCAGTTCAGTCCGATGGACGCCACGGTCGGAGTCGGCGACACCGTCGAATGGCGGTTCGACGACGGCGGCCTCCTCCACCACGTGGAGTCGCCCGGCGAGTTCGACAGCGGGATCACCGGCGACGGCACCTATTCGTACACGTTCGACCGTCCCGGCACCTACACCTATACCTGCTCGATCCACCCGTACATGACCGGAACGGTCACCGTCCGCCGAGAAACGAGCGGGACTTTCGTACACAGCAACGACTCTGGAGGTTTCCGATGACCACCGTCCTCACCCACGAACCGATCTCCACCGATCTCCCCGATATCCGCCCGACGCTCGCGGGCGCCGTATCCACCACTGCGCGGCTCGGCCTGGCCGCCGGTGCCGCAGTGGCCGGCGCCGGTGCCGCGACGCTCGCGGCACCGACGGCGGCGACGGCTCTGACCGCCGCAGTCGTCGGCGCCGGGCTCGTCACCTCGCTCGCGGCGAACTGGTCAACCTGCGGAATGTCCGTGGCCGGTGTCGTCGCGGCCCCGAAACAGCCCGGCCGCAAAGGAGCATCGACCCCGCTCCGACGACTGGGCTGGCACGCGCTCGGATCGGTAAGCACCGGTGCCGTCACCGGCGCCGTCCTCGGTGCACTCGGTTCGGTCACGGCGGCGAACCTGTCCCCGTTGTGGTTGCTGTTCGGATGGGCCGTGTTCGCGCTGGCCTACGGCTTGCACGAGATCGGCGTCGTGTCGATGCCTGCTCCGATGCGACGGCAGCAGTTGCCCCGGCACCTGCGGCGGACCATGTCTCCGTGGAAGGTGTCGCTGCTGTTCGGCGCGATCATCGGCCCCGGATTCCTGATCTTCATCCGGTCCAGCGCGTACTACCTGCTCGTGCTCGGTGTGCTCGCCGTCGGGTCGCCCGCCCTCGGCGCCGCGATGTTCACCGTCGTGTCCCTCGGCCGGTGCATGCCGAGTGTCGCAGCGATCGCGCACACCCGTCGCGGTGGCTCGATGCCGGGCTTCCTGTCGGTGATGTGTGTCGTCGACCGCCGCGTGCAGGCCGTGACCGGTGCCGCTCTGGTCGGCCTCGCCGCGTTCGCCGCGATCTCGCTGATCTGACACGGGCATACCGACGCAGGTGCCCCGGATCTTCACGGATCCGGGGCACCTGCGTCGAACCTGTTCTCAGAGACCGAACCGCACGCCCGTCACGCGCTCGGACAACTCCCACAGCCGGCGTGCTGCTTCGGGATCGCGAGCCCGCGCGGAGCAGCCCGCGGTGTGCGGCGACCCGTAGAGTTCGAGAAAGCCGTCGGGACCGATGTAGCCGCCTCGCAGTCCCGGCTCGGTGGCGGCGTAGAGCACGGATTCGGCGCCCTGCTCCGGGGTGCGCTGCAGAATCTTCTTGCCGAACCCGAAGAGCCGGTCGAACCAGGTGCCGGTGTGGCTTCCGACCTCGGTGGCCGCATATCCCGGATGTGCGGCGAGTGACCTGACCGTTGATCCGCTCGCGTCGAGTCGCCGAGCCAGTTCGAAACTGAACATCAGGTTCGCGAGCTTCGACTGGGCGTACGCGGCAGCGCGGTGGTACCGCCGCTGCTCCCAGTTCGGATCGTCCAGATCGACGCGCCCGAGGCGATGCGCGGCGCTGGAGACGGTCACCACCCGATCCGTGACCATGTCCAGCAACAGTCCCGTCAACGCGAAGTGCCCGAAGTAGTTGGTGCCCATCTGCATCTCGAATCCGTCGGCGGTCCGCTGCAGCGGTACGGCCATCACACCGGCGTTGTTGATGAGCACGTCGATCGTCTCGTGGGTGTCCCGCAAGCCGCACGCGAACTTGCGCACCGAGGCCAGTTCGGACAGGTCCAATCGGTGCACCGACGCCCTCGGGCCTATCGTCTCGGCGACGCGCGCACCTTTGTCCACGTTGCGGCACGCCAGGACGACGTTGGCGCCGGCAGCACCGAGCGCTATGGCCGTCGCCTCCCCCACGCCGCCGGTCGGACCGGTCACCACGAAGGTCCGGCCCACCTGCGACGTGGACGCGTCAGGCGCCAATCGAGTTCTTCATCATCGGAAGCATCGCCCACAGTTCGTCCTGCCAGTAGCCCCACGAGTGGGTGCCGGCGATCGGGAACGAGAAGTGGGCGGTGTCGATTCCGAGCGTGGCGAGCCGTATCTGGAATGCGCGGTTCTGGACACGGGCAATGGACTCGAGACCCATCGCATTCGCCGTGTTGAACACACCGATCGCCGAGTCGGGGCGGTCGTGCTGTCCGGGAAGACCGGTCGACGCGGAGATCCACATCGGCAGTCCCCGCAGCATGGGAGCGGCGACGAAGGGATCGTGCCGGAGCCACGCCGGATCCCACGGCGGGCCCCACATCGCGTCGGAGTTGTAGCCGCCGGCGTCGAGCATCGCCAACCGGATGGCTTCCCGCATGCCGGGTGCCGACAGGTTGAGGTATCCGGACATCGACCCGGCGAACGTGAACTGGTCGCGGTGATGAGCCGCGAGGATCAGTGCCGCGTTGCCGCCCATCGACAACCCGACCACGGCGTTGCTGCCGCGACTGATCCCGTAGACGGCGGCGAGATGGTCGGGAAGATTCCGGGTCAGGAACGATTCCCACTTGTACGTGTAGGGCTGCGCGTTGAAGTTGCTCGGGGCGTACCAGTCCGCGTAGAAACTCGACTGACCACCGACCGGCATGATCACGTTGACGCCGTGGTCCGAGAGCCACGCGGCGTTGGTCTCGTGTTCCCACCCGCTGACGTTGTCGGTCGCACGCAACCCGTCGAGTAGGTAGACCGCCTTGTTGCTGCCGTTGTTCGCGCGCCAGATGCGAACCTTGATCTGGCCGACGCCACCGGGCGCTGCGACCCAGTCCTCGTGGAATCGCGAATACGGGTCGGCGGATGCGGTGCCCGCAGTCACCCCCGTGAACACGAGCGTCAGCGGAAGAACCACGGCCACGAGCAGGCGGACGAGAGCGCGCCGACTCGGTCGCCGGCTCATAGTTCCGGACGAGTTCTTCACACCAAGATCCCCCTTGCACATGTGTAACATTCGTCACTTCCGACCCAGGCTATGTGGGTGCGGATACCCGTTGAAGGCTTACACACAATCGTTATCCTGCAAAGCCCAACCGTTATCCCGCGGAGCCCCAGAAGGCGCGGAAACACGCCCCGCTACCGTGGGAGTCGTGCCCGACGCTCCGCTCCCCATCCGCGACGGTCTGAACCCGTCACGACTCCGTCTACCGGAAAACAGCAGGTGGGGCACGGTAGCCGAGTATCTCCTCGAGCGCTTCCCGGATGACGCCCGTCGAATCCGGGAGAAAATCCGAGACGGCGAAGTCGTCGGTGGAGACGGAACCGTGATTACCTTCGGCACGCCCTACCGCGAGCGTTCGTTCGTGTATCTCTACCGTGATCCTCCGGTGGAATCACGCGTGCCCTTCGACATCGACATCCTGTATCGCGACGACACTCTCCTCGTCGTCGACAAGCCCCACTTCCTGGCGACGACACCCCGCGGATCCTGGGTGGCCGAAACCGCTCTGGTGCGACTGCGCCGGGAACTCGATCTGCCGGAACTCTCGCCGGTCCACCGGCTCGACCGGCTGACCGCCGGTGTCCTCGTCTTCACCGTCCGTCGCGAGGCTCGTCGCGCCTACCAGATGATGTTCGAACAACGCCTCGTCGAGAAGGAATACGAGGCGATCGCACCCCGCGCCGACGACCTCGTCTTTCCCCGCGAGGTGAGCAGCCGCATCGTCAAGGAGAGGGGCTCGCTGCAGGCACGGGAGGTGCCGGGGCCGGTCAACGCGGTGACGCGGATCGACCTTCTCGACACGGACGGTGACATCGCCCGGTACCGCCTGCGTCCCCGGACCGGAAAGACGCATCAGCTTCGGGTCCACATGAGTTCGTCGGGCATCCCGATTCTCGGCGACAATCTGTATCCGGATGTGTACGACGTTGCCCCCCGGGACTATTCGAACCCCCTGCAGTTGCTCGCCGCTGCCGTCGAGTTCGACGACCCCGTGACGGGTCGCCGGACCCGCTTCGCAAGCCGCAGAAACCTGTCAGCATGGAGGCACCACACACCAGGACCCCGTTGACGGCACGGGTTCACGTCTTGGAGGTTCTCATGGAGATCGGCTCCGTTTCGCGTACCTACGACGGCCGCGTCGCCCTGCGTTTCCAACGGGCCTTCCCCTATTCGCCGGATCGGGTGTGGAGGGTGCTCACCGACCCCGAATGCCTTCGGTGCTGGTTTCCCGCGGCCGTCGAATTCGAACTCGCGCCCGGCATACCCGTCGAGTTCCACCGCGCCGACGAGCGCGCCGGTGGTTCGGGACCGCTTTCGGGGCACACCAGCGACGGCAGCATCCTGGTGGTGCGGCCGGGCCACGTCCTCGAGTACCTCTGGGATTCGGACGTGGTGCATTGGGAGATCGCCCCGGACGGCTCCGGCGGGTGCTGGCTCACCCTCACCCACACAGCCGAGGACGAGGACGACGCGCTCGCGCACGGCGCGGGCTGGCATGCCGGGTTCGAGGTGATAGAAGCTCAGCTCGAGGGCCGGCCCATCGACTGGTCACCCCGGGAACGGGCGGCCGAGCTGGCCGAGCACTACCGCCGGCCGTCGGCCTGACCCGCCGTGACGATGTGGTTCTCCTCCGGCGCGTCGCGTTCCGACACCCTGTCGACAATTTCCGTGGCCCACGATCCGATCGCGTCCCAGTCGCGGAAGTCACCGGCCTTGACGCCCCACATCCGCGCAATCGCACGCTCGCCCGCACCGAGAGTCGACGGGTCGAGCTTGCCCGTCAGCATCCGGTGCCCGCGCGCACCCGTCCGATTCTCGACGGACGACACCCCGTACGAGCTGTTCGCAGCGCGAAGGCCCTTGGTCACGGGAACGGATGAGAAGAGGAAGACGTCTCGATGACGCAACGCGTCCTCGTGCGCACGCACGAACGCCCGAGCCGCCCGGAGCCATCGGAACCGGTACACCGGGCTTCCGAGCACGACGGCGTTGTACCCGTCGAGGCTGCCGACCTGCTCGGGGGGCACCACGTCGACCTGCGCACCGCGGTGCCGCATCGCCGCGGCCAGCGCCGTGGCGATCTCCGCCGTGGAGCCGTGCTTGCTCGCCGCAGCCACCAAAATCCTCATGCCCATCCTCCGCTACTCGCGAGTACGCACCATGATCACGTGCCACATTCTGTTCGGCCAGGGTCGAAGGACCCTTCGCCCGCCCGTTTCGCGTCACATACGCCGACGATTCGGGACATTCCGGACACGGGATGGCAGTGTGGGATTCGGGTACCCACCACAGACCCGAACAGGAGTTCATAGATGCCTCAGCGCCCCACCGTGTCGTCGGCCACCGAAACGGAACGGAAATACACGGCCGGAGGCTCGGCGTCACTGCCCGACCTGACCGGACTTCCGCGCGTGTCCGTCGTCGAGGTGGATACGGTGGAGTTGTCCGCGCAGTATTACGACACCGCCGACCTACGGCTCCTGCAGTCGGCAATCACCCTGCGACGACGTGAGGGCGGAGACGACGCCGGCTGGCACGTCAAGCTCCCCAACGGGGCGGACACCCGGACCGAACTTCACTTTCCCCTGGCCGACGCGGACGGGAAGTCCGCGGACGAGCCCCCTGCCGAATTGATGAATCTTCTCGTCGGAGTGCGGCGCGGACTGCCGGTCTCCCTCGCGGCACTTCTCACGACGACCCGGCATCGCCACCGGATTCGCGGGAAGGACGAGACGCTGCTCGCAGAAGTCGTCGAGGACGATGTCGTAGCGGTGCGCGGCGGCGACGACGAAGAAATGCACTGGCAGGAGATCGAGGTCGAAGCGGGCTCTTCGCTGGGCCGCGGCGACCGGTCCACACTGCTCGACGCCATCGAGGAACGTCTCACCGCCGCCGGGATCGTCCGCTCGCCCAGCCCGTCCAAGGTGCACCGCGTTCTGGGCGACCTCCTCCCTGCGGCACCCGAACTCGGCGAGGCCGCCCGCTTCCTGCGCGACTATCTCGCGCGCGAACTCCACGCGCTGGAACTGTCCGACATCGCGGTACGCCGCGACGAGCCCGACGCGATCCACAGCATGCGCAAGGCCTCTCGTCGTATCCGGAGCGCCCTGCACACCTACGCCGACGATTTCGCTCTCGGCGACGCCCTCGTCGACGAACTCCGGTGGTTCGGCCGCCGGCTCAGCCCGTCGCGCGATCTGGAAGTGCAGTGGAAACGCCTGGCAGGCCAGGTCGACGAGATTCCGGGCGACCGCCACCGCGAAGCAACGAAATCACGTATCGACGAGTACTTTTCGGCCAAGACGGGCGCGGCGCGCACCGCTGCACTCGCGACCCTCGATTCGGAGCGGTATCTCGTGATGCTGCGTTCCCTCGACGACCTCGTCGGCGGGTTGGGGAGCACCCCTCCGGCGCGATCCCGTAAGTCCGCGCTGGACCCGGAGAAACTGACGCGCAGCGTCGCTACGGTGGCGAAGAAGGTCGACAAACGTGTTGCCCGCGTTCGGAAAGCACACGATCCGCACGAACGTGACGAACTGATGCACCGGGCACGCAAGGGCGCCAAGCGGATGCGCTACGCGATCGAGGTGATCGCTCCTCTGCATCCGAAGCGCACCGCCCGGATCCTCGACCGATTCGACGAATTCCAGGACATGCTCGGAGAGTTCCAGGACTCCGTCGTTTCCCGAGAACACCTGTTGGACATCGTCTCCGATCAAGGTCACACCGCCGAGTCCAGCTTCGGCCTGGGAATCCTGTATCAGCTCGAGACCGAGGTGGGCCGGCGCCAGGCAGCCCAACTGGAACCCGCGTGGAAAAGTGCCCTCGGATCGGCCGGGAAGCTCTGGGAATGAGCAGGTCCTCCGACTCTGGCACGGTGCTCACCGAACCGACATGATGGAGAACAGGCGACTGAGGAGGTAGCCACATGGGCGTCCCCGACACGATGCGGGCATGGCGCGTCGAGTCCCCGGCTCCGATCGAGGCTCGACCCCTGAAGTCCGTGCGCGTTCCGGTCCCCAGGCCGGGACCCGACGAATTGCTCGTACGTGTCCTCTCGTGCGGGGTGTGCCGAACCGACCTGCACGTCGCCGAAGGAGACCTCCCGGTCCACCGCCCGGGCGTCGTGCCGGGCCACGAGATCGTCGGGGAGATCGTCGGCGGCGACCTGGGAGCCCATCGCCTCGGTGACCGGGTGGGGATTCCGTGGTTGCGGAGCACGTGCGGACGGTGCCGGTATTGCCGCCGCGGAGACGAGAACCTCTGCCCTCGTTCCACATACACCGGATGGGATGCAGACGGTGGTTACGCCGAATACGCCACGGTTCCGCGCGACTACGCTCTCGCACTGCCCGGGGGATACACCGACGCAGAACTCGCGCCGCTGCTGTGCGCGGGGATCATCGGGTACCGGGCCCTGCTGCGTGCGTCCCTTCCGGAAGGCGGTGTGCTCGGTGTCTACGGCTTCGGCGGCAGCGCCCATCTCGCCTCCCAGGTCGCGATCGCACGCGGTGCGCGAGTACACGTGATGACACGTGGCGCAGATGCCGCATCGCTGGCGCTCGAACTCGGCGCGTCCTCCGCGCAGGGCGCCTACGACCCTCCACCCGAGCCCCTGGATTCGGCGATCCTGTTCGCCCCGGTGGGAGATCTGGTACCGCTTGCCCTGTCCGCGTTGGATTCCGGCGGAACACTCGCTATCGCAGGGATCCACCTGAGCGATATCCCGATGCTGAACTATCAGCGGCATCTGTTCAGGGAGAGGCAGATTCGAAGTGTCACCGCCAACACCAGATCGGATGCGCGGGCTTTTCTCGAGTTCGCGGGCGAGCACAGAATGCACGTGACCACGACGCCTTACCCGCTCGAGCACGCCGACCGCGCCTTGGCCGATCTCGCGGCCGGCCGATTCGCCGGAGCTGCGGTCATCGTGGCGTAGCGTAATCCCCGTAGTCGATCACGGCGTGCGGCCGGACACGGCAGCGCCGATCGTCACACAATGAAAACGAACAAGGAGACATCGATGAGCACACCGAGCAACCGAAACGCTGTCGTCGCAGGCGTCGACGGTTCCGATACCGCGGCAGCGGCCGCCCGGTGGGCCGGCGCTCTTGCCGCACGTCTCGAGGCACCGCTGCACCTGGTGCACTCGCTGCCCAGCGAGGGCATCTTCTACAGCGAAGCGGCCGTCCTGATCCAGTCACAGATGGTCGAACAGCTCAAGGCGGACGGTGAGGCGCTCCTCCGGGACATCACCGCGAAGGTTCACGCCGACCAGCCGGATCTCGAGATCAAGAGCTTCATCGGCCCCGGACCCGCCGCCACGTCGCTGCTCGAAGCCGCCGACGACGCACGGATCGTGGTGCTCGGCGCCACCGGCGCCGGTGCCGTCGAGAACTTCCTGCTCGGCTCGACCGTGCTGCGCGTCGCGAACAACGCGCCGTGCCCGGTCGTGGTGTGGCGTGGCGACACCGCCAACCCGCTGCCCGATGCCCGACCCATCGTGGTCGGAGTCGACGGAAGCGAACTGTCGGCTGCCGCAGTCCGTTACGCGTTCCAGGTTGCTTCCTTCCTCGGCGCACCGCTCACGGCCGTGCACTCCTGGATCGGAGACTCCGCCCTCGGGGTGGGCGCCACCGCCGCGCTCGTCGACTGGGATGCTGTCGCCGAATCCGAATCGGCCGTGCTCGCCGAGGCACTGGCAGGCTTGCAGGAGGAGTACCCCGACGTCGAGGTCCAGCGCGTCCTCGACCGCGGCCCCGCGGCACGAGTGCTGCTGCGGCACCTGGGCGACGCCCAGCTCGCCGTCGTCGGCAGCCACGGCCGCGGTCAGTTCCGTGCCGCACTGCTCGGCTCCACCAGCCAGAATCTGCTGCACAAGGCACCGTGCCCCGTGCTCGTCGCACGCAAGATCTGATCCGCTCAGCGACTGATCCGCTCAGCGACGCGGAGCCGGTTCCCGTTCACGGGCGGCTCCGCGTCGCGCCGGCAGGGCGCTCCCGGTCGAGCTCTCACCAGGGAGCGAGTCCGAGTTCCCTCTCGAGCCATGCCTTGTCGACCGCGCTGCTGTCGGTCGTGTCCACCACGAGCGCGGCGGGCCACTCGTCCCGGCGTCGCAGTTGCACGGCAAGCACTGCTGGTGTGGCGTCGGACGGATCGTCGTTCCGTTCCGCGCGGGCACGGATGCGTTGCTCCAGTACCGCCGGGTCGGCACGGCATTCGATCTCCACGACATCGGCGGACGCCGCCGCTGCAACCTCGCGGGCGCGGACCCGCTGCGGCTCCGACAGCCACGTCGCATCCAGGACCGCCGACCGTCCGTGAGCAAGTTCGGACGCGGCCCTCGCCAGCATTTCCCCGTACGTCGCGCGCGTATGCCCGGACGAGTAGAGCCCACTGTCGACGCCGTCGCCGGTGCGGTCCGTCGGGTCGATCCCGGCGAGTTCTTTGCGGATGACATCGCTGCGCAACACGGATGCGTCCAGATACTCACCGATCGTCCGGGAGAGTGTGGACTTCCCCGTGCCCGTCACACCGCCGACCAGCACGAGCCTCACACGCGCGCGCTCGAGGTTGCGTTCGACCTGCTCGACGAAGTTCAGCGCGACCGCGCCGGACGCCTCGTCGCCCTGTTCGTGCCGAAGTGCGGTCACCTTGGCGCGCACCAGCGCGCGATAGGCGACGTAATGGTGCACCAGCGAGCGCGACGGTGCGTCGCCGGAGGCCGCCGCGTAACAGCGGAGCAGGTTCCGAGCGGAGTCGACGGCACCGGATCTCTCGAGATCCATTGCAAGAAAGGCGATGTCGAGAAGACCGTCACCGTAGCGCAGTTCGTCGTCGAATTCGAGGCAGTCGATGATCCGCGGTCCGTCGTCGAGACAGAAGATGTCGTCCGCCAAAAGATCACCGTGACCGTCGACCGCACGCCCCGAGGCGATCCGCTCGGTGAACAGCGGCGCCCTGCCGTCGAGGTAACGGGTCGCGGCGGACCGGATGCGCGCGACCGTCGCCGCGGCCGTACCGCCCACCTTCAACCGTTCGAGATGGTCCAGGCTCAGCGTCCAGAGTTCGCGAAGGAACTCGACCGACGCGCACCGGTCGATTGCCGGGTCCCGGGGCGACGCGGCATGCAGGTCCGCCACCTGCCGCGCGACCGACTCGATGACCTGCTCGACGTCCTCACCGCGCCGGACCAGCATGGCCAACCGCCGGTCGTCGGGCAACCGGACCATCTCGACGAGGTGTTCGCACACCTGCCCGTCGGGTCCGTGGACATCGGCAACACCCAGATAGACGTCCGGTGCCATCCGCCGGTTGAGATCAACCTCGCGGTGGCAGGCACGCTCGCGCGCTGCCCGGGTCCGGTTGTCGAGAAAGCCCAGATCCAGTGGCTTCTTCATCTTGTGCACACGATCACCGACGAGGAAGAGCACCGACGTGTGCGTCTCCCGCATCGCCGCATATCCGGCACCGCCTGTTTCGGTGAATCCTGCCAAAGCCGATCTCCCGTCCATGGGTACCGCGCCCTGCGCGCCCTCCACATTCTCGTCCCGACCGCCGAACCGTACACCGGTTCGTACCGGCTTTTCTCACGCAGATGCGCCGAGTGAACCCGCCTCGTCGGGGTAGTTTTCACATTGGGGAATCGAACGAACGGGGCGACATGAGGGACGACGAGCAGCGTGGCTCGCACACACCGACACGTCCGACCGTGGTGGTTGCGGCTGCGACCACCCCGATCGAACGAAGGCTCATCACGGAGTGGCTCCACTCCGATCGAGTGCCTGCCGAACACCGCACGGCAGCACGCCCCGAGGCGCTCGACCTCGATTCCCAGATCTTCACGACCGAACTGCTCAGCCGCACCGACGATCCACTCGTGCTGCCGGTGCGGGTGGTCTGGCTTCCCGCCGAGCGCGACGGCGCACGCCGGGCGCGGTTCTCCGATGTCCTCGCACTCACCAACCCCCGCAACCCGAACCGGCTGATCCAGAAATGGCTCGTGGGGAAGGGAGCCGACCGCTACCGGAT
The DNA here is from genome assembly GCF_012843405.1 of Rhodococcus sp. BL-253-APC-6A1W. Classification (NCBI taxonomy): domain Bacteria; kingdom Bacillati; phylum Actinomycetota; class Actinomycetes; order Mycobacteriales; family Nocardiaceae; genus Rhodococcus; species Rhodococcus sp. BL-253-APC-6A1W. The sequence goes on from NZ_JABAFB010000006.1 coordinate 166,429, forward strand.
CGTGGTGGCACAACCGGCGCCCCTGAGCGAACTCCGCGGCGACTTTGCGGCCGAGTACGGCTCCGACGCGGTCGAAGCAGGCAATCTCGCCCGGTACATCATGCGCCGGGCGGTGGTGGCCCTCGAACGAGCCGAGCGCGCCGTGATCGGTGACCGGTACAAGGTGCCGCGACTCGTCGCCGAACAGATCATGGATTCGTCGGCGTTCCGGCAGCGGCTCGACGCCCTCGCGGCCGAGTTGCGCGTGTCTCGCAGCGATGTGGACGCGCGGGCACGCAGTGCTCTCCGTGAACTCGTGGCCGTGCAGTCACGCCTCGTCACCGACCTGTTCACCCAGGCGATGCGGCCGCTGCACACGTCGGCATGGACGGTGCACGCGGACGAATCCGGTTTGCGCTCGCTTCGCGGACTCAACCGGACGCGCCCACTGGTGTTCCTGCCGTCGCACCGGTCGTATGCGGACGCATTAGTGCTCGGCGACATCCTGGCCGCGAACGAGTTCCCCCGCAACCACCTGATGGGTGGCGCGAATCTGACGTTCTGGCCCATCGGCCCGATGGCGCGCCGGACGGGAACTGTATTCATCCGGCGCAGTTTCGGTGACGACGCGGTCTACAAAGCGGCGCTCGAAGAGTACTTCGCGTTCTTGCTCGCCAAACGATTCAACCTCGAGTGGTACTTCGAAGGCGGGCGCACGCGTACCGGCAAGCTTCGGCCACCTCGGTACGGACTGCTCAACTATGTAGCCAACGCGGTGCGCGCGGACCGGGTCGACGACGCGATGCTGGTACCGGTCTCCATCACCTACGAAGCGCTGGCGGAGGTCGCGGGGGTCGCGGCGGAGCAGACCGGAAGCGCGAAGAAGCCCGAGGGGCTGACGTGGCTGTTCCGGTACATGCGCAGCCAGCAGCGCAGCGCCGGCCATGTCTATGTGCGATTCGGCGAGCCGATCTCGATGCGGTCGCGTCTCGCCGCCGGCGGTGACCCCGACGTGGCCGGTGACCTCCCCGCCGACGAGACCGAACGCTCGGACCGCCGCCGGAGGGCGCTGCAGAAAGTGGCGTTCGAGGTAGCGGTCGGGATCAACTGCACCACCCCGGTGACCGTGAACTCGCTCGTGACGCTCGCCCTGCTCGGCGTGCGCGATCGATCGCTCACCCTCGACGAGGTACGCGCGGTGATCGCGCCCGTGCGGGACTACCTCGACCGCCGACGCATCCCTCACGGTGAACTCCGGATGCTCGACATGGAGGGAGGACTCGCCACGGTGCTCGCGGCGTTGACCGACGGCGGTGTGGTGACCACCTACGCCGGCGGTGACGAACCCGTGTATTCGATCCACCGCGACCAGCACCTCGTCGCGGCGTTCTATCGCAACAGCGGCGTGCACTGGTTCGTCAACCGGTCGATCCTGGAACTCGCCGTTCTCTACGCGCACGACAGTCCCGGTGAAGGTGATCCCGTACGCGTCGCGTGGGAGGAAGCCAAGCGTCTCCGCGATCTTCTGAAATTCGAATTCTTCTTTCCCGACCGGGACACCTTCGAAGCGCAGATGCGCGAGGAACTCGAGCTTCTCGTACCGGAATGGGGAGACGCCCTGCCCACCAAGGAAAAGGCGCTCACCGGACTCGTCGAAACCGGGTTCTTCATGTCCCATCGCACGTTGCGCTCGTTCTTCGACGCCCAACTCGTCGTCGCCGAGCGACTCGCGAAACGAGATCCGTCCGTGGACATCGTGCAGGAGTCGTTCCTCGACGAGTGCGCGGCGGTAGGACGGCAGATGCTGTTGCAGGGCCGCTTGCACGGTTCCGAATCGGTCTCGTCGGAGTTGTTCGCCACGGCACTGGACCTGGCCCGCAATCGAGGGCTGCTCGAGCGGGACGACTCCGTGGCAGAGAAAAGGCGCACATTCGCGGCCCAGCTGCTCGCGGTGGGTGAACGAATCGCGCTCGCCGAGTCACTCGACGTGTCGAACAGGAAGGCGAACCGGTGAACATCGAGACGGCGCTCGAACGGGTGCGTACGGGACCTCGGGGCCCGGAAACTGCGGCGTTCTTCGACTTCGACGGCACCATCGTGCACGGGTTCTCCGGTCTCCACTTCTTCCGGGATCGTCTGCTGTCCGGCAACGTCGGCGCGACCGAACTCGCCGCGACCATGCTCAACGGCCTGCGCGGAACGGAAACCGAAGACGATTTCGAGCGGTTCGCCGGAACCGTCTTCAAGGCCTGGCGCGGCCACACCGAGGACGAGCTGTACGACCTCGGGCAGCGTCTGTTCATGTCCACCATCGCCGGGCACCTCTACCCGGAGGCGTGGCAGCTTGTCGGAGCGCATCAGAACGCCGGCCACACCGTCGTGATCGCGTCCTCCGCGTCCCGCTACCAGATCCAGGCATGCAGCGACGCGCTCGGAATCGAGCACGTCCTGTACACCCCGCTCGAGGTTCGGGACGGCGTTCTCACCGGCCGCGTCGACGGCAGGTCGCTGTGGCGCAGCGGGAAGGCCCAGGCAGCGCGCGCCTTCATGGACGCCCACGGTATCGACAGCGAGACGAGCTACTCCTACTCCAACGGAGGTGAAGACGCGGATTTCCTTGCTGCGACAGCACATCCCACCGCGACGAACCCCGACCGCACACTACATCGCATCGCGCTCGAACGTGGCTGGCCGGTGTTGCGTTTCCGCCCGCGAGGCACTCCGGGGGCGAAGGAATTCGTACGAACCGCCGCGGCGTACGGAGGATTGTTCGGTTCGGTCTGGGCCGGGCTCGGCCTCGGGCTGCTCAACGGAAGCAGGAAGATCGCACTCGACTCCATCCTCAACCTCGGCTCGGAGGTGTCGCTGGCACTCGCCGGTATCGATGTCCGCGTCGTCGGGCAGGCCAACGCGTGGTCCGCACGGCCGGCGGTGTTCCTCTTCAATCACCAGAGTCAGCTCGACCCGCTGGTGCTCGCGAAAGTGCTGCGCCACGACTTCACCGGAGTCGCGAAACAGGAAATGGCGCGCGACCCGCTCTTCGGGCCGCTGCTGCGATTCGGCGGCGTCACGTTCGTCGACCGAAACAACACGGAGCGAGCCCTCGCCGCGCTCGGCCCGGTGGTGGAGACTCTCCGCAACGGAACGTCGTTGGTCATCGCGCCCGAGGGCACCCGCTCGTTGACGCCGGCGATCGGCACGTTCAAAAAGGGTGCCTTCCGCATCGCGATGGCGGCGGGCGTTCCGGTGGTTCCGATCGTGATCCGCAACTCGGGAGAGATGCTGTGGAAGCACTCGACGCTGCTGAGGTCGGGCACCGTCGACGTCGCGGTGCTCGACCCGATCGACGTCGGCGACTGGTCCCCGGACGAACTGGGTGACCGCATCGCAGAGGTCGAAGATCTCTACCGGAACACCCTCGGCCGCTGGCCGGTCGCCCGATGACGGACGACGAGAACCGCGAGGACCACTCCCCCGACGAGTCGGGGAACGGGGACGAGGCAGGGAACGAGAAGGCGGAGAACGAGAACGACGAGGCCGGTGCCGGCCATACCGGGGCACTGACCCCGAACCGGCGCAAGAAGCTCAAGTGGATCGTCGGCGGACTCCTGGTCGTGGTTCTCACCGTCGAGGTGATCTTGATCTGGCCGGAGTTGTCGAGCAGCGTCCGGGATCTGGGTGATCTGAAATGGCTGTGGGTCGCGGCCGCTGTCGTCGCGTCCATGGCCGAGATGTCGAGTTTCGCGCGGGTGCAACGGGCGCTGTTGTCCGCTGCCGGGGTGAAGGTGACGCAGCGGCAATCGTTGTCGGTGGCTCTCGCGGCGAACTCGATGAGCGTGACGCTCCCCGGCGGGCCGGTACTCGGGACCACGTTCACCTACCGCCGGATGCGCGCGTGGGGAGCCCAGCCTGTCGTCGCGACGTGGCAGCTCGTCATGGCCGGGGTATTGCAGGCAACGGGTCTCGGGCTGCTGGGACTTGTCGGAGCCCTGCTGGTCGGGGCGACCAGCAACCCGTTCTCCCTGATCTTCTCCACCGGCGCGCTTCTCCTGATGATCGTGCTGATCCAGTACGCGGCCAGCAACCCCGGCTCGCTCGAATCCATCGGCCTGATCGCGCTACGGGGAATCAACCGGATACGCAAGAAGCCGGAGCAGTCCGGGACCCGCGCGTGGGGGAAGATCGTCGACCAGATCGGTGCCGTACAACTCGATCGGCCCCACGCCGCGCGGGCCTTCGGATGGTCGCTGTTCAACTGGGTGTGCGACGGCGCGTGCCTGATGTTCGCCGCATACGCGGTCGGAGGACACCCCAGCATCGCCGGAATTGCGGTGGCGTACGCGGCGGGCACCGCTGCGAGTCGTGCGATTCCGCTGTTGCCCGCCGGACTGGGCGTGATGGATGCGGTGCTCGTTCCTGCCCTGACCGCCAGCGGGATGAGTGGTGCCGAGGCGCTCTCCGCAGTGGTCGTCTACCGATTGATCAGCTTCGTGCTCGTCGCAGCGGTGGGATGGATCGTGTTCGCGCTCCGCTATCGCGGCACACCGGAAGACGACGCCGAACCACCACCCGACCTGCAACTCTGGCGCGACGACTGACGACGGCGCACTGCGGTCCCCGCGCGCTTTCGGCACGGCCGGGGTGACGGTTACGCGAAACACACAGCACCCGGGGAAGTACGCTGCTCCCGGGCCACGCACCAGTGTGACCCCATTCCGTCGAGTGGAGGGACGTCGTTCGTGGCACAGCAACAGGTCGCCAAGAAACGGGAGGTCTGGTCCGGGCGCTCAGTGTTCATCATGGCCGCGATCGGTTCCGCCGTCGGTCTGGGCAACATCTGGCGTTTCCCGTACATCGCGTACGAGAACGGTGGCGGCGCGTTCCTGATCCCGTATCTGGTCGCTCTCCTCACCGCGGGCCTTCCGCTCCTGTTCGTCGACTACGCGATCGGGCACAAGTTCCGGGGATCGCCGCCGCTGGCCTTCCGCAGGCTCAGCCGCGGCGCCGAGTTCCTCGGCTGGTGGCAGGTGCTGGTGTGCTTCGTGATCGGTGTGTACTACGCCGTCATCATCGCCTGGGCGGCGCGTTACACGTTCTTCTCGCTCAGCGAAGCGTGGGGCGATGACGCGGAAGGGTTCTTCCTCGAAACGTTCCTGCAGGTCGACGGTGATTCCTCGTTCGGGATGAGCTTCGTCCCGGGTGTCGCGTGGCCTCTGCTGGCCGTCTGGATCCTCACGCTCGGTGTTCTCGCGCTCGGCGTGCAGCGCGGTATCGGCAACGCCAACCGGTTCTTCGTCCCGTTGCTGGTGCTCCTGTTCGGTGCGCTCGTCGTGCGGTCGCTCACCCTCGAGGGCGCCACCATCGGCCTCGACGCCTTCTTCACGCCGAACTGGTCCGCGCTGACCGATACGAGCGTCTGGATCGCGGCGTACGCGCAGATCTTCTTCTCGCTCTCCGTCGCGTTCGGCATCATGATCACCTACTCGTCGTACCTGAAGCGCAAGACCAACCTGACCGGTTCGGGCCTGGTCGTCGGCTTCTCGAACTCGAGTTTCGAGGTCCTGGCCGGTATCGGCGTGTTCTCCGCGCTGGGCTTCATGGCCCAGGCACAGGGGGTGGGAGTCGACGAGGTCGTCGCCGGAGGTATCGGACTGGCGTTCATCGCGTTCCCGACCATCGTCTCCGAGATGCCGGGCGGCCCGATCTTCGGCGTTCTCTTCTTCGGATCCCTCGTGTTCGCCGGTTTCACCTCCCTGATCAGCATCATCCAGGTCGCCGTCTCGGCGTTCGAGGACAAGACCGGCCTCGGACGCGTTCCCGCCGTCCTCACGATCGGTGGCGTGTCGGCAATCGTCTCGCTGCTGCTGTTCCCGACCACCACGGGACTCAACACGCTCGACGTCGTCGACCGCTTCGCCAACCAGTTCGGCATCGTGGGTGTCGCCTTCGTGGCGCTCATCGTGATCGCGTGGATTCTGCGGCGCCTGCCCGACCTGCGAGACCATCTCAATTCGGTGTCGTCGTTCAAGGTCGGCCGGGGCTGGCTGGTGTTCACCGGCGGCGTCACACCCGTAGTGCTGGGATACATGCTGTTCAGCGAGATCCGTGATCGGCTGAGCGAGGGCTACGGCGGACTGCCCGACGACCTCGTCCTGGTGTTCGGGTGGGGCGTCCAGGCAGTGGTGATCGTGGCCGCCGTCGCACTCTCGTTCGTCCCGTGGCGCAAGAGCATCGACCTCGGATACGACGCCGGTGGCGAGATTCCCACCTCCGACGTGACCGTCTCGGCCGGCACCATGGATCCCGACAGCACCACCACCGGAGGTACGAAGTGAGCACATCCGCCATCGCCCTCATGATCTTCGCCCTGGTCACGCTCTGGGGCGGTCTCATCCTCAGCATCGTGCACCTGCACAACCATCCCGACGAACCCGAGTGATTCCCGGCAGATAAAGGGATACAGTCGGCCGGCAGCGGGGGCGGCGCTTCGAACAGGAGCGCCGCCCCCGCTGCGTACCCATGAGGTCATGAGCGCCGTCTCGTTCGCGGCGGAGTGCGCGTCGCGCCGGCCGGCAGGTCAGCCGGCGCGCTGCAACCGCTCGAGGCGGTCGAACACCAATGTCACCGCGGTATCGGTGTGCGCGAGCACCTCGCGCGTGCTCTGCCGCCCGGCAGCCCAGCTCACGAGGGTGGACATCCACACGTCGGCGATGATGTGCACCGCGTTGAGAACCTCTTCGGTGACGGCGTCGATTCCGGCAGCGCGGGCGAACAGATCGGTGAGGACATATCCGAGGTGGTCGAGTTCGGGGGCCGACGACGCATCGGCGAACATGGTGGCTCGCACCAGAGCGTCGTACAGGCGCGGATTCTCCTCGAGTTGCGCGACCGATGCCCGGAACACCACCATGATCCGGTCGTGCGGGGTGTCGCCGGGAAGCTCCGCCTCGGCAAAGCGCCGGGCAGCCCCTTCGAACTCGAGTACCAGCGCAACCACCAGCAGATGGTTCTTCGACGGGAAGTAGCGATACACCGTGCCGAGAGCCACGCCGGAGCGGTCGGCTACCGAACGCATCTGCACGGCCTCGTACCCGCCCTCGGACGCAAGCTCCTTCGCCGACCCGATGATGCGCATGTAGCGGGCACGCTGAGCGGGCCTCAGATCTGCGCCCGGTGTCGAAAAAGCCCGCTGTCTCGTGTGCGCAACCTCCGTAGTCGGGTCGTCCGCCATCACGTCACCTTCCGTTCATCCCTGTTCGAGGATAGTTCAGGCACCGACGCGGCCTTCACGACCAGCCTTCCGGCGACTCATCTAGACAGGTGTCCGGAAACCCCTTCCCTCCAGAGGTAGAACGCGTTACATTTTCTTCGTCATCCGACGAGAGGGGCCGCAGTGCGCCACGGAATCACCCTGTTCACCAGCGACCGGGGAATCCGACCCGATGTCGCCGCGACAGCCGCGGAGAGTCGCGGGTTCGACAGCTTCTACGTTCCCGAACACACCCACATCCCGGTGCGGCGCGAATCCGCGCACCCGGGGACCGGCGACGAGACGCTGCCCGACGACCGGTACATGCGCACCCTCGACCCGTGGGTCTCGCTCGGTCTCGCAGCCGCCGTGACCTCCACGATCAGCTTGGGTACGTCCGTCGCCTTACCGCTCGAACACGACCCGATAACCCTTGCGAAGACGATCGCCACGCTCGATCACCTCTCCGGCGGGAGAGTGATCCTGGGGGCCGGCTTCGGCTGGAACGCCGAAGAACTCGCAGACCACGGGGTTCCCCCCGGTAAGCGTCGCACCGCCCTGCGGGAGTACCTCGAGGCGATGCAGGCACTGTGGACCCAGGAGGAAGCGTCCTACGACGGCACCTTCGTCTCCTTCGGCCCGAGCTGGGCGTGGCCCAAGCCGGTACAGCAGCCCCGGCCCCCCGTGCTCATCGGCGCGGGCGCGACCGAGCGGAACTTCGCATGGATCGTGCGCTCGGCCGACGGCTGGATCACCACCCCCACCGAGCGAGACACCGTGGACAACGTGCACCGGCTCCACAAGATGTGGGCCGACGCCGGTCGCACCGGGACTCCGACGGTCGTCGCGCTCGCGGGACGCCCCGATACCGAGCAACTGAGCCGGTGGAGCGACGCGGGCGTGAACGAGGTCATCTTCGGACTCCCCGATCGCACGGAGGACGAAGTCGTCGCCTACATCGACCGGCTCGCCGGCAAACTCGACCACTGATCCACCGCACCAGAACGGGACCCACATTGAGCACCGACTTGCATCCCCTCCACGCCGACCGGATCACCACCTGGCACCACGAGGCCGACGTGGTGATCGCCGGATACGGCATCGCCGGAGTGTCCGCGGCCGTCGAGGCCGCGCGCACCGGCGCCGAGGTACTGGTTCTCGAACGCACCGGCGGCTGGGGCGGGGCCGCATCGTTGTCCGGGGGCATCATCTACCTGGGCGGTGGGACGGGTCTCCAGAAAGCGCTCGGGTTCGAGGACACCCCCGAGAACATGAAGACCTTCATGCTCGCAGCGCTCGGACCGGGAGCAGACGAAGCGAAGATCTCCGAATACTGCGAGGGCAGCGTCGAGCACTACGACTGGCTCGTCGACAACGGCGTGGTGTTCAAAGAGAGCTTCTGGGGTGAGCCCGGCTGGGAGATCCCGGGCGACGACGGCCTGATGTACTCCGGCGGCGAGAACGCCGCGCCCTTCAACGACATCGCGACTCCCGCTCCCCGCGGCCACGTCCCCCAGATGGCGGACAAGCGCACCGGCGAGAAGGGCGGCGGATTCATGCTCATGCAACCGCTGTCGCAGGTCGCCGAGAGCCTCGGGGTCCGAGCCGAATACGACGTCCGGGTGCAGCGTCTGATCGTCGACGAGGACGGCCGGGTCGTCGGCATCGCCGCCAAGCAGTACGGCAACGAGGTCTATGTCCGGGCACGTCGCGGCGTCGTCCTCGCAACCGGGAGTTTCGCCTACAACAAAGAGATGATCTCGGCATATGCGCCCCAACTGGAGGGGCGTCCGGGTGCGGCGATCGAGGAACACGACGGTCGTGCGATCCGGATGGCCCAGGCGCTCGGTGCCGACCTCGCCCACATGGATGCCACCGAGGTCGCATTCTTCGGGGATCCCCAGTTGATGGCGCGCGGCATTCTCGTCAACGGCCGCGGGAACCGGTACGTGCCCGAGGACACCTACCCCGGCCGCATCGGACAGTTGACCCTGCTCAAGAACGACAATCAGGCGTTCCTCGTCATCGACGAGGCTGCATACGAAGAGGGATGTGCCGCAACCAGTTCCACGCCCTTCTTCCGTTTCCGGCCGAAATGGGTCGCCGAGACGGTCGAAGAACTCGAATCCGATATGGGATTGCCGGCGGGAACACTGCAGGCAACCGTCGAGGTCTACAACCGGCACGCGGAGACCGGGACCGATCCCGTCCTCGGCAAGAAGAGCGAATGGTGTGTTCCGATCGGTTCGCCGATCGCCGCGATCGACCTGCGCAACTGCACCGCCGGATTCACTCTGGGTGGCCTGCGCACGACCGTCGACTCCGAGGTTCTCCACGTCTCCGGCGAACCGATCCCCGGCCTGTTCGCGGCGGGCCGTTGCACATCCGGGGTCTGCGCCTGGGGATATGCGAGCGGAACGTCGCTCGGCGACGGCAGTTTCTTCGGTCGACGGGCGGGCATCTCCGCGGCCAAGGGCTGAACCGGATCCCGCCCGGTCCCGGGCTCAGAACACCACACCGGCATCGCGGCGGACGATCTCGTCCGCACCGTACTCCGCGAGCGCGGCGATCGTCATGGACGGATTGCACGCACCGGTCGAGCCCGGGATCTTCGCCCCGTCCACCACGTACAACCCGCGCTGCCCGAGCACGCGACCTACCTCGTCGCACACCGGACCCATCGGCGCTCCCCCGAGCGGATGGAACGTGTTGACGTCCACCGCATTGATGTCGACCACGAGTGCGGCAGGACCGGCGATACGCCGGATACGCGTTTCGATGGCCCGGGTCAGCTCACGGTCGAATTTCTGATCCCAGTGCAGCACAGCGTCGTCGGTGGCGGCGTCGTACTGCCATCGCCCGAGCCCGCGCACGACCCCCAGCCCGATGACCGATGTGGTGCCGATGTCGGCCGGCCACGGCACCGGTCCGGTCACGATCATCAGCGCGCCGGCGGGATCGGAATAGTCCTTCATCCCGACGCACGCCGGCCCACCCTGGAACTCCCCCGGACTCGACAGCGGTGTGGTCACCGAGAACACGCGGTCGCCGTTGTTGCCCCACCCCGTTCCCACCTCGTCCGGCAGGTCCGGGACGAGGTTCTTCGCGTGGGCCTTCATCAGCAACCGGGTCGTGCCGGCCGATCCCGCACCGAGGAATACCGCCTCCGACAGGAGCCTTTTGCGTTCGAGAATCGTTCCGTCGGTGTGGATCCGGTCGACATGCGTGATCCACGTTCCGTTCGGTGCCCGCTCGACATCGGTGACGCGATGCAGCGGCGCTACAGACACGTTGCCGGTGTTCTCGGCCGCGGCCAGATAGGTCACGTCCACCGAGAACTTCCCACCGTTGTTCACGCCGTAGATGACGTCGCCGGTCGTGTAGGACGGTTTCAGTTCGCCCGTGAGCTCGCGACGCGCGAAATCCCAGTCGATGGACATCGGCACCCGGAACGTGTCGAATCCCTCGCGCGCGGCCCGGTCGAGGAATTCCCGCGACGACCGGTAGCGAGGGTGCGCGAGCAGGTCGTCGGGGATCTCCGCGACGCGCAGCATCCGCGCGACCCGCGGGTAATACTCCCGGTCGAGGAGGTCGTAGTCGAGGCTCGGCGACACGGACGCCGCGAACCGCGCACCGTCCGGCTGCAGCGTCATCCCGTGGTACGCGAGCGAACTGCCGCCGACGCCCGCGCCGCACAGGATATCGATTCCGTTGCCGCGCACCCGTTCCATCAGGCCCGTGTACGGCTCCGACGGAATCGGCGGCGCACCGGTCATCACCGGCATCGGTGACAGCCACGACGCACGCCGGTCGGGCGCGAACATGCGGGGGAACGTTTCCGCATTCGGGCCTGTGGGCCAACGGATCCCACGCTCGAGCACAACCGTCTCCACCCCCGCACGCCCGAGGTGCATCGCGGTGATCGCGCCGCCGAAACCGCTTCCGATCACCACCGCGCGATGGCGTTCCTCGGTGACCTCCGCCCGGGCGCGGGGAACCGCCACCACCGTCAAGGCCACTGCCGCGGCAGCAGCGGTCCCCAGAAAAGTACGACGCGACAGAGCGGTGTCCACATGATCTCCTGAACGAATGGGGTTCGATCGTGAAGAGCGGAAAGCCTGGCAGAGCCGGAACGTCAGAGAACGGTGAGCGGTAGCGGAATCCCGCGGTCGGCGAACACGAAATCGGTGCCGGAACTGAAGCGGGTGATCGCCACCTCGCCGCATTCCTTCGCGGGCGTGTCCTCACGCACGACACCGACGACGAGGAAGTCCTCGGTTTCCGACTCCACCCGGACGGAAAAGTGTGCGTCCACGCCCCGCACGAGCGCATCGAGAGCACCCAGGTGATCGGAGTCGACCAGTGTCGGCCACGCCCCGTCCACGTGCGCCCCACCCCGCCGGTGGATGTGCAAGGTCAGACCGTGCGAGTCGTGCTCGACGGTGCGTTCGACATAGTGGTAGGGCGACAACACGGGATGAACGTCGAGGACGGCCGCGAGTCCTGCGAACGACTGCGGCGTTCCCAGCGCCCGATGGATCCGCTCCGACGCGATGCCCGCAATCCCGGTGAGCTGTTTGCGGGCGAGATCGAGCGCGGACGCTTCGTCGGTGCGCTTGCGCACGCCCATGAGAAATCCCAGCGTGAGCATGTGCTGTTGCAGGCATACCTCTTCGGCGATCCGCACCAGCGCAGATTTCGAGAAGTCCGCGAACCGCAGGTCCGACAGGAGCGGACCCGAATAGTCGTGGTTCCCTTCGCCGTCGCCGTCGATCGGACTCAGCTCGGCGGCCACGGCCGCGGTGCGCCCGAGTGCTTCGGTGTGCGGTTCCATCTTCGGCGGCACGTGCGACGGATCGATGGTGACCGTCCACGCGCAGTGCGGGTGCCGGTCCTCGGGAACCCGCGGCGGCCGGTGGATTGGCCGCACCTGCGCGTACGGATTGGTGGCGAGCGCGGTCGCGTCGAACGTCGGGTCCTCGATGTCGTGGCACATGGCCGTGACGTACGCGTCGCCGAGCGGTTCGACGTCCATGAGTGCGCCACAGTGATCGAGCTGGAACTCGCCGTGGTTGCGGTCGTCGACGCGGTACCGGAAGTCCATGAACTGCGGCGGTGCACCGATGTCGAGTTGCAGACCCTTGAAGATGGTGACGACGTCGTCACCCTCGTAGTTCAGGGCCCGCTGCATCCGCCGGGTGTACCAGGGCGACGCCGCCTGCCATTCCTCGATCGCGACTTCCGCCATTCCCTCACGCCCGAAGGCCGAGATGAGGTGCGCCATGCCCGAGCGGTCGATGAGTTGTCCGCACAGCAGCAGTTCGGGCACCAGCACGGCCAGGTCGGCGCGCGAGAGCGCCGCAAACGATCCCCCCGTGCGCGCCGGGCTCACCACAGCGGAACCGGAGACTGTCCGACGCGGTACCAGCCGGGCAGCGGAGTCTTCGAGGTGGACCGTTCGATCCGCTTGCTCATCCCGTCCGACAGTTTGTTGTCGGTGATCATCTCGAGGAACAGATGGGAGACGTTGCCGAAGTCGAAGAAGTCGCGCTGCCAGGACCACTGGAAGTTTCCGCCGTAACGGAACCAGCTGCCCCCGATGCCCTGCACCGTGTAGGGCTCACCGTTGTCGCGGGTCTCGTCCGCGGTCTGCTTCCAGAAACCGATGACGTCCCCGGACCGCTCGTCGACGACGAACTGCTGATAGGGGTACTGCCACCCTTCGAGTCCCTCCATCTCCTGTCCGAGCGCGATGTCGCGGATCTCGTCGCGGCCGACCGCCATGAACTCCTGCTTCGGTCCGTAATTCCAGCCGTAGGTCGCGTCCTCGGTATACATGTCCGCCAACGGCTTCCAGTCGCCCTCGGCCTCGGCGCGCTTGTTGGCGTCGGTCCAGCGGGCGATCATCTCGTCGAGCTCGGCACGATCGAACGTAGCCATGGGTCGGTCTCCTGGGTCTCAGTCTTCGACGATGCGAAGTGCTTGGGTCGGGCAGTACTTCACGGCGGCCTCGGTGTCGCTGCGCAACTCCTCGGGCACAGGGTTTCGGAGTATCTCCACCTCGCCGTGTTTTGCGACGGCGAACACGTCGGGCGCCTCCATCGCGCACATGGCATGTCCCTGGCAGAGATCGAGATCTGCTTCGACTCTCACGGCGGACACCTCAGTCCCGGTCACGGCGGCGGTACCGGACCGCGCACGGTTGCGCGAGCTGCACCACCATCTTGGAGTGGTCGTTGCGGTAGGTGTCGGACGGCTGGGCGAGCTCGAATTCGAAGTCACGCAGCAGAACCGAGAAGATCGCCTTGAGCTGCATGAGCGCGAAAGCCGCGCCGACGCAACGGTGCCGGCCGGCACCGAACGGAATCCACGTCCACCTGTTGACGATGTCTTCCTGGTTGGGATCGATGTACCGGCCGGGATCGAACGCATCCGGATCGGGAAAGTCCTCGGCGATGCGGTTCGACACCGCGGGCGTCGCACCCACGAGATCTCCCTCCCGGATCTTGTATCCGGCCACTTCGAAGTCGTCACATGCCACGCGGAGCAGCAGAATCAGGGGCGGATGCAACCGCAGGGTCTCCTTGAGGACCGCTTCGAGCACCGGGATCTGGCGGAGCGCGTGGAAACTCACATCGGCACCGTCGGCGTAGAGCGTGTCCAGTTCGTCGGTCACCTGCTCGAGGTACTCGGGATGCCGCAGCAGTTCGATCAGCGCCCACGCGGCCGTGCCCGACGTGGTGTGGTGTCCGGCGAACATCATCGAGATGAAGATGCCGGTGATCTCGTCGGCGCTGAACCGCTCGTGCCCTTCGTCGTCCTTGATCGAGACGAGGACATCGAGCATGTCGCGATCCTCTTTCCCCTTCGGCGGGTTCGCGATACGGCCGGTCATGATGTCCTGCACGAGGGCGACGAGGCCACGTCGTGCTTCGTCACGCCGCCGGAAACTCTCGATGGGTGCATACGGGTCGACGAAAGCGAGAGCGTCGGTTCCCTTTTCGAGGTCGTGATAGAGGTGGGCGAAGCGGTCGTCGAGCTGGTCGCGGAACTTCTTGCCGATCAGGCACGCGGACGAGGTGTAGATCGTCAGCTCGGCGAAGAACTCGAGCAGGTCGATCTCGCCTTCGTCGCCCCAGCCGGCGATCATGTCCTGTACTTCTCGGTCGATGGTCGCCGCGTGGCCCTTCATCTGTTCACCGCGCAGCGCCGAGTTGTGCAGCATCTCCTTGCGCCGCTCGGGACTGGCATCGAACACGACGCCCTCACCGAAGACCGGCTTCATGAACGGATAGGCGGCCTGCTGGTCGAGTTCCTCGTCCGCGGCACGGAAGAAGAACTCGTTCGCTTCGGCTCCGGAGAGCAGCACGACTTTCTTGTCGGCGAGCTGGAAGACGCCCACGTTTCCGCACTCGTCACGAACGCGCCGCATGAGGGCGATCGGGTCGGTCCGCAATTCTTCGAGGTGGCCGTGCTCGTGCTCGCCACCGGACACCCGTGTGGGTTCGACGATCGTGGTCATCAGGAATCCTTCTTCAGTGGGGCCTCGGGCTGAACTTCGATGAGCACGATGTGGGCACCACGCGGTGCCGAGACGACCGCCACGGCCGCGTCCGCGATGTCCGACGCCCGGAGGAAGTACGGGTGCCGGGCGAGCCCCCATTTGGTCCAGTCGTTCAGCAGCGGTTCGAGGATTTCCGCGGGTGCCGTCATTCCGGCCGCGGTCTGCGTGGGTCCGGGACGCACCACCGACGCGCGCACTCCGGTGCCCTCGAGTTCCATGCGCATCTCCCGCGCGAGCGCTTCGAGACCGGTCTTGGCCGCGACGTAGGCGCCCATCCACGGACGTGCCACGTCGGCGCAGTCGGACCCGATCACGACGAAATCACCGCGCCGGCGTTCGATCATGCCGGGTATCACCCGGTGGGCGAGCCGCTGAGTGCCCATGAGGTGCACGCTGACCTGGAAGGCGAATCGGTCGGGGTCCATCTCGTGGGCAAGCGAGAAATCCATGTCGCCGGCACCGGACACGACGATCTCGGTGGGGCCGAGTGCGTTCTCGGCCGCGGCGACGAACTCGTCCACCGACTCGGTCGAGGACACGTCGAGCCGATGGGCGAAGGCTTCGCCTCCTTCGCCGCGGATCTTCTCCGCGACGGCCTCGCACTCGTCGACGCGGCTAGCACCGAGAGCGACAGGGTGCCCGAGTTCGGCGAGGGCGTACGCGGTGGCGGTGCCGATACCGGAGGACGCTCCGGTGACGATCGCCGGGCGCCGAGAGGGGTGGGGTTCGAATCTAGGCATGTCGATCGGTGACCTTCATGGGCAGGGCGGCGAAGCCTCGGACGTTGGTGGAGTGCACACGCTCGCAGCGGTCGAAGTCGACCTCGTAGTCGGCGACCCGGCGTGCGAACTGCCCGAGCGCGATGTTCGCCTCCAGTCGGGCGAGGTGCGCGCCGAGGCAGAAGTGCACGCCCCCTCCGAAACTCGCGATCTTCTGGGAACTGCTCCGGCCGATCCGGAACGTGTCGGCATCGTCGAACACCTCCGAGTCGCGATTGGCGGACCCGATGAGCAGGAGCACCTTGTCACCGGCGCCGATGGTGGAGCCGTGCAGGTCGATGTCCTCTGCGGCGGTGCGCGCGACGAGTTGGCTCGACGTGTCGTACCGCAAAGTCTCCTCGACCCACTCCGGAGCCCGGTCGGGTTCGGACAAAACCCGTCGCACTTCCGTCTTGTTGTGCGCGCCCCAGAACATGGCGTTGCCGAGCAATTTCGTGGTGGTCTCGTTGCCCGCGACCACCATCAGGAACATGAATCCGATGATCTCGTCGTCCGACAACCGGTCGCCGTCGATCTCCGCACCGAGCAGAGCCGAGGTCAGATCGGAGGTTTCCTTCGCGCGGCGCTCGGTGATCATCTGTGCGTAGTAGCCGACGAGATTCAAGGACGCGTCCATGGCGGCGACGGGGACGTCGAGAACGCCCTCCTCGCGGTGCACGACGAGGTCGGCGAGCCTGCGGATCTCGGCGCGATCGGACTTGGGAACGCCCATGAGTTCGGAGATCACGTCCATCGGCAGCTTGCCGGCGACCTCGGAGATCCAGTCGAACTCCCCTGCCCCCAAAGCGGGTTCGAGGTATTCGAGGGTGAGTTCGAGTATCCGGCCTTCGAGATCCGCCACACGGCGCGGCGTGAAGCCCTTCGAGACCAACTGGCGCATCCGCATGTGTCGCGGGTCGTCCATCGCGAGAAAGGACATCACCTTGTGGGCGTTGGGCCCGTACGCCGACGGATCCAGCGAGACGCCGTTGGCACTCGAGAGCCGGGTGCCGTCACGGAACGCCGCAACCACGTCGGCGTGGCGAGACAACGCCCAAAATTCCAGGTCGGGGTTGTAGTACAGCGGCGCTTCCTCGCGCAGCCGGCGGTAGGTGGGGTACGGGTCCTCGTGGAACGAGTAGTCGTACGGGTTGAAGGTCGGCGGGTCGAGCGATGAGGACTCCAGGGAGGCCTGAATCATGGATCACTCCAGTAAAAGTCGGGCTGAGACTTCCAACCTGTCGGCGAGCTTTTCGTACGTGCCGTAACCCATACCGGCGCGCACGAGGGCACCGGCGTAGAGCAGTTCGAGTGCTTCGAGTTCGTCGGGGTCGGCGCCGGGTCCGAGCGCGGCGGAGAGCCGCTCCCGGATCTCGAGACCGATTCGTGCCCGCAGATGCTCGACGTCCGGATCCTGGCCGAGCAGCGCGCTGGTCACCGCGGCCGCCAGTTCCGGTTCGCCGGCCATCAGCAGCGCGATCCCCCGGAGCACTGCCGACACCCGGTCGGCTCGGTTCCCGTCGGCCTGCCCCGGTGCCGGCTCGACGGCCGCCTCCGTGGCGAGCCGCCGCCAGAACACCTCGGCGACGAGATGCTCTTTCGACGAGAAGTACGTGTAGGCGGTCGCCGGTGCGACACCCGCACGGGAGGCAACCATCCGGACCGTCAGTCCTGCGAATCCCTCTTCGCGCAACACCTCGACCGCGGCCTGCGTGAGGCGCTGCACGGTATCGGCCTGCCTCTCGGTCAGACGGCGGCGAGTCGATTCGAGATTCACATTTCTGGACACGTGTCTGGACATTACTACGGCAGGTCGGGTCCGGCAATGCCGATACTGGGCGGTACGCACCGAATTCGTCACCCGCGCGGGTGGATCCGCACGGGCATCGCCTTGACCCCGTTGATGAAGTTGGACCTCAGCCGTCGCACCGGCCCTGCGGATTCGACACGGTCGAGGCGCGTCGCGAGCGTCTCGAACATCACCCGCAGTTCCAGACGGGCGAGATGCGCGCCGACGCAGAAATGGACCCCGCTGCCACCGAAGGCGACGTGCGGGTTGTGTTCCCGGCCGATATCGAAGACCTGCGCGTTCTCGAACACATCCTCGTCGCGGTTCGCGCTGGGGTAGTACACGACCACCTTGTCGCCGCGCTCGACCGCCTGGCCACCGATCGACGCCGGACAGGTGGGGGTGCGACGGAACGCCACTACGGGAGTCACCCAGCGCAGGATCTCCTCCACCGCGCTGTCGATCAACTCGGGCCGGTCCTGGAGTCTGCGCCATTGCTCGGGATGGTCGATGAAGGCCTGCATACCGCCGGTGATCGCGTTGCGGGTGGTCTCGTTGCCCGCGATCACGAGGAGCACGAAGAACATGTCGAACTCCACCTCGGACAGCGTGTCGCCGTTCTCGTCGGGACGAACGAGTGCGGAGACGATGTCGTCGCGTGGCTCCGCTCGCCGTCGGGCGGCAATCTCGTTGGCGTACAGGAAGACCTCTGCTGCGGCGAGCTCACCGTCTTCCTGCGTGCTCCCGTATTCGGGGTCGCCCCAGCCGATCATCCGGTTCGACCACTCGTAGAGTTTGCCGACATCCTCGGTGGGTGCACCGAGCAACTCGGCGATCACCTCGAGCGGCAGCGGCGCCGCCACCGTCGGCACGAAGTCGACGACGGCACCGTCCCGTCCGGCTTCGACGACCTCGTCGACGATCCGGTCGCACACCTCTCGGATGTGCGCCTCGAGCGTCTTGACCATCCGCGGCGTGAAGCCACGACTGACCAGTTGCCGCAGGCGGGTGTGATCGGGGGGATCGAGGTTGAGGAGCATCGCGGCCTGCTTGAGGCGCGTTTCCTCGTCGAAGTCGTCGACCTGGGTGGTTCCCAGTGCCGACGAGAACGTGCTGCTGTCTCGGGAGACAGCGACGACGTCGGCGTGCCGGGTGACGGCCCAGAAACCGGCACCCCCCTCTTCCGGCTGCCGCGGCACCGGGCAGACGCGGCGGAGTTCCGAGAAGTACGCGTGGGGAATCCCCTCGAGGTAGAGATCGGGGTTCTTGAGATCGATGCGGGAGGTGGTCATGCCCTCACCCTCGTCGGATATACGAATGTGTGTCGCTCTTAAACTACAGATCTTCGTTTGATGCGGAAGACCCCTAGACTAAGTTCATGGCACGTGACAATTCCCGGCCCGTCCGGCGGCGCACTCTCACGCGCGAGAAAGTTGTCGCCACCGCGCTCGACATCGTCGAGGAACTGGGCTGGGAGCAACTCACGATGAGCACCCTGTCGGCTCGCCTCGGCATCGTCGCGGCCTCGCTGTACAACCACGTGCGCAATCTCGACGACGTGCGGTCCGCCGTCCAGGTCCGCGCCATGACCGATCTGGGCCTCCACCTGCGCGAGGTGGCGATGGGCCGCAGCGGACTCGACGGCCTTCGTGCCCTGATCGATGCCCACCGGGCATGGGCCGTCGAGCATGCCCGCCTGTACGGCGCCCTGACCGCCGCACCGGTCGACCGCGACGCGCTCGTCGGCGCAGCACTCGACGCGAATGTCGCGCTGCGGACCATGCTGTCCTCGTGCGGAGTCCCAGCGACCGAGTCGCTCGAGGTCGCCATCAGCATGTTCGCAGCGCTGCACGGCTTCGCCACCCTCGAGGGGAGCGGATTCCTCGGTGACGAACTGGACCTCGACCAGATCTACGACACCGTGGTGCGGGGCGTACTGGCAGCAGTTCCCGCCACGGGCACGCACACGGGCTGAGCGAACCGTAGGCTGAATACGGCCGTTGTCGGAGGGAGGGTCCCATGGCAACCATCCGCTCCCTCGGAGATCTGGTGTCACCGCTCGGCGGCACGATCAACGTGGCGAACGTGATCATGCAGTTGGCCCTGCCGGGGGTGGGGCAAGGTGTCGTCGACAGTACGGTGGACTCCGGTCGAGCCGACCTGCATCCGGTGAAACGCGCCCGGACCACCGGCGCCTATCTGGCGGTCGCGGCCTTCGGCAACGACGACGATCGTGCGTATGTCCGGGAAGCCGTGCGCCGCATCCACTCCCAGGTCACGTCCGCTCCGGGAGCCCCCGTTGCGTACAGCGCCAACTCTCCCGTGCTGCAGTTGTGGGTCGCGGTGTGCCTGCTCACGTACTTCGTGGACCAATACGAATTGCTGCACGGGCCGCTGAGCGAGGACGAATTCCGGCGTGTACTGCGCGACGGCGCGAGTCTCGGCACCACCCTCAACGTTCGCCCGGAGTCCTGGCCCACCACGCGGGAGGAGTACGACGAACTCTGGCGCGCAGGCGTGGACAGCATCTCGATGAACGACGACGTCCGCACCTACCTCACCCACCTGGCGGAACTCAGTTTCCTCGAAGTACGGCTGGGACGCCTCGGCCGGGTCATCCACCGCGTGTTCGGTCGTTCCTTCGAGTTCGTCACCCGCGGAGCACTCCCACCGGAGTTCCGGGACGTCATGCACTACGAGTGGACCCTTGCGGACCAGCGCAGGTTCGATCGCTATCTGTCGAACCTCCGCACGATGCATCGGTGGACACCGTGGGTGTGGCGACTGCCGTGGCAGGCCTACCTGCTGGACATGCGACTGCGGCGCCGCCTCGGCATCCCCGTGTTCTGATCCGCGCGCCGCGGCGCCGGCAGTACGGACGAACCCCGGATCAGACGAACCCGGCGATCTCCGCCGGTGTCCACGGCGGAGACGTCTCGTGGTCGCGCCAGGCGAGCAGGTCCGGCGCCTGCTTGCCGAACCGCCCGACGAAACACCCGGACCCGGCGAAGATCCCGCCCGTCGACGAGGACAGCGCACTCGCGAGAAACACGTAGAGGGGTGCCACGTACTCGGGCGGAGCCGGATTGCGGGACGCCTCGTACGCCACGTCGTCGAGCAGGCCCCGCTCGTGCAGCCGCGTGAGGTGCCGCGCGTAGTCGTCTCCCGTGGACAACCGTGTGCGTGCTCCCGGGCACACGACGTTGGCGCGCACGCCGTACTCGCGCAGTTCGGCCGCGATCGCCAGGGTCAAGCTGTTCACCGCGCCTTTTCCCGCGGGGTATCCCGTTCCGCCGTAGTCGCCCAGAAATGCGAACGACCCCGTGTTGACGATCGCACCGCCGCCTTGTTCGACGAAGTACGGAGCGAGGACCCGGCACGTCCGGAAGGTGCCCGTGAGATGTGCGTCGATCAAGTCGTGCCACTGACGGTCGTCGATGCCGAGGATGGACGAGCCGGCCGGTTCCGCGGTACCGGCGCAGTTGACGAGCGCGGCCACCGACCCGAATTCGGCCAGTGCGGTGTCGAGCAGTCGTTCCGCGACCCCCGGTTCGGCGGCAGATCCCGCCACGCCGACCGCCCGCGCCCCGGCTGCCACCATCTCGTCCACGGTCGTCTCCACCGCACCGGGGTCCCGGCCGTTGACCACGACCCCGGCCCCTTCCGTCGCGAACCGCTGGGCGACGGCACGGCCGATCCCCCGGCTCGACCCGGTCACGATCACAGCCTTGCCGGCCAGGCCGGTCGAATTCGGCTCTCCCATAAGTTCTCCCGTTTCGGCCATTGCGTCGTACAACTGCCCGAACTATAGTCCAGACACCTGTCCAGAACCGAGGGAACGTCTGATGACACTTCGCCCCACCGACAGCTCCACACTCCTGATCGACGGAAAGCTCGTACCCGGCAGCGGCGGCACCTTCGAGGTGTTCGACCCGAGCACCGAAGAACTGCTCGGAAAGGCCGCCGACGCCACCGCCGCCGACATGGACGCCGCGATCGAGGCCGCACGACGCGCGTTCGACGACACCGACTGGTCGCGCGACCACGCGTTCCGTGCCCGGTGCCTGCGGCAGTTGCGCGACGCACTGCGCGGACACATCGAGGAACTGCGCGAGATCACCATCGCCGAGGTCGGGGCTCCCCGCTTCCTCACCTCGGCCGCCCATCTCGAAGGTCCCGTCGACGACCTGCTCTTTTTCGCGGATCTCGCCGAGAACTATTCCTGGAAACAGGATCTCGGCAACGCCGCGCCCATGGGCATCCCCACGCATCGCTACCTGCTCAAAGAAGCCACCGGCGTGGTCGGTGCGATCACACCGTGGAACTTCCCGCACCAGATCAACTTCGCCAAGATCGGGCCCGCGCTCGCCGCGGGAAACACCGTCGTTCTCAAACCCGCCCCCGACACGCCGTGGTGCGCAGCCCTGGTCGGAAAGATCCTCGCCGAGGAAACCGATTTTCCGCCCGGGACGCTCAACATCGTGACCTCGAGCGATCATCTCCTGGGCGCACAACTGACCGAGGACCCGCGCGTCGACCTGATCTCGTTCACAGGTTCCACCGCGACCGGCCGATCCGTGATGCGGTCCGCCGCCGACACCCTCAAAAAGGTGTTCCTCGAACTCGGCGGCAAATCGGCGTTCCTCGTGCTCGACGACGCAGACCTGCGCAGCGCCTGCTCGATGGCCGCGTTCACCGTGTCCACGCACGCGGGTCAGGGGTGCGCCATCACCACCCGCCTCGTCGTCCCCCGCGACAAGTACGACGAGGCCGTGGCCGCCACGGCGAAAACGATGCGCACCCTGCGTCCGGGCGACCCTCGCGACCCCGGCACCGTCTGCGGACCGTTGATCTCCGAGCGCCAGCGTGCCCGCGTCGAAAGCTATCTCCGGCTCGCTGTCGAAGAAGGCGGCACGATCGTGGTCGGGGGCGGCCGGCCGGCCGAACACGCGCGCGGGTTCTTCGTCGAACCCACTCTGATCTCCGGTCTCGACAACCGATCCCGGACGGCGCAGGAAGAGATCTTCGGTCCCGTGCTCGTCGTGATTCCCCACGACGGGGACGACGACGCGGTGCGCATCGCCAACGACTCCCCCTACGGCCTGTCGGGCGCGGTATACGGCACGGATCCCGCGCGCATCGCCCGTGTCGTCGCCGGGGTGCGCACCGGAACCCTCGGCGTCAACGGCGGCATCTGGTACGCGGCCGATGCCCCGTTCGGCGGCTACAAGCACTCCGGAATCGGCCGGGAGATGGGCGTCGCCGGCTTCGAGGAATACCTGGAAACCAAGTTGGTCGCGGAGCCCGCGAGCTGATCGCCGCACCCTCACAGAATCGAAAGGACCGACAGCATGGCCAGATTCACGGACCGCACGGCGATCGTCACCGGTGCAGCACAGGGCATCGGCGAGGCATACGCCCGCGCGCTCGCGGCCGAAGGCGCGAACGTCGTGGTTGCCGATCTCGAAGCCGAACTCGGTGAGCAAGTCGCCAAACAGATCATCACCGACGGCGGCAACGCGACGTTCGTGCCGGTCGACGTATCCGACCCGGTATCCACCGAGGCACTCGCGGCCTCGACCGTCGAGAAGTACGGCCGCATCGACCATGTGGTCAACAACGCCGCCATCTACGGCGGCATGAAACTCGACCTGCTGCTCACCGTGCCCTGGGACTACTACAAGAAGTTCATGAGCGTGAACCTCGACGGTGCCCTCAACGTCACCCGCGCTGTATGGCCGCACATGTCGGCCCACGGCGGGTCGATCGTCAACCAATCGTCCACCGCCGCATGGTTGTACTCCGGCTTCTACGGACTCGCCAAAGTCGGAATCAACGGACTGACCCAGCAACTCGCGGTGGAACTGGGCGGGTCGAACATCCGTATCAACGCGATCGCGCCGGGCCCGATCGACACCGAGGCGACCCGCAGCACCACCCCGGCGAAGATGGTCGCGGACATGATCAAGCATCTGCCGCTCAAGCGAATGGGCACCCCCGACGACCTCGTCGGCATGTGCCTGTTCCTGCTCTCCGACGAGGCGAGTTGGGTGACCGGCCAGATCTTCAACGTGGACGGCGGACAGGTGATCCGCTCGTGAACCCTCCCGAAAACGTGAGGATCGGGTACGTCGGCCTCGGCAACATGGGCGCACCGATGGCCCAGCGTCTCCTCGTCCGTCCCGGCGGGCTCACCGTCCTCGACACCCGCGCCGAGGCAGTCGCACCGTTCGTCGACGCGGGGGCCACCGCCGCGGCGGACCCGGCAGAACTCGGTGCGTCGTGTGATCTGATCTCGGTGACCGTGCTCGACGACGCGCAGGTACGCGAGGTCGTCGCGGGCGGGAACGGGCTCCTGTCTACCGCGCGACCGGGAACCGTGATCGCGGTGCACTCGACGATCTCCGACACCACCGCCACCGAACTCGCCGCCGAATGTGCCGAGCGCGGGGTGGATCTCGTCGACGCGCCGGTCAGCGGTGGTGCACCCGGGGCCCGCAACGGCACGCTCGCCGTGATGGTCGGCGCGACGGACGAGGCGTTCGCCACGGTTGCCGAACCGTTCGGGCACTTCGCCGAGGTCGTGATCCACGCCGGTCCGGTGGGAGCGGGCACCCGCATGAAACTGGCGCGCAATCTTCTGCACTTCATCTCCTTCACCGCCGCGACCGAGGCTGCGCGGCTCGCGGAGGCAGCCGGGATCGATATCGCGGAGCTCGGCAAGGTCGTCCGCCACACGGATGCCATCACCGGCGGCGCCGGAGCCATCATGTGGCGCGACAGCACCTCCCAGCTCGACACGGGTGATTCGTGGTACCCGATCTTCTCGCACGTCCGCGACCTCGGCGAAAAAGACCTGTCGCTCGCTCTCGAACTCGGCGAGCGCCTCGGGGTCGAATTGCCACTCGCCACAAGAGCATTGACCGGGCTCGGGCCCGGACTCGGTGTCGGTACCGGCAGCGCCGCCCATTCCTACGCCAGCGAGGAGCACGCATGACCGACGACACCCGCCGCCGCGGACTCGAGATGATGACCAAGGTCTACGGCTGGGAGATGCAGGACGGTCCGGGAGACCACTTCGCGGTGACAGCAGACCACCTCTTCGCCGACATCTGGTCCCGGCCCGGACTGAGCATCCGGGATCGCAGACTGCTGCTCCTGGGCGCCCTCACCGCGCAAGGACTCACCGATGTCGCCGAGATCCAGATCGGTGCGGCTCTGCACAACGAAGAACTGGACGAGGAGCAACTCAAGGAAATCGCGCTGTTCCTCTGCCATTACGTGGGGTGGCCGCTGGGCACCAAACTGGATTCGACGATCGGGAGCGTGCTGCACAAGCGGCGCGCATCGAACCGGTCGTGAGCGCCACCGGCCGGGCCGCTGCGACCCCCGAGTTCCCGGAGCTCGGGTTCTACGGCCTCGCCGGGCACTCCCCCGAACCTCGCGACCTGCTCGACGAGGTTCGTCACGGTGAACAACTCGGCCTCGGGTCGGTGTTCCTGTCCGAGCGATTCGACACCAAGGACGCCGCGGCGCTCGCCGGTGCGGCCGCGGCGGTGAGCGAGACGATCGGAATCGGCACCGCCGCAACGAATCCTCACACCCGGCATCCCCTCGTCACGGCGACGATGGCGACGACCCTGCACCGATTGAGCGGGGGCCGGTACGCCTTCGGCCTGGGACGCGGATTCGATGCACTCTTCGACCTCATGGGCCTGCCGCGCGTCACGTCCGCCGGGCTGGAAGATGCAACCGAAATCCTGCGCGCGCTCTGGAACGGCGAGGCGGTCGCGGGGCACGACGGACCCGCCGGAGCGTTTCCGTATCTACGCCGGATCTCCGAAGGGTCCGACCGTATTCCGATCCTCATGGTCGCGCTCGGCGACAGGACCCTCGACCTCGCCGGACGAATCGCCGACGGCGTCGTCCTGCACACCTTCTTCACCGACGCCGCCGTCGCCCGTGCCGTGAAGATCATCCGCGACGCGGCTGCGGCGGCCGGGCGAGACCCCGCCGCAGTGCGGGTCTGGTCGGTTCTCGCAACGGTCGAGGACTCGATCTCCGGAGACCGGCAACAGCGGATGCTGGTCGGCCGTCTCGCCACCTACCTGCAGGGATACGGCGACGTCCTGGTGCGAGCCAACGGATGGGATCCCGGCGTGCTCCGGCGGTTCCGCGACGATCCCGTCGTGCGCGATCACCGTGGACCGTTCGATGCGGCCGGCAGCCCCGCGGTTCTGCGGCACGTCCGCGCCCTCCTGCCGGAGGAGTGGATCGCTGCCTCCGCCACCGGAACCGCCGGACACTGCGCCGCGCGCATCGCGGACCAGTTCGATGCGGGCGCCGACAGCGTGATCCTGCACGGCGCAACCCCGGCGGAACTCGCACCCGTGGTGGCAGCATGGAGCACAGTACGCACGCCGGAGAACCACTCGCGGCTGCCCGCCAATCCCGGATGGAACGCCCGATGATCTCGCCTCCGCCCGACCCGGCCCTGATGCTCGACGTCGACGAGCTGACCCCGGAGCGATTGGGGGCTGCCCTCGGAAGCGCGGTGCACTCGGTACGGTCCGAGCCGATCGGTACCGGCCAGATCGGCCGGTGCCTGCGGCTCACGCTCACCGGCGACGAGATACCGGCCTCGATCGTGGCAAAACTTCCCGCGGCCGATCCTGGAACACGAGCCATGCTGGCCGGCGCCTACCGTGGCGAAGTCCGGTTCTACACGGACATCGCAGACTCGGTGTCGGTCTGCGTGCCGGTCTGCTATTACGCCGCACTCGGCGACGGCGGCGATTTCACGCTGCTGCTCGAAGATCTCGCGCCCGCACAGCAGGGCGACCAGGTCGCCGGCTGCACCCCGGCACAAGCGCACGACGCGGTGCGCAACCTCGCAGGTCTGCACGGGCCCCGCTGGTGCGACCCGACCCTCCTGGAACTGTCGTGGGTCGGCCGGACCGGCCAGGACGAAGCGCAGGTGCTCGCCGAACTCTACGGCCCGGCACTGGAGACGTTCGCGCACGATCTGGGTGAACACGTCTCGAGTCGAGATCGCGCCACACTGCGCGACTGCGTCGAGGTCACGGAGCGGTGGATCTGCGCACGACCGGAACGGTTCGCACTCGTGCACGGCGATTACAGGCTCGACAACCTCCTGTTCCCCCCGGTCCCGGACACGGGCGTGACCGCAGTGGATTGGCAGACACTCACAATCGGGCTTCCCGCCCGCGACCTCGCCTATTTCGTGAGCACCTCCCTGACCCCCGAATTGCGACGGGAGCACGAGTGCGACCTCGTGGCGACCTACCACCGGGCACTGCTCGGTCACGGAGTCGAGAAATACAGCCTGACGGACTGCTGGGACGACTACCGTTTCGCGATGCTCCAAGGCCCTCTGGTTGCTGTCTTCGGCTGCGCGTACGGCACTCGCACCGACCGTGGTGATCGGATGTTCGCAACGATGGTCGCCCGGGCGTGCACCGCGATCCGCGACCTCGACAGTCTCACCCTGGCGGCCCACACCTCCGGCTGAGGCAGCGTCTCGGTAAGGTTGCCCACCGGACACCGCAGTTCGCGAACGGACGGAGACCCCGATGACCCGCACCAGCTTGCCCCGTGAGGTAGTCGAACTTGCCGAAGCCACTCCGGGTTTCATGCCGGAGGACGAAGGAACTGCGCTGCACGACGTGGCTCTGCGTTACCTCGGCGACGGGGTCGGCGTCGAGATCGGCACCTATTGTGGCCGGTCGACGGTCTACCTGGGCGCGGCGGCGCGATCGACCGGGGGCACGATCGTCACGATCGATCACCATCGTGGTTCCGAGGAACACCAGCCCGGATGGGAGTACCACGATCCCGCGCTGGTCGACGACCATACCGGCCGCATCGATACTGCCGGACGATTGCGGCACACACTCGCCGACGCGGACCTCGAATCACACGTCGTGGCCGTGATCGGCACTTCGCCTCGGGTGGCGGCATTCTGGCGCACGCCCGCACGCTTCGTCTTCATCGACGGTGGACACAGCAGCGCCGCCGCCCAGGCCGACTACGAGGGATGGTCACCGTGGGTGGAGGTCGGTGGAGCATTGATCATCCACGACGTCTTCCCCGACCCGAAGGACGGCGGCAGGCCGCCGTACGAAATCTACTGTCGCGCTTTGGAGAGCGGGGAATTCACCGAGATGCCCGCGACGGGAACGCTGCGCGTGCTCGAACGCACCGGAGGGACCGTCGGAGTCCTGCCCGGTCGCTAGAGCAGCGGGGCGGCTGTCAGACCAGGACCGGGCAGTTCTCCGTGCAGCGGTCGGCACCCGCGACGTGCGTGGGTGCCGCCGCGTCCCGGAAGACCCCGTTTCCCCGTGTCGTCCGCGACAGTGCGTCGGCAGCCAGGATCACCGCCGCACTGGTCCACGAACTGACCTCGACCGGCCAGCGTTTACCGTCGCTGTAGACGAGGCCGGTCCAATACGAGCCGTCGGGATCACGGAGATGCTGCATGGCAGCGAACAATTCGTGCGCACGCGCGCTGTCGCCCAGGCAGTCCAGCGCGAGGACCAGTTCGCAGGTCTCGGCGCCTGTCACCCACGGACGGTGGTCGACGCAGCGAATTCCCAGTCCGTCGACGACGAAGTCCGACCAGCGTTCCCGGATCCGTTCGTGTGCGTCGGGTCCGCGGACGGCACCGCCGAGGATCGGGTAGTACCAATCCATCGAGAACTCCGGCTTGGGAGTGAACACCTCGGGATGCCGTCGCACGGTGTGTCCCAGCCGGAACGACGCCACTTCCCATTCCGGCTGCGGGTCGCCGACGAAGTCGGCGAGACGCATTCCGCATTGCAGGCTCTGGTGGATACTCGAACACCCGGTCAGCAGCGCTTCGTCGAACATGCCCCCCGCACCGCGGGCCCAGGAGATCGAACCGTCCGGAAGTTGCATGTCGACGACGAGATCGAGTGCTCGCCGGACGGTCGGCCACATGTGTTCGACGAAGTTGCGGTCGCCGGTGACCAGATGGTGGTGCCACACTCCCACCGCGATGTAGGCGGTGAAGTTGCTGTCGACGTCCTCGCCGTCGGCCACTCCCCGATCGAACCGGACAGGCAACGACCCGTCGGGCCGCTGCGTGTCCCGGAGCCAGTGGAAAGCGGCATCCGCTTCGTCGCGCAAGCCCGTCACGGTCAGCGCCATCGCCGACTCGACGTGATCCCACGGATCGGTGTGGCCGCCCGGAAACCAAGGAATCGCGCCGGAAGACTCCTGCATCCGGGCGATGGCCCGCCCGGTCGCGAGGCACTGTTCCTGGGACAGCACCCCCGGCACGGAGGGAATCATCGGCAGGCTGGTATCACTGGGCGGCACCGGAAGCACCCGGTTTGCGGAGGTAGAACACCACGCTCTTGCCGATGACCGGATCGAGCAACTTCTCGGCGGTCCTCGTGATCCACGGACCTTTCATCAGGTCCCACACCAGCATCCGGTGGTACGCCTTCGTCAGCGGGTTGTCGTTGTTGTCGACGCCCACAGCGCATTTGAGCCACCAGTACGGAGCGTGCAGGGCATGAGCGTGCCCGGTTCCCGACACCTTCAGACCGGCGGCAGTGAGCTTCGCCGCGAGTTCGTCTGCCTTGTAGATGCGCACGTGTCCGCCCTCGACTTCGTGGTACGCGTCGGACAGCGCCCAGCACACCTTCTCGGGGAACCAGCGCGGCACCGTCACCGCGGCGACGCCGCCCGGCTTGAGCACCCGCACGAGCTCGGCGATGGCGCGTTCGTCCTCGGGCACGTGCTCGAGGACCTCCGAGATCAGAACGATGTCGAACGACGCGTCCTCGTACGGCAGTGCGAGCGCGTCACCGACCTCGGCGCGGGCGAGAGTTCCCTCGGGGACCTGGCCCTCGAGTTCCATGGCGACGAACATGTCGGCAACCGCCTTCATGTCGTCGGCACTGCGATCGAACGCCACCACATCCACGCCGCGTCGATACAACTCGAAGGAGTGCCGGCCGGCGCCTGCTCCGATATCGATGGCGCGTTGCCCGGGCTCGATCCCCAGCCGGTCGAAGTCGACGGTCAACATCAGTTGGTCCTTCCTTCACGTGCGGCGATCGCCTGCTCGTACACGCTCGCGGTCTGTGCAGCCACCGCGGCCCAGCTGTACCGGTCGAGCACTCTCGCGCGGGCCTTCGCTCCGAGCTGCTCCCGTGCGCCGGGATCGTCGAACAGTCCGGCCAGCGCTCCCGCCAGTTGTGCTGCGTCTCCGGGCTCCACGAGGACGCCCGCGTCACCCACCACCTCGGGGATCGCTCCGGCGCGACTCGCCACCAGCGGTGTGCCACACGACATCGCTTCCACTGCCGGCAGCGAAAAGCCCTCGTAGAGCGAGGGAACCGCCGCGACTTCCGCAGATGCCAGCAGTGCCGCCAGCTCGGTGTCCTCGATTCCCGAGACCGTGCGCACCACGTCACCGATGGCAAGGGCGTCGATGAGCCGCTCGGTGGCCCCTCCCGGGGCCAGTTTCGAGACGAGGACGAGTTCGACCTCGCGCTCGGTTCGCAGTTTCGCGACGGCCTCGAGCAGCGTCGGCACTCCCTTGAGCGGAGCGTCGGCGCTCGCGACACACACGATCCTGCCCGCGACCCGGGGCGTCGACGGCGGTGCGAACAGTTCCGTGTTCACGCCGAGCGGGATCGTGTGGATCCGATCCGCCTCGATCCCGAACGCCGCACGGATGTCGTCGGCCGAGTTCGCCGACACCGTCAGCAGGGAGCCGATCTTCCGGGCCACCCGCTCCTGCATGCGGAGAAAGCCGTACCAGCGGCGCAAGGTGAGCTTCCGGCGCCAACTGCTCGCCGACGCAAGATCGAGTTCGCGATCGCGGGTGATCGGATGGTGGATCGTCGCGACGAGCGGGAAGTGCTCGGCGATCTTCAACAGCCCCGATCCGAGCGACTGGTTGTCGTGTACGACGTCGAAGTCGCCGAGCCGGGTGCGCAGAAGCCGGGCAGCACGCAGGCCGAACGTCCGGGGTTCCGGGAAGCCCGCCGTCCACATCGTCGCGACCTCGAGGACATCGATGAGATCGCGGTACTCACCGGGACGGGGCGTACGGAACGGATCGTCGTCGCGATAGAGGTCGAGACTGGGGACCTTGGTGAGAGTCACCCCCGGATCGAGTTCCGGATAGGGCTGACCGGAAAACACCTCCACCGTGTGACCCTGCGCGACGAGTTCGCGGCTGAGATGCCGCACGTAGACCCCTTGGCCCCCACAGTGCGGCTTGCTCCGGTACGACAACAGAGCTATGCGCACATTCCACCTCGGGTTGGTTCGAACGGACGTGGACCGGACGGACACCTGGCCGTCGGGCCGCGTAGAGCACCCTAGAACAAGTTCCGTCGTGTCACGATAGCGGCACGAACCGGATCGGACCGTCCGGCGGTATGCGAGTGGGACGGACGACGACAAGGCGAAGGCCCGGTATCCGTAGATACCGGGCCTTCGCCTGATGCGACCCTGACGGGACTCGAACCCGCGACCTCCGCCGTGACAGGGCGGCGCGCTAACCAACTGCGCTACAGGGCCATGAAAGAACCCCAACGGGGTTCCCATAGCAGGACCCACCGCACGCGGTGGGTCCTCGATATGTAATTGAGCGGTTGTCTGCCGGACAACCTCTGTGGCCAGGGCCGGGATCGAACCGGCGACCTTCCGCTTTTCAGGCGGACGCTCGTACCAACTGAGCTACCTGGCCGGACGGCACCCGAACCGAATGCCAATCGCTTGCGTTGAGCGACCCTGACGGGACTCGAACCCGCGACCTCCGCCGTGACAGGGCGGCGCGCTAACCAACTGCGCCACAGGGCCATACATATTCAGTTCTTTCACCAAAGTACTGCACACTTCGACAGAATCGAAGCGTACCCCCTACGGGATTCGAACCCGCGCTACCGCCTTGAAAGGGCGGCGTCCTAGGCCGCTAGACGAAGGGGGCCCGATCGGATCTCTCCGAACCGCACCCTCAACGGGTTTGGCGTTTCCGTTGGGAGCTTGGACAGCTTATGCCACGGCATTCGAGAATCACAAATCGCCAGGTCACGCCACTATTCGGTGTTCGGACGGGCACTCGGCCAGCCACGCTCGCGCCACCGCGCGAGCCAGTCCTCGGACGCTGTCGCTTCCAGGGGAATCTCGAGGCAGCTCTCGAACCGTGAGCGCACATCCACACCCGGCGCGGTGAGGTCGGCGAGATAGCGCTGGCCGGCGAGCGACGAACCGACGGCGCCGACGAACCGCCGCAGATCCACGCCCGGCCGGAACAGCCCGAGTTTCTCGGCCTCCTCCGCCAGCCGGTAGCCGGCATGCCCCCACACGGAGGTTCCGCGCAACTCCGCCTCGTCGGCGAACTCCGGGTCGATGACGAGACGGAACTCAGCCGCGATGATGACATCGTTGTGGAGCGCCTCTCCCAAATCGCAGATCATCCCGTGGAGCCGCTCGAAGGGATCGAGCTCGGAAAAGCCGACCCACCTGTCGACGATGGCGCGGTAACGGTCGAGCCCCTCCTCGAGTACCGCGCGCGCAAGGTCTTCCTTCGACTTGAAGTGGAAGTACATCGCGCCCTTGGTGGCGCCCGAGTGCTCGAGGATCAGATTGATCGACGCCGCGGCAAATCCCCTCTTGGCGAATTCGGCGGCCGCCGATTCGACGATCGCGGCCCGAGTACGCCGGGCACGCTCCTGCTGAAGTGGCATGGGGAATACAGCCTTCCGAGTACCGGTCAATTCCCCCCTTCAGTCAACTTTAGACTGCTCCGGCACGTCAGGGGGCAGGTAGCCGGAGCGGGAGCACCCGTTCTCGCGGGACGGCCCGGGACGGCTTTCCGGCACTGCGCCCGAGAACACACCGGGTGGTATTCTTTTTCCGGCTCGGGTGCGAAGCAGGGGGTGAGCACCCGAGCCGTTCTGCTTTCACCGGGTCCCGCGCACCACGGGAGGGTGTCGAAACCGGAGCCGAGCGTCCGATACCATCGAGACGCTCGATGTGGTTACATTGTGCGCCCACGCCCCTATAGCTCAGTTGGTAGAGCTACGGACTTTTAATCCGCAGGTCGTAGGTTCGAGCCCTACTGGGGGCACCACGCGCGACCCGGCGTTCGTTTCCGAACGCCGGGTCGTTTCGTTTTTCGTGGCGCCCGGAGCCGGAACAGCGTGCCCGTAACAAAAATCACGACGAAACGGATCAACGAGACATGAGAATTCGCGCTCTCGCGCTCGCACCTGCTCTGGTACTCCTTGCCGCATGCGGAGGAGGGGGCAACACAGCAGAGTCCGGGTCCCCCGCCGGTGCCGGGTCCGAGGTCGACTGGAACTACATCCGCGCACAGCACAGCGACACGCTGGCGAACATCTCGTGCCTCAGCGATGCGACGTCGTCCGCTGTGGACTGCAACCGGGAGCGCTCCGAGAGCCTCGCCTCGCTACGCGCGGACGTCGAACGACTCCCCGACGGTGCGTCGAAGAACGACATGCTCGGCAGCATCGACCACTGGGACGAGAAGTACGGCGAGTACACCGCCAAGGAATGCGTCGGCACCGTCGACACGACCCTGCTCCCGTGTGCGCTCGACGAGAGCCTTCTCAACGTGAACATGCTGAGCATCGCGTCCGCCGCGAAGAACTCGGCAGGCTGATCGGATACGGGGCGATCAACTCCCGGATCGGTGAGCGCCCGGGGGCACGTCGTCCGGGCCGGTCCCCAGTTCCTGGGCAGCCCGGCGCCGCTCTTCTTCACGCTTTTCCTCGAGCCGCTGCCGCTCGAGATTCTCGCGCACGCGGTTGAGGTCGCGCCCCCGCTTGCGGTAGCGGTTGACGGCGACGAAAAAGATCACGCACGCCAGGGCCCCGACGATCGCGCCCACCAGTGACGCGCCCCGGAACCCCGGCGCATCGACATCGAGGATCCGCTCACCGGCGTGTGCGGCGTTGCTGCCACCGAGCACGATGCTCAGGGTCATGAGGTTGGGGAGCGCGATGACCAGCGCCGCCACGGCGAGCAGGATCTGTAGGACCCGGTGGTGCTTCCATCGTCGGACCTGCCAGATGCAGGCGAACAGGATGAGCGGGATCGCGGTACAGAGAAGACCGAAAGACAGCCCCCACAGAATGCCGCGGGCGAATCCACCCTCCGCGAGGCCGGCGATCCGTTGCGCCCACCATCTCGGGACGAATGCGGCGAGCACGAAATACGCAATGACGAGCACGGCCAGCGTGACGACGACGACGAGCGTCTTCTTCGCCCACGGAGGCAAACCCTGCCGTGTCTCCTCCGACCGAATACTTGCGTCCGACATCGTGCGGCCCTCCCTGGGTCCTCGGTAGACGCGCCTCAGCCTACGGACCGGTCCGAGTCGTCGAACGTGAATCGGTCCGCCTGCGTTTCTATCCGGTGACCGAACGCTTCTTTGGATACGGTGAGTCCGCAAAACGAATTGTCTCGGTTCGTTTTCGTTTCAGGGGGGAACATGCGCAGTTTCGTGGACCTGGGCCTGTTTCTGGCCGCAGTCGCACTGGGTATCGGGGCGGTGCTGCCCGTCGTCGGAGGTGTACGCCCCACCCAGATCCCGTTGTCGGGATTGCGTGACGGGTTCGCGAGCGCGGATCTCGCCGGCATCGCTTCGCCCGGCTTGCCCCTCCACGAATCTCTCGCGGTGCCACTGGCTGTCGCGGCCGTCCTGCTCCTCCTCGCGGCCTTGTTCGACTCCGTGATCACCGGATGGGTCGGAACGCTTCTGGGGATCGTCACGGCAGTCGCGTTCTGGGCGCAGATCTTCTCCGCGCACGGTGACTACGTGCAGGAGAACCGCCGGACCGCGCTCACCAACCAGAACGGCACGGTGTTGTTGCTGAGCGGCATCCTCGTGGCGTTGCTGTGCTGCCTGGTCGCGCTTCGTCGACCCCCCGGTGGCGCCGACTCGTTCGATTGACAGGTTGCCTGCCGGATCGGCACCACCCGGCGGCCGGGCTCTCCCTGCGGTGCGGTTCGTAACGGCGGCAGTCGCTAATCTCGGCCGCACGGGCGGCCGCGACGGGACGCCCATGACCAGGCAGGTGCTCATGGCAAGTCTCGACGAACTCCTCTCCCAGATCCCCCTCGACCGTGTGGCCGAGCGCCTCGGCGTCGACCGGCAGACCGCGGAGACCGCGGTGCGTGCGGCGCTGCCCACGCTCGTCGGTGGACTCGGTGCCAATGCACGCGATCCGGAGGGAGCGGCCTCGCTGATGTCGGCACTCGACGAACACTCCGGTTCGGGTGTTCTCGACGGCGGGGTGAACGTGGACGAGGTCGACGCCGCAGACGGCAGCAAGATCGTCTCCAACGTGTTCGGGGAGAAGAAGGAACAGGTGATCAGCACCCTGGGTGCGGTCAACGGATCCGGCGGGAACGACCTGATTGCCAAGCTTCTCCCGATCCTCGCGCCCATCGTGCTCTCCTACCTCGCAAAGCAGATCACCGGCAACGGCGCCACCACGGCCGGCGACGCTCGGCCGAGCGGTGGGATCGGCGACATCCTCGGAGGTCTGCTCGAAGGCGCGGCCGGTCGTTCCGGTGCGGGTGGCGGCGGCATCGGGGACGTTCTCGGCAGCGTGCTCGGGGGCAACTCCGGCGGCGGTCTCGGCGGGATTCTCGGTGGTCTTCTCGGCGGCGGCAAGCGCTGAGCCGGGACACCGACGACGACGCCGGCGCCCTGTCGGCGTCGTCGCCCGTTTCGACCGCTGCCCCGCCGTGTCGGGGGCGGCCTCCGGCCGTAGACCGGATCCGGCCTGTACGGTGACCGGCGAACAATTGTGATCGGGGACACGGATAAGACCTGATCACGGCAGCATGTTGTACCGCGTGACAGCGCAGTACGACATTTACCTACGGTTCCGTAGGCTGACAGAGTTCATGCGACACCACACGGAGGGTACGAAGGTATGACGCGAGTCCTGACACAGTTGGAGTTGCTGCGCGAGCTGGAGCCCGTTGCCGAAGCGAACGTCGACCGTCACCTGTCGATGGCGAAGGACTGGCATCCTCACGACTACGTCCCGTGGGACGAAGGACGCAACTTCGCTGCGATGGGCGGAGTCGACTGGGAGCCCGAGCAGTCACAGCTCGGCGAGGTCGCCAAGGCGGCGATGATCACCAATCTCCTCACCGAGGACAACCTGCCCTCGTACCACCGCGAGATCGCCGAGGCGTTCTCCCGGGACGGCGCGTGGGGTACCTGGGTGGGCCGCTGGACCGCCGAGGAGAACCGCCACGGCATCGTGATGCGCGACTACCTCGTCGTCACCCGCGGTGTCGACCCGGTGGCACTCGAGAATGCGCGCATGGAGCACATGACCAACGGCTTCGGTTCCCCGAACGAGACGGGAATGCTCCATTCGGTCGCGTACGTGACGTTCCAGGAACTCGCGACGCGCGTGTCGCACCGCAACACAGGTCTGGCCTGCAACGACTCCGTGGCCGACAAGATGCTGCAGCGGATCGCCGCCGACGAGAACCTGCACATGATCTTCTACCGCAACATCTGCGACGCCGCGCTCGACGTCGCGCCCGTGCAGGCACTGGAGGCGATCGTTCACGTTCTCCGCACCTTCGAGATGCCCGGAGCGGGGATGCCCAATTTCCGCCGCAACGGAGTGCTCATGGCGAAGCACGGCATCTACGACCTGCGTCAGCACCTCGACGACGTGGTGATGCCGGTGCTGCGCAAGTGGCGGATCTTCGAACGCGATTTCGGAGCCGGTGGCGCCCAGCTCATCGACGAACTGGGGACCTACCTCGAAGAACTCGAGCGCCAGGCCGTGAAGTTCGAGGACATGCGCGACCGGTCGCTCGCACGCGAAGCAGCCAAACTGGAACGCGCGGGCGCCCTGTCCTGACCCCGGACCGAGGTTCGTCCCGGCAGATTCGGGGCCTACGTCGGTAAACGGTTATCCTGTGCCCGGTACCGCTCTCGGTACCGGGCACAGTCGTCTCCCCGGCGAGGTACCGCGGGAGTTCGCAGTCTTGTTGAAACACAACGCTTTCAGAGGTTCTTTATGTCACCCCTTCGCATCGGCTCGCTCGAACTGAACAGCCCGGTCGTGCTGGCGCCGATGGCGGGAGTGACGAACGTCGCATTTCGCACTCTGTGCCGCGAACTCGAACTCGAACGAGCCGGAAGCACCTCCGGGCTCTACGTGTGCGAGATGGTCACCGCCCGCGCTCTGGTCGAGCGACATCCCGTCACCATGCACATGACGACGTTCGGCCCCACCGAAACCCCGCGTTCACTCCAGCTGTACACCGTCGATCCCGACACCACGTACGCGGCGGCGAAGATGATCGTCGACGAGAACATGGCCGATCACATCGACATGAACTTCGGCTGCCCGGTGCCCAAGGTCACCCGGAAGGGCGGCGGGTCTGCCCTTCCGTACAAGCGCCGACTGTTCGGGCAGATCGTGGCCGCTGCGGTGCGGGCCACCGAGGGCACCGATATCCCGGTGACGGTGAAGTTCCGGGTCGGCATCGACGACGAGCACCACACCCACCTCGACGCCGGGCGCATCGCCGCCGACGAGGGCGCGGCCGCTGTGGCACTTCACGCCCGGACCGCCGCGCAGCGGTACTCGGGCGCTGCGGACTGGAACGAGATCGCCCGGCTCAAAGAGCACGTCACCACCGTCCCGGTTCTCGGCAACGGCGACATCTTCGACGCGGGGGATGCGGAGAAGATGATGACCCAGACCGGGTGCGACGGCGTGGTCGTCGGTCGCGGCTGCCTGGGCCGCCCGTGGCTCTTCGCAGAACTCAGCGCCGCGCTCAACGGCCAGGAGATCCCCACTCCTCCGTCCCTGGGAGAAGTGACGCAGATCATGCGGCGCCACGCCGAGCTGCTCGCCGACCATCACGGCGAAGACCGCGGCACTCGCGAACTCCGCAAGCACATCGCGTGGTACCTGCGCGGCTTCCCCGCCGGGTCCGAAGTCCGCAGCGGTCTCGCGCGGGTG
The DNA here is from genome assembly GCF_012843405.1 of Rhodococcus sp. BL-253-APC-6A1W. Taxonomy (NCBI): domain Bacteria; kingdom Bacillati; phylum Actinomycetota; class Actinomycetes; order Mycobacteriales; family Nocardiaceae; genus Rhodococcus; species Rhodococcus sp. BL-253-APC-6A1W. The sequence continues at coordinate 203,810 of NZ_JABAFB010000006.1, forward strand.
TCTTCGCTCGCCGAACTCGATGATCTGCTCGGAAAACTCGACGCCGACGTGCCGTTTCCCGCGGATGCGGAGGGCCCCCGTGGGCGTCAGGGTTCACCGAGCAGCGTCGCACTGCCCGAGGGCTGGCTCGACGATCCGGAGGACACCTGCGTCCCGGTAGGTGCCGACATCATGCACTCGGGCGGGTAGGAGTCCTTACCCTTCCCGTCGTGTGCGCGTCCACATGAGGGGTCCGTCACCGGCCGCGTGTACCGCTTCGGTAACAGACGGTCAGTATCATGACGGGATCATTGCGCACCGCCCCCTATGCGGGCGGTGCGCGCGAATGCGGTCGACCCGCGGAGAGGCAAGGCACCGGTGGACGAAGGGCACGACTCGGGCCTGCCCGACAATCGCGCTCCTTGGGAACGTCCGATAGCCGACCCCACCTTCCGTGAGGCTCCGTCCGGGCATCGCCGCCGCAGTCGTGCCCGCCGCGCCGACATCCCGGCCGACGGTGCGCGTGCCGGTGGCGCTCATTCGGAGGATGCCCGTTCCAGAGGTGCGCATTCCGCGGAGGCGCAGTCCGAGGGTGACCACGCGGCAAGCCGCCGTGATTCCGGCCGGAACCGCCGCGCCGCGGACGCCGGCGACCCCGAGCGGCTCACCGTCGCGGACCTCGTCGACAAGGTGTCGCGCCGAGACGGGTCACCTCCCCCGACGCCGACGCCGACGCCCACGCCCCCGCCCACGCCCCCGGTCACGGCGTCGTCCTCACTGCCTCCCGCACATCCGCGCAACGGTCTTCCCGCGAGTCCGCCCGGCCGGCCGGTTCCTCCGCCGCCCACGGGCCGGCCCCTTCCGGCATCGCCTCCCCCCGTACCACCCACCGCAGCACCTCCTGCCGCACCACCGCCTCCACCGGTGCGAACACCGCAGCCCGGCCCCCCACGGCCACCGGTCGCGTCGCCACCGCCCGTCGCCCCGCCACCGCCTGTCGCCCCACCGCGGCCGCCCGTGGTGCCGCCACCCCGTGCGGCCGTTCCCCCGCCCGGCCCCCCTCCGCCCCGGCGCGCACCCCGGCCTCCCGTCGAGGACAGTCCGACCGAGTTGATCGCGCCGGTCGACGACGACTTCGAGGCCGAGCCCCCTGTCGACGACGACCTGCACGACGAGCCCGTCCACACCCGGACGGTCCGGGCGCACGCGGCACCGAAAGAGGTCGGAACAGACGGACTGACCCGCCTCGAGTCGAGCAAGCGACGGAAGGATCGCAGGCTGCGCGTCGCGGCCCGGTCCGCGGTCGCGTTCTTCTCGGTCCTCGCACTCCTCGGCACCGGATCGGTGTGGGCATACGTGAAGTCGACGGAAGCGGGTTTCTCGCAGATCGCGGCGCTCGACACGGAGTCCGCCGACATCGTCGACGCGGCCGGGCAGACCGGCGACGAGACCTATCTCATCGTCGGTACCGACACCCGTGCCGGAGCCAGCGGTGCGGTCGGAGCCGGCACCACCGAGGACGCGGAGGGAGCCCGCGCCGACACCGTGATCCTCGTCAACATCCCGGCGGACCGCAGTCGTGTCGTCGCGGTGTCGTTCCCGCGCGATCTCGATGTGGAACGTCCGGTGTGCCGCGGCTGGGACAGCGCGACCGGCGACTACAGCTCGGATACCTTCCCTGCGGCGGACGGCGACAAGCTCAACGCCACGTATGCCCTCGGTGGGCCGAAATGCCTGGTCAAGGTCATCCAGAAGATGTCCGGGTTGAAGATCGGCCACTTCGTCGGCATCGACTTCGCCGGGTTCGAAGCCATGGTCGACAAGGTCGGCGGGGTCGAGGTATGTACCACCACGCCACTCGAGGACGGGGAACTCGGCACCATTCTGGACTCGCCCGGCACGCACACGCTGAGCGGCCACAAAGCACTCGATTATGTCCGGGCGCGCTACGTCTTCACCGAAGGCAACGGCGACTACGGCCGGATCACCCGGCAGCAGAAATTCCTGTCGTCGCTGCTGCGCTCGGCGCTGTCGAACAAGGTCCTCCTCGATCCGGGCAAGCTCAACGGATTCATCAGCGCGTTCACCAGCGCGACGTTCGTGGAGAACGTCAACACCGAATCCCTGGTCAAGCTGGGCCGCTCGCTGCAGAACGTCGACGCCGGAGCCGTCACCTTCCTGACCGTGCCCACCGCGGGAACGAACGACTGGGGAAACGAAATCCCCCGGCTCGACGACATCGAGTCGATCTTCACCGCGATCATCGACGATCTCCCGCTCCCCGGTGAACGGCGCGAGGAACCTCAGGACGACGCCGGTGCCCCACCACCGGAGCCGGCTCCGACTGCTCCCGCTCAGATCGCGGTCGACCCGGGCGCGGTGAGCGTGCAGGTCTCCAACGCGTCCGGTGAGTCCGGCCTGGCAGCCCGGATCGCCGAAACCGTCGGGGCGTACGGCTTCCCCGTCTACGAGGTCGGCAACTACTCGGGCACGAGCGCCAAGACGGTGATCCGCTTCGCGGCGGGCCAGGAGGCCGAGGCGATGACCGTCGCCACGGCGTTCCCGGGCGCTGTGCTGCAGGAGGCACCCGCATCCGCCCAGCTCGGTTCGATCGTCGAGATCGTGCTCGGCACCGGGTTCGACGGCACGGTCGTCGCCCCCACTCCTGCGGGAAGCCGGCTCGAGCCGGTGAAGATCGAAGCGCCCTCCAGCAAGGATTCGATCGAACTCCCGCCCGATCTGTCGATCACCAACGCAGGGGACGATCTCTGCGGGTGACGCCGCTCCTGCCCACTCGTTCACCCGGGGTTCACCCGATGCTCGTGACCTGTACTTTTCCGCACCGTAGGGTGTGCCATTATGCGCGTCGTCTACAACGTACAAATGAGCGAACTCGGTGACCTCCTCGGAGAGATGGCCGGACTCGCCGGACTTGCAATGGAGCGGTCCACCGAAGCCCTACTCACCGCCGATCTCGGCCTCGCCGAGCAGGTGATCGAGGAGCACGACAAGATCACCGACCTCGCCGTGGTGTGTGAGGAGAAGGCGTTCCAGCTCCTCGCCCTCCAGGGGCCGGTCGCGGGCGATCTCCGAGCGGTGGTCAGCGGTATCCAGATCGTCGCCGACATCGATCGCATGGGCGCACTCGCCCTGCACATCGCGAAGGCGACCCGCCGGCGTCATCCGAACCACGTGCTTCCCGACGAGGTCAAGGGATACTTCGCCGAGATGGGCCGCATCGCGGTAGCCCTCGGCGGGGCCACCCGCGAAATCCTCGAAACCCGCGACCCGGAGCGCGCGTTGCGTCTCCATCACGAAGACGAAGCGATGGACGATCTGCACCGCCATCTCTTCAAGGTCCTCATGGACCCGGAGTGGAAGCACGGCGTCGCCGCGGCCGTCGACGTCACCCTGCTCGGTCGCTTCTACGAGCGCTTCGCGGACCACGCGGTGGAGGTCGGCCGGCGCGTGATCTTCCTGGTCACCGGCAAGCTCCCCACGGAAGAAGACATCCGCGAACTGGGTAACAAAGTCGACAAACTGACGGTGTACCCCACCGAATCCTGATTCGTCCGAGACACGTGAAGGCCCCGGCGGGATGTTCCCGCCGGGGCCTTCGCGTGTGACGCACCAGGTCTCGGGTCAGCCGAAACGACCCGAGATGTAGTCCTCGGTGGCCTTCTGGGTCGGGTTGGAGAAGATCTTCTCGGTGTCGTCGATCTCGACGAGCCGACCCGGACGACCGGTCGCCTCCAGGTTGAAGAATGCGGTCTGATCGCTCACGCGCGCAGCCTGCTGCATATTGTGGGTGACGATGACGATCGTGAAGTCCTGCTTGAGTTCGGCGATCAGATCCTCGATGGCGAGGGTCGAGATCGGGTCGAGCGCGGAGCAGGGCTCGTCCATGAGCAGCACGTCGGGCTGGACCGCGATCGCGCGCGCGATGCACAGTCGCTGCTGCTGGCCACCGGAGAGACCGCCGCCGGGCTTGTCGAGGCGGTCCTTGACCTCGTTCCACAGGTTCGCGCCGCGCAGCGACTTCTCGGCAACCTCGTCGAGCGTCTTCTTGTCGCGTGCGCCCTGCAACTTCAGGCCGGCGACCACGTTGTCCCGGATGGACATGGTGGGAAACGGGTTCGGGCGCTGGAACACCATGCCGATGGTCTTACGCACGCCCACCGGATCTACATCGGCGCCGTAGATGTCTTCACCGTCGAGCAGCACGGATCCCTCGACGCGGGCGCCGGGGGTGACCTCGTGCATCCGGTTGAGCGAGCGCAGAACGGTGGACTTGCCACAGCCCGACGGCCCGATGAACGCGGTGACGCTCCGCGGCGGCACGGAAAGGGTCACGTCGGCAACGGCGTGGAACTTTCCGTAGAAGATGTTGACGTCCTTGAGATCCAGACGCTTGGCCATTACAGGCTCCCTACTGGTGTATCGATGTCGTGAGAGAAGGTCATGCGGCGGCTACTTCCTCGAGCCGACCTGCGAGTAATGGCTGATCACCTTGGCCGCGACGTTCAGCACCGCGATCACAAGAATCAGTGTGAGGGCGGCGCCCCAGATGCGCTGCGAACCGGCGGCAGTCGGGTTGTTCATTTCGGCGACCATGACGCCGGGGAGCGAACCCTGCTCACCGCCGAACAGGTCGAAATTGATGAACGGCGCGTACCCGACCAGGATCAGCAGCGGCGCGGTTTCGCCCATGACCCGGGCGAGAGCGAGCATGATGCCCGTGATGATTCCGGCCATCGACGTGGGAAGAACGATCCTGACGATCGTCTTCCACTTGGGCACACCCAGCGCGTAGGAGGCTTCGCGGAGGTCCTGCGGCACGATCCGCAACATCTCCTCGGTGCTGCGCACCACCACCGGCACCATCAGCAGCACGAGCGCGAGGGATACCGCGAAGCCCGACTTGGGCATTCCGAACGTGGACACCCACAGGGCGTAGATGAACAGCGCCGCGACGATCGACGGCACACCGCTGAGGATGTCGACCATGAAGGTCGTGATCTTCCCGAGCTTGGACCGGCCGGCGTACTCCACGAGGTAGATCGCGACGAACACGCCGAGCGGTATCGAGATGATCGCGCAGACGAGTCCCTGCAGCAGGGTGCCCACCAGCGCGTGGTAGATGCCGCCCCCTGTCGAGGAGGCGGTCAGGCCGCTCAACGAGTGGGTGAACCACGTGGCCGACATCAGGGCCGGAAGGCCCTTGGCGACGACCGTGGCCAGCACCCAGACGAGCGGCACCAGCGCGACGAGTACCGACAGGGTCACCAGCACGGTGGCGCCGACGTCGGTGATGCGCCGGCGGGTGCTCACCTTCTGGAAGGTGGGCGCCTTGACGGGCGAGTCGAGGGTTGTCGTCGACATCGGTCAGTCCCTCTTTCCTGCGACCACCATGCGGGCCGCGGCGTTGACCAGGAAGGTCAGCACGAAGAGCACCAGGCCGGCAGCGATGTAGGCACCTGCCTGGATGTCGTTGTTGAACTCGGCGTAGCCGAGAGCGATCTTGGACGCGATCGTGGCGCCACCGTCGAACAGGGACCACGAGAACCCAGCCGACGTCGTGCGCAGGATCAGGTAGAGCGCCATCGTCTCGCCGAGTGCGCGACCGAGACCGAGCATCGATCCGCTGACGTAGCCGGACTTGCCGAACGGGATGATCGTCGTCCGGACGACCTCCCAGCGGGTGGCTCCGAGCGCGAGCGCGGCCTCGATGTGCGCGACCGGCGTCTGCACGAACACCTCGCGGCTCACCGCTGCGATCGTCGGCAGGATCATCACCGCCAGGACGATCCCCGCGGTGAAGATCGTGCCACCGCCCACGATCGAACCGCTGCCCGTGGCGAACAACGGGAACCAGCCGAACGTGGTGTTGAGCCACGAGGCGACCGGGCGCAGGAACGGCGCGAGCACGAGCACGCCCCACAAGCCGTAGACGATCGACGGAACCGCGGCGAGCAGATCGATCACGTAGGCGAGCGGCTTCTTGAGGCGCCCCGGGCAGTAGGTGGTCAGGAAGATCGCGATACCGAGCGCGACGGGCATCGCGAGGGCGAGCGCGAAGAGCGAGACCAGCACCGTGACCTGGAACAGGTCGAGGACGCCGAAGGCCATGTCCTCGATGTCCTGCGTGATCCACTGGTCGCTCGTGAGGAAGTTGACGGTGTTGCGCTGCAGAGCGGGCACGGCACGCCACACCAGGAACACCGCGATCGCGCCGATGATCACCGAGATCAGGATCGCGGAGCCGGTGGCCAGCGAGCCGAAGATGCGGTCGCCCGGTCGCACGACAGTCTTGTGCGTGCGCTCCGAGGGTGGTGTGGTGCTGATCGTTGCCTCCGTAGTACCAGGGTGACCGCCCGTTCCTGACCGGGCCGGGTCGTCCGACTCCGTACGAGCCGTTTTCGTGGGCGCGTCAGTCATGTGCGCTCATATTCTCTCTGGGCGTGTTCGTCAGGAACGGGCGGTCCACCGATCTATTCGGACGCGATGGCGTCGATCGACTGGGTCAGACGCTCCTGGAAGGAGCTCGGCAGCGGCACGTAACCCTGTTCCCCGAGGCCGTCCTGACCCTCGTTGGCCGCCGAGAGAAGGAACGACTTCACAGCGGAAGCGGTGTCGGCGTCGTATCCGGCGGAGCAGACGATCTCGTACGTGGCGAGAACGAGCGGGTAGGTGCCCGGCTCGGTGCTCCCGAAGATCGAGGACAGGTCCAGCGTGAGATCACCTTCGACCGCGGGCGCGAACTCGGCGCCCTCGATTGCCTTGGCGGCGGACTCCTCGGTGAGTTCGACCGGGCCCGAGCCGTTGTCGATCCGCGCCATGCTCAGCCCGTTCTGATCCGCGAACGACTTCTCCACGTAGGTGATCGAGCCGGGGGAGCCGCTCACTGCCTGCGCGACGCCCGCTGAGCCCTTCGCGCCTTCACCGGTGCCACCGGTGAAGTCGGATCCCGCGCCGGTGGTCCATGCACCGTCGGACGCGACCTCGAGGTACTGCTGGAAGTTGTCCGTGGTGCCCGACGAGTCGGAGCGCACGATCGGCGTGATCGCGCTGTCGGGCAGGTCCACACCCTCGTTGAGTGCGGCGATGGCCGGATCGTTCCACGTGGTGATCGAGCCGTTGAAGATCTTGGCGGTGGTCGCGGCGTCGAGCACGAGGCCGTCGACTCCGTCGAGGTTGTATGCCAGCGCGACCGGGCCGAACACCAGCGGAAGGTTCCAGGCGGGGTTGCCGGCGCAGCGCTCGAGAGCCTGCTCGGCCTGCTCACCCTTGATCGCGGAATCGGACCCGGCGAAGTCGATCTGCCTGGCGGTGAACTGTGTGCGACCGTCACCCGAGCCCGTCGGGTTGTATGCGACGTTGACCGTTGTGCCCTTCTGCGAGCACACGGCGATGTAGGTGGCCACGAACTGGTCCATCGCATTCTTCTGTGCGGATGAGCCGGCAGCGGACAGGTTGGGTTTTCCCTCACAGGTGGCACTGGACGCGGACGCATCCACATCTATCGAACCCGAGTTGTCGTCGGTACCGCACGCGGTGAGCGTGAGAGCACCGACCGCCAATGCGCCCAGCAGGGCACCATTGCGCTTGAGGTTCACCTGTACTCCTCCGGAGTTCACGACCGCTGACCGAAGGCAGCGGAATCGAGGCGCGGGTGATCCCTGCGCCGGGCCGCCACAACGGACCCGTATGAAAAAACTAGGTGCTCACGGTTGACTGACGGACGACCCCGGGTGAACGGGGGATGAACAGACCGGATACACCTGGCAGCACTGTTGCCGCGGTCACGCCGGCACTGTTGCCGCGGTCACGATCGGGCGTAGGCGACGTCCACGTGGAAACGCTCGAATCCCAGCTTGCCGTAGGTGTTGAGCGCCGCGGTGTTGTCACCTTCGACGTAGAGCAACACGGTGTGGAGCCCACGGTCGCGGAGGTGATGCAACCCCGCGAGTGTGAGCAGCCGTCCCAGGCCGCGACCCTGCGCGGACGGGTCGATGCCGACGACGTACACCTCTCCGAGGGCTTCCTCCCCGTCCGTGGCCGGATGCACCTTCGTCCAATGGAACCCCAGCAGGACATCGGGATCGGCGGCGTCGAACGCGAGGAACAACCCTTCGGGGTCGAACCACGACTCCGCGCGGCGCTCCGCGACGTCGACGTCCGTCCAGCGTCCTTGCTCGGGATGCCACTCGAAAGCCGCCGCGTTGACCCGGAGCAGTTCGGAGTCGTCGTTCGGCCCCTGGTAGGTGCGCAGCACGATCGAGTCCGGTACCGCGACGGCGGGTAGTTCGGGGACGTCGAGGGGGCGGCGGAGCTGGAGCAGTTCACGAACGCCGGTCAATCCCAGCCGGTGTGCCACAGCGCGCGCTGCCGGAAGGTCACCGTGTGCCCAGACCCGGGCCCCGTCGCCGCCGGCCGTCAGCGCGGCGTCGACCAGTTCACCGCCGAGTCCCTGCCCCCGATGGGCGGGGTCGACGACCACTTCGGCCATGGCGGGATGGTTCTCGTGCGCGGGTACGAGGTTCGCGTAGCCGACGACGGTGTCGTCGACCGTCCTGATCAGGTGTCTGGCGTCGCTGTCGCGGGTGAGGGAGTGGATCACCTGCTCCGAGACCGGCGCGGTGCCGTCGGCAGCGCCCGCTCGGGCGATGACGTCGCGCACCCCCTGCGCCTGTTCGGACGACGGAAGACCGGTGAACTCGGACGCAATGCTCATTCGGCGAATTCTGCCTCGGACTCCTCGAGTTCCGGGGCGATACCCCCTGCTTTGTTCCGGGAGGACGGCCGGACAGCCTTGTAGCCGACGTTGCGGACGGTCCCGATCAGGGATTCGTATTCGGGGCCGAGCTTCGCTCGCAGGCGCCGGACGTGCACGTCGACAGTGCGGGTGCCACCGAAGAAGTCGTAACCCCACACCTCCTGCAGAAGCTGTGCACGGGTGAACACCCGGCCGGCGTGCTGGGCGAGGTACTTGAGGAGTTCGAACTCCTTGTACGTCAGGTCGAGGGGACGACCACGCAACCGGGCGGTGTAGGTGCCTTCGTCGATCGACAGTTCACCGAGGGTGATCTTGCCCGAACTCTCCGCGCTGACGAGGCCGCCTGCACGTCCGACGAGAAGGCGCAACCGCGCATCCAGTTCGGCCGGGCCGGTGGTCGTGAGCAGGATGTCGTCGAGGCCCCACTCGGGATTCACGGCAACCAGGCCGCCTTCGGTGAGCACCGCGATAACCGGGATAGCCGACCCTGTACTGCCGAGCAGACGACACAGTCCTCGTGCTGCCGCGAGATCGCTGCGCGCATCGACGATCGCTATGTCGGCAGAACTGGCCTCGAGCAGCGACGATACTTCCGTCGGAGCCGGTCGGACCGAGTGCGCCAGCAGCGCCAGCGACGGCAGGACCGCGTCCGGGTTCGGGTCGGAGGTCAGAAGGAGAAGCTCCACTGGGCCTCCAGTTCCTCGCGCTACCAGCGCGGATCGGGTGCGTAAACGACGTGCTACAGATTAGCGCTCTGTTTGTTACCGGCATGTAAGCACGACGTCGCAGAAGATCGATTCCCACATTTCGGACACGCTGCTCGCATCCGCGGCACGGTGCCCGCGGCCGCGTCGGCCACAATGGGAGGCGTGCGCAAACTGATCTTCGGTCTCGTGGTCCTGCTCGGAGTCGCCGTTCTCACCGACTTCGGCGCGGCGGCGTGGTCCGAGTACCGCGTGTCTCGTGCACTGCGCGAGGGTGGCGTACTCCAGGCCGATCCCGCCGTCACCATTCACGGCTTCCCGTTCCTTCTCCAGGCCCGCAACGGGCATTACGAGAACGTGGAAATCGTGGCCGACGGAGTGCACACCGAGATGCTCGGGGACATCACCGTCGAAGCGAACCTCATCGGCGCCCATGCCGCCGCGGGCGAACTGCTCGACGGGTCGATCCGTACCGTGCCGGTGGACCTCCTGTTCGGCCGCGTCATGATCGACGCCACCGAACTCGGGCAGCTCTACAACATCCCTGACCTGCAGATTTCCGCCCCTCCGGAGAGCAAGTCCGACGGGACCGGCGGGTCGGGAGGATCCGGTCCGACCACTGCCGGCGGCGTCGTGCTCACCGGTACCGTGCCGGTCGGGCCGGAGCCCGCGACGGTGAGCGTGCAGGCCGACCTCGTGCTCGACGGGGACCGCGTGCACATCGTGGCGTCCGACCTGTACTTCGGCCGGGAGGGGCGCGCGGACTTCGCGGTGCCCGACGCGCTGAAGCCGGTCGTGCTCGGGTTGTTCACCACGACGATCGAGCCTCAGGATCTGCCCTTCGGCGTGAAGCCGACGTTCGTGGAGGCACGAGGATCGCGCATCGTCATCGAGGGCGAGGCGCACAACACCACGATCGATCTCACCGAGGTGCAGGCAGCCCCGTGATCGCACTCGTTGTTCTCGCGATCGTGATCGTCGCCACGCTCGGCGTCGGAGTGATGTTGCGCACACGCGAAGGCAAGATCCGCGCGAGCAGCCCGGAAGGCGCCGGATCTGACTACGTCGACCCTGCGCTCGCGGCGGTGGGGGTGGGCGGCGGCGTGCCCGTGATCCTGCACTTCTCCGCGCCGTGGTGCGGACCGTGCGCATCCGTCCGGCGCGTGATCGCCCGTGTCCTCGGCGACACGTCCGGAGAAGCACTCGACGTGGAACTCGACCTCGACGAAAACCCGCTTCCCGCCAGGCAGCTCGGGGTGATGTCGCTACCGACGACCTTCGTGTTCGACGCCGCCGGACGCGAGCGCTACCGGGTGTCCGGTGTACCGGAGGCCGCCGACCTCCGCGCGGCCCTCGCATCTCTGTAATACGCAGTGGTCCTATTTCCCCCGATCTTCGGTTAAACTCCTCGCGTGCACACACGCCAGGAGCTGATGCTCACCCGACGCCGCGCAGTCGACCTGTGCCGCCTCGGCGCGTGTTGTTGTACCTGCTCCTGACGCACGGCTGCTGAGTAGTCACCGCGGGCTCCTGTCCCCGCTCCGCAGTTGCTGACGTCTCCCCCGATGCGTTTCCCCGCGGTCGGTCGCCGTTCGGCGACCGAATCCCGCTCAGCTATCCCGGATCCCAGCAGGAGCACTCTCATGTCCGTTCCCGGTCCCACCCGTACCGGTTCGCAGGTCGACGTCCGCGGACCGCGTTTCGCAGCGTGGATCACCACCGCCGTCTTGGTCGTCGTACTGCTCGTCTCGACGGTCTCGAACACCGTTGCGGGCGTTGTGCTCGGGGTGCAGGCCCTCGTCTTCGCGATCGGCGCAGCGTTCGGTCCGCGGCGCAGCCCGTACGGCGCGCTGTTCGCAGGCCTGGTCGCACCACGATTGGGCGCACCTTCCGAGACCGAACCTGTTGCGCCACTGCGCTTTGCACAGTTCGTCGGCTTCGCATTCGCGGCTGTCGGCACCGTCGCGTTCGCGCTCGGCGCCGGAACCGTCGGAATCGTGGCCACCGGCTTCGCGCTGTTCGCCGCTCTCCTGAATGCCGCCTTCGGCTTCTGCCTCGGCTGCCAGATCTACCCACTGATCGCTCGGTTGCGTTCCGTCGCGGCCTGATCACCACCCGGCTTCAACAACCACACGCACCATCACCGAAAGGAATATCCATGGCTCGCTCCGACGTCCTGGTCTCCGCCGATTGGGCAGAGCAGAATCTCGATGCACCCAAGACCGTGTTCATCGAGGTCGACGAGGACACCAGCGCCTACGACGGCGGCCATATCGAAGGCGCCATCCGGCTGGACTGGCGCAAGGACCTGCAGGACGGCGTCCGCCGCGACTTCCTGAATCAGGAACAGTTCTCGGCGTTGCTGTCCGCCAAGGGCGTCGCCAACGACGACACCGTCGTGCTGTACGGCGGCAACAACAACTGGTTCGCCGCGTATGCCTACTGGTACTTCAAGCTGTACGGCCACCAGGACATCAAGCTCATCGACGGCGGTCGCAAGAAGTGGGAACTCGACGGCCGCCCGCTGTCGAAGGACGAAGTCACCCGGCCCGCAACCGAATACAAGGCACAGGCACCGGACACGTCGATCCGTGCCTTCCGCGACGAGGTGATCGACGCGATCGGTTCCAAGAATCTCGTCGACGTGCGTTCCCCCGACGAGTTCGCCGGCAAGATTCTCGCCCCGGCCCACCTGCCGCAGGAACAGGCACAGCAGCGTGGCCACGTCCCCGGCGCCGTCAACATCCCCTGGAGCACCACCGCCAACGAGGACGGCACCTTCAAGTCCGACGACGAACTCACCGCGCTGTACGCGGCGAAGGGCTTCGACGACAGCAAGGAAACCATCGCCTACTGCCGTATCGGCGAGCGCTCGAGCCACACCTGGTTCGTGTTGCAGGAGATCCTCGGCAAGAAGAACGTCAAGAACTACGACGGCAGCTGGGTCGAGTACGGCTCGCTCGTCGGCGCACCGATCGAGTTGGGAGCATAAATATGTGCGGAGCACCTGTTCAGAGCCAGAACCTGCCCGCGGGCGTGGATGTCGAGAAGGAAACGGTCATCACCGGCCGCGTCCTCAACGCCGCCGGTGAGCCGGTCGGTGGCGCATTCGTGCGTCTGCTCGACGGCACCGGCGAGTTCACCGCCGAGGTCGTCGCCTCCGCCACCGGCGACTTCCGGTTCTTCGCCGCGCCCGGTGAATGGACGGTGCGCGCACTGTCGAGTGCCGGAAACGGCACCTCGACGGTGAACCCCAGCGCTCCGGGCGTCCACAACGTCGACGTGACGGTCGCGAAGTAGCACACGGCAAAGACTGGAGCCACGGCTCCGGAACACAGGGCCTCACCCCCGATCACCGGGAGCGAGGCCCTTTGTCGTGAAGCGAAGCCGGTGCAGTCTAGAATGACCCCGTGGTCATCTTCTTCGAACTCTTGCTGGTCCTTGCAGCGGTGCTCATCACCTGGTTCGCGCTGTACACCATCTACCGTCTGGTCTCCGACGGGTCATGACGGACCAGTCGGACGGCGGTACTCGGCGTAGCGGCGACGAGGCCATAGCGCAGGCCGCAGAGCGTGCGCGGGTCACCGCCGAGCTGAACATCCCCGTCCTGTCCGGTCTGCCCGGCGTCGACGACACCGCGAACCTGCGGCGCGGCGCCGATCTGAACCCTGCCCTGCTCGCGCTCCTTCCACTGGTGGGCGTGTGGCGCGGCGAGGGTGAGGCACACGACCCCGAAACCGCCACCGACTACCCGTTCGGTCAGCAGATCGTCGTCGCGCACAACGGCGGTGACTATCTCGTATGGGAAGCCCGCTCGTGGCGTCTCGACGAGAACGGCGACTACGTCGCCGAGGACCGTCGCGAAAGCGGATTCTGGCGCGTCGCTGGTACAGGCGGCCCCGACAGCGACGACCCCGAAACCCTCGAACTGCTGCTCACCCACAGTTCCGGTGTCGTCGAGTTGTACTACGGCACGGCGCTGACCCAGTCGTCCTGGGAGCTCGCCACCGACGTGGTGATCCGGACCCGGTCCGGCGAAGTCGTGGGCGGCGCCAAGCGCCTGTACGGCATCGTCGAGGGCGGCGACCTCGCCTACGTCGAGGAACGTGTCACCCCCGACGGCGACATGCGGCCGCGCATGTCTGCGCGGCTCGCACGCCACGTCGGCTAACGAGCCCACTCCGCTTCCGCGCCCGCGTGGCTTTCCGCCCCGGGCGCCGATCCGTTGCCCGCGTGGGCCGAGGAGCCTTCCCGCTCGTCTCGTCCGCCGTCGTCTCCGTCGATCTCGTCCGGGATGGCGCGGGTCACGACCACGACCTCCGGCGCCGGACGGCTTGCCGCAGCCTCGAGGTCCTCGGCGGTCTTGACTTCGGTCCACTGCCGGGTGACCGGTTCGGGGAGTTCACCGAGATCCTCACGGATTCCGCGCACCAGGCTGTACATCATGACGAAGCCCATCACGAAGAAGGGCAGACCGACCACGGTGATCACCTGCTGTAGCGCGTCCAGACCGTCCTTACCGGTCGCGACGAGCATGGTGGCAGCGACCAGGCCCATGATCACGGCCCAGAACAGCCGCTGATGCATGGGTGCCTTCCCTTCGGTGCCGCCGGACATCATGTCCAGGACCATGGCAGTCGAGTCCACCGAAGTGACGAAGAAGATCACCACCAGCAGGATCGCAATGCCCGACACCAGCCCTGTAAGCGGGAAGTTGCCGAGGAATTCGAACAGCGCACCGGGGATGTCGCCCGCATCGACGACACGTTCGACAAGACCCCCGTCACCCTCGAGCTCGATGTGGAAGGAACCCATCCCGAAGATGCTGAACCAGATGATCGAGAAGAGCACCGGCAGAGCCAGCACCCCGGCGACGAATTCGCGGATTGTCCGGCCGCGCGAAATGCGCGCGATGAAGATGCCGACGAACGGCGACCAGGTGATGGTCCAGGCCCAGTAGAACACCGTCCAGGTGTTCTGCCAGCCGGAGTCGACGAACGTGTCGTTCCAGAACGCGAGGTTCGGCAGGGTGTCGGCGTAGATGCCGACCGACTCGATCATCCCCTTGAGCAGGAACAGGCTGGGGCCGGTGACCAGGACGAAGATCAGAAGCATCACCGCGAGGCCGATGTTGAAGTTCGACAACCGCTTGATGCCCTTGTCGAGACCGAGAGCCACCGAGATGCCCGCCATGACAGTGACGAGGGCGATGAGCGCAATCTGGATGATGCCGGACTCCTCGAGTCCGAAGAGCTGGGCGAGGCCGGCGTTGATCTGGAGCGTACCGAGGCCGACGGACGTCGCGACCCCGAAGATCGTGCCGATGATCGCAACCACGTCGATCGTCTTGCCGATCGGACCGTAGATCCGCCCGCCGAGCAGGGGCGCGAAGATCGAGCTGACACGGGGCGGGAGCTTGCGCTTGTAGATGAAGTAACCGAAGCACAGACCCGGCAGTGCGAAGATCGCCCACGTGTGGAATCCGAAGTGGTAGAGCGTGAAGCCCATTGCTTCACGCGCGGCCGCCTCGGATTCCGGCGCCACGTCCTGCTGTGGAGGATTCGCGAAATGGGAGATCGGTTCCGCAACGCTCCAGAACATCAGGATCGTGCCGATTCCCGCCGCGAAGAGCATCGAGAACCACGCGAGGGTGGAGTGCTCGGGACGCTCGTCGTCGCCGCCGAGCCGGACGCGTCCGTAGTGCGTCAGCGCAATGATCACCAGGAAGATCAGGAACGTCGTGACGCCCAGGATGTAGAACCATCCGAGGTTGGTCATGATCCAGCCCGACGCCGTGCTGAACACGTTGTCGACCGTGGTCGTGAAGGCAACCGTGAGGACGACGAACACCAGCGATATCAGCGCGGAGGTGAAGAAGACGCCTGGTGACGTGCGTAAACGGAGGGCGTCGTGGGCTTTTGTCAGGATCGGCACGTCACGGTCTACCCCGTTCGTAGCTCTCACTACACATGGGTCTCGTCACATACGGGATCTCGTTACCCGCGGGGTCGTGTCCACGGGGATCTCGTGCCTTCCCACCCAGCGGCCCCGAGACACGAACGACCCCCGAGTCGTCTCGGCGAGCCGGAGGAGATCCGGGACTCGACGAGCCCGGTGGGACGATCCGGGGACTCGGGGGTCGGGTGACTACCTGGTATTCGCCGGCCGCTCGCGGTCGGAGAACGCTGTCGTCGACGAGCGGCTAGCGGGCAGCCACCTCACATGTCCGAAGAAAACTCACTTTCAGACCACCTCCTTCCTCGTGTACCAGCGAAGGTACGCCCGGCTCACGCAGTCGGCAACGTATTTTTCTCGACGTGCATCACGACGTCGGCGGCGGTATCGGACGGCAGCTGGTGTGTCACCACCACCACGGTGCGTTCGGGGTCGACGAGACCCGCGTCCCGGTCGAGCAGGCGGCGTTGCAGACGTGCCGCATCGTCGGCGTCGAGGTGTTCCCCCGGTTCGTCGAGCAGCAGGATCCGCGCGGGCGACAGCAGTGCCCTGGCCAGCAGCAGTCGCCTGCGCTGGCCCCCGGAGAGCGCCCTCGCGCCGGATTCGAGCACGGTGTGCACGCCCTCCGGTAGCCCTGCCAGCCACGGTCCGAGCCCCACCGCTTCGAGCACGGAGTACGCCTCGGTCTCGTCGACGTCACCGCGCGCGACGCGCAGATTTTCGAGGACCGACGTGCCGAAGACGTGCGCGTCCTCGGCGAAGAATCCGACACGGTGGCGCAGCGCCGCGGGCTCGAGTTCCTCCAGTGGCACACCGTCGAGCGTCACGCTGCCCGAGACCGGGCTCAGCAACCCGGCCAGGGTCATCAACGTCGTGGTCTTGCCGCTGCCGCTCGTTCCCACCAGCGCGACGCGGGCACCGGGAGCCAGGTCGAGGGTCACAGGGTTCGTCGCGGAACCGCCGGGCCACCCGCTCCGCAGGTTGTCGGCGCGAAGCCGTCCCGGTCCGTCGACAGGGCGGTCGCCGTGCGGGACCGACCGGTCGGCGCGATCGAGCAGGTCGTTGATCCGCCGGGACGCGATCCGCGCCCGGACGAGGGTCTGCGCCGCCGCGGGCAGCACCGAGGTCGATTCGAACGCGGCGAGGGGCAGCAGGACGAGGACGCCCAGCGTCGTGGGGCTCATCGCGGCGGGACCGGACCCGAACACCGTGATACCGATCAGCAAGGCTCCGAGGACGCTCGCTCCCACCGCGAGGGGTGCGGCCGCGTCGGCGAACGCGGACGGGACGGCGGACCTGTCGGTGGCACGCACGGCCTCGACGCCCGACGCCCGAGCGCGTCGGGACGCGCGGTCGAGCTGGCCCGAGACCCGCAGTTCCGCCGCGTGATCGAGCACGGTCACGGCGTCGTGGGCGAACCGGTTACGAGCGTCGTCGCCGTCGGTCTCCGCCTGCGTTGCGGCCCGTGCCGACAGCCACGGGGCCAGCACGCCCGCGACGAGCAGCGCGACGGCGAGCACGGCTCCGGCGGCCGGAGAGATCACCGCGAGAACGATGACGGCGGCGGACGAGAGCACGGCAGATACGGCGATGGGAACGAGAGCCCGGACGACGACGTCTCCGAGCGCATCGACGTCGGCGCCGGTGCGTGCGAGGAGATCGCCGCGCCGCAGGCCCGCCGACGCCGCGGGGTCACCGTCGGCGAGCCGCTGATAGAGACGGGACCGGGCCGACGTCATGCCGCGCAACGCGGTCTCGTGCGTGGCGAGTCGTTCGAGATAGCGGAACAGACCGCGCGCGACGCCGAGTGCGCGCACCGCGACGACGGCGACCGTGAGGTCCAGTACCGGCGGCATCTCCCAGGCTCTGATGATCAGCCAGGCCGACAGCCCCGACAACATGAGCGCACTACCCAGGGTCGCCACGCCCGCAAGAATCGCGAGCGCGACCCGCCGTGGTTCGAGTTCGAGCAGCGCCATCGCACGGCGCAGATCCGACGATGCGGTCACGACGCACCTCCCGGGCGGACCTCGACGATGCGGTCGGCGATGGCCAGCAGACTCGGGCGGTGTGCCACGATCACGACGGTGCGGCCGTCGCGGGCGAGTGCGGTCAGGGCGTCGAGCACGGTTGTCTCGGTGTCGGGGTCGAGGTGCGCGGTGGGTTCGTCGAGCAACAACACGGGTCGCGACGACGCGAGCGTGCGCGTGAGAGCAAGCCGCTGGCGCTGTCCCAGGGACAGTCCGCTGCCTCCGGACCCGACGACCGTCTCCCATCCCTGGGGAAGCTCCGCGAGTACCGAGTCGAAACCTGTTGTCGCGCAGACTGTACCGAGGTTCGGATCGGCAGGGTCGACGCCGGTGAGCCGGAGGTTGTCGGCGAGCGTTCCCGGCAGCAGCACGGGGTGCTGCGGGAGCCATGCCACCTCGTTCCACCATGCCTCGTCGCCGGCTACGGGCCGCCCGTCGACGGTGATGTCTCCCTCCGCCACCTCGGTGAGTCCGAGGAGGGCGAGCAGCGCGGTCGACTTCCCGGAGCCGTTCTCTCCGGTCAGTACGGTGACCTCACCGGGCCGGCACTCCGCATCGAGCCGGTAGGGAGCGAACCCGTCCCGGCCCGCAACGCTGACGTTCCGGAAGACGATCTCGCGCCCAGCGGCGGAGACAGGTTCACCCGCCACCGTGGCGCGGTGCTCCGTGCCCGCCGGCGCCGGTTCGTGCGCGGTGTGTTCGGGGGCGGTCCGTTCGGGAGCGACAGCCAGAATCGCAAATGCTCGATCCGCCGCGGCCGTGCCGTTCTCCGCGGCGTGGAACTTCGCTCCGACGGTGCGGAGCGGGAAGTACGCCTCCGGCGCGAGGATCAACGCGATGATGCCGGCTTCGAGCGGCATCCCGCCGTAGACCAATCTCATGCCGATGGTCACGGCGACGAGCGCAACCGAGAGTGTGGCGAGGAATTCCAGAACGGTGCCGGACAGGAACGCCACGCGCAGCGCCGACATCGTGGTGCGCCGGTGGTCCTCGCCGAGTTCGCGCACCCGCGCGGCAGGGCCCTGCTCGCGGCCGAGCGCGCGGAGGGTGGGCAGACCTGCGAGCAAGTCGAGCAACTGGGACGAGAGGGTGGTCATCGCGTCGAGCGTGCGGTCCGCTTTGCCCTTGGTGAGCAGTCCGATGAGGATCATGAAGATCGGGATCAGCGGCAGCGTGACGATGATGATGATCGCCGACGTGAGGTCGTGCAGGGCGATGACGACGATCGTGACAGGCGTCAGCGTGACCGCCAGGATCAGAGCCGGCAGGTAGCCGGTGAGGTAGTCGCGCAGGCCGTCGAGCCCTCGGGTCAGCACGGTGGCGATCTCGTCGCGACGCGGATCCAGTTCTCGGGGCGGCAGGGTCGCGGCCGCGTCGAGGACCTCGCTCTCGAGTTCGGCGATGACGCGGCTCGCCGAACGATGCGCGTATCGGGAGTGCAGCCAGGTGGCGACCACACGCACGGCGACTGCCCCCGCGAGGACGAGCAATTCGGTGCGCCAGTCACCGAGGGTGCGGGCATCGGTGGTGATGACCCCCGCCAGCACCGTGCCGATCATCAGGGCGCTCACCACCACCATCACGACATCGACCAGCGACGTCAGAACGGTGAGGGCGAGGTACCCCCGTGCCGATGCCGAGTATCGCCACAGCCGTGGGTCGATCGGTCCCCGCCGGCGCTTCTCGGCGCCGGCGGGAACGGTGGCAGCGGCAACCGTCATTTGGTGCCGATCTTCAGACCGATGGACGGCGGGATGTGCGAGGTCGAGATCCGCTGGCGGAACACCCAGTAGGTCCACCCCTGGTAGAGCAGGACCACGGGCGTGACGGCGACGGCGGCCCACGTCATGATCTTCAGTGTGTAGGCGCTCGACGACGCGTTCTCGATGGTCAGCGACCACGCCGGATCGAGGGTGGACGGCATGACGTTCGGGAACAGTGCCGCGAACAGCAGCACGATCGTCGCCGCGATGGCCACGGTGGTGAACACGAAAGCCCAGCCCTCGCGTTCGGCGGCGACCAGCGCGACAACGGCGAGCAGTGCGGCCGCAGCGACGGCGACGAGGATCAGCGTCCAGGTCTTGCCGTAGGCGAGCTGGGTCCACACCACGAACGCCCCCGCGACCAGAACGGTCGGGACGGACAGCCGGCGCGACAGCTTCACCGCGTCGGTGCGGATGTCACCGGAGGTCTTCAGCGCGATGAACACCGCGCCGTGCAACGCGAAGACCAGAGCTGTGGTGACGCCACCCAGCAGTGCGTACGGGTTGAGCAGGGCGAAGAATCCACCCACGTACTGCTTGTCGGCGTCGATCGCCACGCCGCGCACGATGTTCGCGAACGCGACGCCCCATAGCACGGCCGGAACCCAGGAGCCGAAGATGATGCCCCAGTCGCAGCGTCGCCGCCACACCGGATCGTCGATCTTGCCGCGCCACTCGATCGCGCACACCCGGACGATCAGGGCGAGGAGGATCAGCAGCAATGGAAGGTAGAACCCGGAGAACAGGGTTGCGTACCACTCCGGGAACGCGGCGAACAATGCGCCGCCGGCGGTGATCAGCCACACTTCGTTGCCGTCCCACACCGGGCCGATGGTGTTGAGCAGGACCCGGCGACGGGTGTCGGCACTCTCGGTCTTGCCGCGGCCGAGCACGGGGAAATGCATACCGACACCGAAGTCGAAGCCTTCGAGGATGAAGTATCCCGTGAACAGAACCGCGATCAGGATGAACCAGACTTCTTGGAGTCCCATCAGAGATCTCTCCTAGTACGCGAAGGACAATTGCTTCGGCTTTGTGTCGTCGTCGGTGTCGTCATCGGTGCCGGGTGGCTGCGCGTCGTGCGGCTGCGGGCCTTGCTTCGCGTACTTACGGATCAGCCAGAACCAGACCACACCCAAGGCCGCGTAGACGACGGTGAACGCGATCAGCGATGTCAGGACGGTCGCGGGGGCATGGTCGGAGACACCCTGTTCGACGGTGAGCCGGATCATGTCCACTCCCGTGGGGTTCGGGTGCACGACCCAAGGTTGACGCCCCATCTCGGTGAAGATCCAGCCCGCGCTGTTCGCCAGGAACGGTGTGGGAATCGCGATGAGCGAGAGTTTCGCGAACCACTTCTGGTCGGGTACGCGTCCACGCCGCGTGACCCACAATCCCGCGAGTGCGAGTGCTGCGGAGCCGGCGGCGAGGCCGATCATCGCGCGGAAGGACCAGTAGGTGACGAACAGGTTGGGGGTGTAGTTGCCCGGGCCGAACTGCTCCTCGTACTGCGCCTGGAGGTCTTCGACACCTTGCAGCGTCACGCCCGAGAATTCGCCCTGGGCGAGGTACGGCAGCACGTAGGGCATGTCGAGCACGTGGACGACGCCGTCACAGTTGTTGTGGGTGCCGAGCGTGAGAATCGAGAAGTTCGGGTCCGTTTCGGTGGTGCACAACGACTCTGCCGAGGCCATCTTCATCGGCTGCTGCTCGAACATCAGCTTTGCCTGGACGTCGCCGGTGACGAACAGGGCGACACCCGCGATGAGCATCACCACCAGGCCGAGACGCGTCACCGGGCGGAACAGTCCCCGCGCGTCGTTCTCGAGTTGCTGGGCTTCCTCCGGCGCGGACGGCCGGATCTCCTTGGCGCGTCGCATGTTCCGTACCATCCACCAACCGCCGATGCCGGCGATGAACGTGGCGGCAGTGAGGAACCCACCGGCCACGGCGTGCGGATATGCCGCCAGCGCGGTGTTGTTGGTGAGCAGTTCCCAGATACTCGTCAGTTCGGCGCGACCGGTCTCGGGGTTGTAGGTGGCACCGACCGGATGCTGCATGAACGAGTTGGCCACGATGATGAAGTACGCGGACGCGTTGACGCCGATGGCGACGAGCCAGATGGTCGCCAGGTGGACGAGTTTGGGCAGGCGCGACCAGCCGAAGATCCACAATCCGAGGAAGGTGGATTCGAGGAAGAAGGCGACCAGCCCTTCGAGGGCGAGTGGCGCTCCGAAGACGTCACCGACGAAGCGGGAGTATTCGCTCCAGTTCATGCCGAACTGGAACTCCTGCACGATGCCGGTGGCGACGCCGAGCGCGAAGTTGATCAGGAACATCTTCCCGAAGAACTTCGTCAGCCGATACCAGTGATCCTTCTTGGTGACCACCCACATCGTCTGCATGATCGCGACCAGCGGCGCGAGACCGATGGTGAGCGGGACGAGGATGAAGTGATACACCGTCGTGATCCCGAACTGCCACCGGGACAGATCCAAGACGTCCATTGCCACTCCGAGGTGAGGCCCGAATACGAGGAAGTCCGAATCCAGGGCGCGGGCCGACGCTCCGATTTCGGACACTTGGCCGCGCGAAAGCACAATTCGGCCTTGTTACTACAAAATGTAGTAGAAGTTTCGGGCCCTCGGTACCAGCCGTGTCGTTGACCACACGGGATACACCTCACACCTCGCGCAGAAGGTGGTTTTCTCCACCGAAAACCCGCACAAATGGGTCTTTCGTCGCTGGTGGAAGGGCCTTTCGGCCCTCACTCAGGATGCAGCGTCCACAGCCTTGTCGACCAGTTCCTCGACCGTGCCGGCGAGTGACCTCACCGACAGCGGGTGCCCGTCGAGCATGTGCACCCGGGCGGCGCGCGACACACTCGACACGAGCCACACTCCGTCCGCCACGATCAGGTCGGCGGGACGCAACGGCTCGTAGCGCACGGCGAAGTCGTGGTCTCCCGCAACGTCGAACAGCGCCTGCTGCGTGGTGCCCGGCAGGATGCCCAGCTCGGGGGGCGGCGTGAGCAGGGTGTGCCCCCGTGCGATCACGACCGTGGACCGCGGGCCTTCGAGCACGTACCCCTCGCTGCTCGTGTAGATCACGTCGTCGACGCCCAGCGACTCCGCGTGACGCAAAGCCGCCATGTTCGTCGCATACGACAAGGTCTTGGCCCCGATGAGCTGCCACGGAGCGGTCCGCGCGACGTCGACGGAGTACCCGCGCTCGAGAGTCACCACCGACACACCCTCGCGCCGCGTCCGCAGCACCCGTTCCGGAACGGGAGTCACCAGCAGGAAAGCCGTCGGAGAGCCGGCATCTTCGCGACCGCGGGTGTAGACGAGCCGGAGGACCCCCTCCCGGTCCCCGCCCCACTCCTCCACCGCGAGGTCGATGGCTGCACGCCACTCGGCCCGATCCGGTTCGGGGAGAGCGAGTGCCTCCGCGGACGACGCGAGCCGGGCAAGGTGCAGTTCCACCGCGCAGGCCCGCCCACCACGGACGAGCAGCGTCTCGAACACCCCGTCGCCGCGCAGCACTCCGATGTCATCGGCGTGCACCAGAGGAGCGTCGAGGTCCCGCACCTCGCCGTCCAGCGTCATCAGCACCCGATCAGCCATGCTTCCAGCCTAGCGAGTGGCGAACACGCGGCCACTTCCCCATAGACTGTTGTCGTGACCGAGATTCCGATCGTGTCCGAGAGCCGTCTCCTCACCGTTCCCGACGCAGTCGCGTCACCCCCTGGCACCCCCGACGAGGGCTTGGCCTGGCATTACGGTGACCCCCTCGGCGAACAACGCGCCGCGACCACCGGCGCGGCGATCGTCGACCGCTCCACGCGGTACGTCATCGCCATCTCCGGCGACGAACGCCTGTCGTGGTTGCACACCATCACGAGCCAGCACGTCGCCGCGCTGCCCCCGGGTACGTCCGCCGAGAACCTCAGCCTCGACGTGAACGGCCGGGTCGAACACCACTTCGTGCAGACCGACCTCGACGGTGTCACCTGGATCGACACCGAACCGAGCCGCGGACCGGACCTTCTCGGATTCCTGACCAAGATGGTGTTCTGGTCGAAGGCCGAACCGCGGGACGGCAACGACATGGCCGTCCTGTCCCTCCTGGGGCCCGACGCGGGCAGCCCGGGCATCCTCGGCGTCCTCGGTCTCGAGGCCCTGCCGGCGGAGCCCTACGCGGCGGTCGCACTCCCGGGCGGCGGGTTCGTCAGACGGATGCCCTGGCCCACCGACGATTCCTACGACCTGTTGATTCCCCGTGACCGGCTCGTCGAGACGTTCACCGCCCTCGTGTCCGCCGGCGCACGCCCGGCAGGTACGTGGGCTTACGACGCGCTGCGAGTGGTCGCCATGCGGCCTCGCATCGGCATCGACACCGACGACCGCACCATCCCGCACGAGGTGCGGTGGATCGGTGGGCCCGGCGAGCACGGAGCCGTGCACCTCGACAAGGGTTGTTACCGGGGTCAAGAGACCGTGGCGCGCGTCCACAACCTCGGCAAGCCGCCACGGCACCTGGTCCTCCTGCACCTCGACGGCTCGGCGGACGGACGGCCCGAGACCGGCGACGCCGTCACGGCCGGCGGCAGGACGGTCGGGCGGATCGGCACCATCGTGGACCATTTCGAACTCGGTCCCGTCGCGCTGGCGCTCGTCAAACGCACCATCACCCCGGACACGCCGCTCGTCGCCGGTCCGTGTGCCGCGTCGATCGATCCGGACTCGATACCGCAGGACGACACCGTGCAGGCCGGAAGGCAGGCCGTCGAGCGGTTGCGCGGCCGGTGACCGCCGGCCGGGTCGAGGCGGTGTGCGTCGTGCACGCGCTCCGCGACACCGGACTGCGGCGCGTCCCGGTGACCGCCATCGACAAACGACCCGTCGACGGTGAGGTCCACGTCGGCGAGTCCGGTCTCGCCGGCGATCGCCAGTGCGACACCGCCAACCACGGCGGCCGCTACAAAGCGGTCTACGCGTACGGGGACGACGAGGCTCGCCGCTGGGCGACCGAACTCGGCCGCGACCTTCCCGTCGGGTGGTTCGGCGAAAATCTCCGGGTGAGCGGCATGTCGCCGACCGACGCCGTCATCGGGGAACGCTGGCGGGTCGGAGACGGCGGCCTGCTGCTCGAGATCACCGGACCGCGCACGCCGTGCCGAACGTTCGGGAACTGGTCGGAGGAACCGCGCTGGGGCGCGCGCTTCACCGCGCGTGCGGACACCGGTGCGTACCTGAAGGTGGTCACGGAAGGATCCGTCCGGGCGGGCGACACGATCACCGTCGAGGACGTCCCCGGTCACGGCGTCACCGTGCGGGACCTGTTCACCGGCCGTGACCCGGAACGGCTCGCCGTGATGCTCGACCAGCAAGACGATCTCGCGCCGACAGTGGCGGAGAAGGCACGCCGGCGGATCGCCGGCCGGAAGGCGGAACAGCAGTGAGCGTCGAACTGGTCGAGGTGGTGCGGTCGGGCTTCCGCGAGTGCGTCCACCGCGGATCGCTGATCGTGCTCGACCCGCAGGGTGAGGTGGTGGTCTCCCTCGGCGAGGTGCACACCCCGATCTACCCCCGCTCGTCGAACAAGCCCCTCCAGGCCGTCGCGATGCTGCGGTCGGGTTTCGTGCCGCGCAGTTCTGCCGAACTCGCGATCGCCACAGCGTCACACGAGGGCGAAACCGAGCATGTCGAGCTGGTCGAGAAACTTCTCACCGCCCACGGCTTCGGCGAGCAGGATCTGCAGTGCCCGGAGGATCTGCCGGGCAACGAGCTGGCCCGGGCCGAGGTGCTCGCGTCGGGCCGGGCACCCCGCGCCGCGTACATGAACTGCTCCGGCAAGCACGCCGCGATGCTGGCCGTGTGCGCTGCCCGGGGCTGGGACACCGGTACCTATCTCGACCCGCACCACCCGCTGCAGGAGAGCGTCGTCGCGACCATCGCGGATCTCACCGGAGACATCGAGGACGCGGATCTCGGCATCGACGGTTGCGGCCTGCCGATCGTGCCGGTACCGCTGATCAATCTGGCGCGTGCGTACGCGCGTCTTGCCACCGCCGGGTCCGGCACACCCGAACGCGCGGTCGCCGACGCGATCCGCGAACACCCCTTCCTCATCTCGGGCACCGGCAAGGACGATCTGAGTCTGATGCGTGCCGTCCCGGGTCTGCTGTGCAAAGCCGGCGCGGACGGGGTCCACGCCGGGGCGCTCCCGGACGGAACCTCCTTCGCCTTCAAGATCGACGACGGCCACGAACGCGCCCGGCTACCGCTTTCCTCGGCCCTGCTCCACCGGCTCGGCGTCGGTGACGCGGAGGTCCTCGCGACGCTCGCCTCCCAGCCGGTTTCGGGCGGGGGGGTACGCGTCGGCACCGTTCGGGCCGTCCCGGGGGTGTTCTGAAGGGCACATTCCACGACGCGAGATCTTCATTGCCGCTGGTCGGGTCCGTTTGAGACGTAAAGGACACCGGCCCGGACAGGTGCGTGGGAGCGGAACCGACTTTTCCACGCTAAAGTGGGCCACAGGAAAATACTCAACTCACCGGGGCCGCCAAATTTCCCCAGGCCGCCCCGTCAAAGCGCGAGGGGGTTAGTCATGGGCCGCGGCCGGGCTAAGGCAAAGCAGACCAAGGTTGCACGGCAACTCAAGTACAGCTCGCCGTCCACCGACTTCGAGAACCTCCAACGAGAGTTGTCTGGCGGTGTAACCAACTCGCAGCGTGACGAGGTCTTCGCAGACCAGCGTTCCGGTTGGGACGACGATTACGACGACGATTTTCGTCGTTGACTCACCTTTCTCTCTGACGGAGGGGGCAGCCGAGAATTCGGCACCCCCTCCGTCAGTGGTGTAGTCGGCTTTTTACCGAGTGGGCCCAGCGGTGGTAACGCCGCGACGGTCCACCTTTCGGCGTAGCTACCCTCCTGCACCGCTCTTCGTTCGGCAGGCGGGAACACACAGTCGGCCACCAGCTTTCACACGACACAGGTCCGGTCCCCCACCCATCGGGTGAGGGACCGGACCTGTGTGGTGAAGGCTCAGAAGCGCGGGTGGTCGCCCGCCAGGATCGCCCGATCGTCGGAACCGTCCTGCGCCCGGCGGACCGTACCGAGGGTCCAGCAATCGATGTGGCGGGCGGTGAGCACCGCGAGGGCGCGATCGACGTCCTCCGGAGCCACGATCGCCACCATGCCGACGCCCATGTTGAACGTCTTCTCCATCTCGGCGCGCTCGACACGGCCGCGCTGGGCGATGAGACCGAACACCGGCGCCGGGCTCCACGTGGTGCGATCGAGTTCTGCGACAAGACCCTTCGGCATCACGCGCGCGAGGTTCGCGGCGAGACCGCCACCGGTGACGTGGCAGAAGGTACGCACCTCGGTCTCGGCAGCGAGCGCGAGGCAGTCCTTGGCGTAGATGCGGGTCGGCTCGAGCAGTTCCTCACCGAGGGTGCGGCCGAACTCGTCGACGTGCGCGGTCAGGCTCATCTTGCCGATCTCGAGCAGCACCTTGCGAGCGAGCGAGTATCCGTTCGAGTGCAGGCCCGACGCGCCCATGGCGATCACGACGTCGCCGGGACGGACCCGCTCGGGGCCGAGCAGTTTGTCGGCCTCCACGACGCCCACGCCGGTCGCGGAGATGTCGTAGTCGCCGTCGGCCATCACGCCGGGGTGTTCCGCCGTCTCGCCACCGAGCAGTGCGCAACCCGCCTGGACGCAACCCTCGGCGATGCCGGCGACGATCTCGGCGACCCGCTCGGGAACGACGCGGCCCACGGCGATGTAGTCCTGCAGGAACAACGGTTCGGCGCCGCACACCACGAGGTCGTCTACGACCATCGCGACGAGGTCGAGGCCGACGGTGTCGTGCTTGTCCATCGCCTGCGCGACCACGAGCTTGGTCCCCACGCCGTCGGTGGACGCCGCGAGCAGCGGTTCCTTGTAGTCGCGCTTGAGCGCGAAGAGGCCCGCGAACCCACCCAGACCGCCGAGCACCTCCGGGCGGGTGGCCTTCTTCGCGTGCGGCGCGAACAGTTCGATGGCACGGTCACCGGCCTCGATGTCCACGCCCGCTGCGGCGTAGGAAGCTCCGGGGGTTGTCTCCTCGGTCATGAGTTGTCGGCTCCAGCCTCGAGTTGTGTTCGATCTACTGATAAAGGGTGGCCGGTATCCGTCACGGGGCATGCAGAACGCACGCCGAACAGTGCCGACCGCGGGACTTACGGTACCCGACCAGGTTCTACGGCCGACTCAGAACGTCTGCGTTGGCGTTCTCGAGGACCGTCGGGGTCGGGGAATCCGTGTCGACGACGCCGTCGAGCGAGTCCTTGACGACCGCATGCCCGTTGGGAAGCGGGATGGGGTAATGGCCGTCGAAACACGCAGCGCACAACCGGGTTGCGGGCTGCTCGGTAGCGCCGATCATTCCGTCGATCGAGATGTAGCCGAGCGAGTCGGCTCCGATCGAGCGTCGCACCATCTCGACCATCAGGTCGTAATCGTGCTCGTCGTCGTTGTCGCGATCGCGGGTACCGGCACCGTTCGCGATGAGTTCGGCCGGCGACGCGAAGTCGATCCCGTAGAAGCACGGCCACTTCACCGGCGGCGACGCGATCCGGACGTGAATCTCGAGGGCTCCCGCCTCGCGAAGCATGCGGATGAGGGCGCGCTGGGTGTTGCCCCGCACGATCGAATCGTCGACGACGACGAGCCGCTTGCCACGGATGACCTCACGCAGCGGGTTGAGCTTGAGCCGGATCCCGAGCTGGCGGATCGTCTGGCTCGGCTGGATGAAGGTGCGGCCCACGTAGGCGTTCTTCATCAGGCCCTGGCCGTACGGCAGGCCGGATCCCTGCGCGTACCCGACTGCTGCGGGCGTACCCGATTCGGGAACCGGGATGACGAGGTCACCGTCGACCGGGTGCTCCTTGGCCAGCCGACGACCGATCTCGACGCGCGTCGCGTGGACGGACCGGCCGGCGATGGTGGAGTCCGGGCGGGCGAGATACACGTATTCGAACACGCAGCCCTTGGGCTCGGGAGCGGCGAACCGCGACGAGCGCACGCCGTTCGCATCGATCGCGAGAAGCTCACCGGGCTCGATGTCGCGGACGAACGATGCGCCCACGATGTCGAGGGCCGCTGTCTCGCTCGCGACCACCCAGCCACGATCGAGGCGACCCAGGCACAACGGCCGGATTCCCCACGGATCGCGCGCCGCGTAGAGGGTGTGTTCATCCATGAAGGTCAGGCAGAAGGCGCCCTGGAGGGTCGGCAGCAACTGCATGGCCGCTTCTTCGATGGTGCTGTCCCGTGCACCGTGCGCCAGCAGTGCCCCGACGGTGTCGGAGTCCGAGTTCGCTGCGCCGGGACGCTTCGGGTCGAGCACGCCGAGCCGGCGGCCACGTTCGGCCAGAGCCGCGGTGTTCACGAGGTTGCCGTTGTGGCCCAGGGCGACCCCGGAACCGGACGCGGTGGTCCGGAAGATGGGCTGCGCGTTCTCCCACGTCGTCGAACCCGTGGTCGAGTAGCGGCAGTGGCCGATCGCGATGTGGCCGGGCATCGCGGCGAGCGTCTGCTCGTCGAAGACCTGGCTGACAAGACCGAGGTCCTTGAACACGAGGACCTGCGAGCCGTCGGCGACGGCGATGCCCGCCGCCTCCTGGCCGCGGTGTTGTAGAGCATAGAGGCCGTAATAAGTGAGCTTGGCCACGTCTTCGCCAGGAGCCCACACTCCGAAGACGCCGCACTCCTCGCGCGGTTCGTTCTCGGGTTCGTCGGAGGCGAGAAGATTACGTGTGTGAACCGACAGATCGGCACTGGTCACGGAGGTGCTCCCTGAGGCTGGACAAGGGCGGGGCGGTTTCATTCTACGGGCCACGGGCCGGGACTCCGACCGTCGTCCCCGCTCGGGCGGTGCGGACCGCGCAATTCGGGCATCACAAGCGGAGCAGCGGAAGCCAGTGCGCGATCTCGCCGGCCCGGCTTCCCGAGGCGTCGATCGACCCTACGGCGACCGCCTCGTCGAACGTGAGCCGGCCCACCGCCAGACGTAACCAGGTGAGTGCGTCGGTCTCGACGACGTTGGGAGGCGTCCCTCGCGTGTGCCGGGGGCCTTCGACGCATTGCACCGCGACGAACGGCGGCACCCGCACCTCGACGCTGGAGCCGGGTGCGATCTGTTCGAGGGTTCGTGCGCTGAGCCGCACCGCGGCCGCCAGATCGGCGCGGGCCGGCCTGTCGTCGCTGCGTCCCGAGACCCACGGCTCGACGCGGTCGAGTGCGGCTCTCAGCTCGGCGGGATCGACAGTTCTACGTGGTGCCATGTTTCCGGAGCCTAATCCCGGCGCACGTGTGTGCCTTTCGCTGCCCGGACTGTAGCGATCCGGACTGCGACAGCCCCGCCCACATTGACGGCCAGATGCGCGAGCGCAGGAGCCAGGAT
The DNA here is from genome assembly GCF_012843405.1 of Rhodococcus sp. BL-253-APC-6A1W. NCBI lineage: Bacteria > Bacillati > Actinomycetota > Actinomycetes > Mycobacteriales > Nocardiaceae > Rhodococcus > Rhodococcus sp. BL-253-APC-6A1W. Next base: position 233,475 of record NZ_JABAFB010000006.1, read on the forward strand.
GCTGCCGCTGCGTACACGCAACCACGCGAACACCAGACCCGACAGCGCGGTGACGAGCACCGTGCCGGCAACGCTGTCGCCTTCGATCCTGGCCGGGCGGATGTGCCAGAGGCCGAAGACGAGGGCCTGTGGGACAGGACCGACCAGGGCCGTCAAGGCGCTGCGGAACAGCAACTCCTCCGCGACCACCGTGCCGACCGGTATGTGCAGCCCGATCCACTCGTAGAAGTCCGGACGGTATGCGCGCCCCTCGTCGACGAAGTGCGCGCGCAGTCCGGGCACCGTTACCGCGACGACGTACCCCGCCGCGACCGCCGTCGCCGCGCCCCCACCCCACCGCAGCCCGTCCCGGGTGCGGGCGGGATCGAATCCGAGAGCGGATGCGGACACTCCGGACGCACGAGTCGCCAGGACCGCGCTCACTCCCGCCGCGGCGGCGAGCAACCCTCGACCCCGAGGGCCCGACCGGACTGCGGGCAGGGCCGCACCGAGCGCGAGCGTCGCGGCGGACGCGACCACCCCTCGCCACGACCCCGGCGTCACTTCTCCGGCCCCTGCACGCCCCGCAACTGCTCGAGTGCGGTGCGGGCTCGTTCGGTGTCGTCGGCGGTCCATCCGTCCGGCCGCGCAATCGCCAGCCAGCCGTCGAGCACCGCGGTGCCGTAGTTGTGGCCGTGCCCGTCCGGCACCCCGGCCGCGTTCGTCAGATCGGCGGACACCTGCCAGAACGTCACGAACGGGAACCACCGCATCTGCGGCAGCCGGTCGTGCCCCGGTGGTTCCGCGAGCCAGTCGGGTCGGCTGAATATCAGGTCGGGAGACCACCACACCACCGGATCGGAGGTGTGCTGGATGTAGAGCACGCGCGGCGCCAGCCACGCCGCGTCGGGTTCGGGAACGGATTCGCTTCCGCCGGCGAATCGCACGACGAGTCCGTCCGCGTACACCGGCAACACCTCGGGTGTGCCGGGATCTCGTCTCTCGACGATCTGCCGCCACAATCGGTTCGAGTTCGGTGGACCGACCCACAGGACCCCGTCGACACTCGAGCGGATCTCGCCGATGCTGTCGAACGCTCCCTCGCCGGACTGGGTGCCGAGGCTCTCGCCGTAGATGTACAGCTTCGGGCGGTCGTCCTCCGGCAGCTGCGTCCAGCGCTCTCGTACGCGGTCGATGAGCATCTCCCCTGCCGCGGCGGCCTTCTCGCGGTCGGCGAGGAACGAGATCCAGCTCGGCAGGTACGAGTACTGCCACGCCACCATCGCGAGGTCGCCGTTGTGGACGAGTTCCATCGCCTGCGCAGCTGTCGGATTGACCCACCCGGTACCGGTGGTCGGGATCAACGCGAGCACCGACCGGTCGAACGCGCCGGTGCGTTCGAGTTCGGCGACAACGAGATCCGCACGCTCTTCGGGGGTGTCGGCGGAGTCGAGCCCGACGTACACCCGGATCGGGTCCTGCGCGGGGACGCCGTTGATGGCGCTCAGCTCGCCGGCGTCGAGGCCGCGCGAGACGAAATCTCTGCCCTGGAACCCGAGGGATTCCCAGGGTGCATGCGAATCGGGGCTGCCCGACTTCGTGGGCTCGGCCGGCTGGAGAGTTCCCTCACGGGTCGTGTCGTCGTGCAGACTGAACGCTTGATTGGTGAAAAAGTATGCGCCGCGCAGCAATACTCCGTCGATGAGCATGAACGTGGCGAGCACGACGACGAGCACACCGAGCGTCCGGGCCAGCCCGAGCGGCACGCGGGCACGGCGGATCAGTTGCCCGGCTACCCAGCGGCCGATGTCGTGCAGGGCGCGCCAGAGTCCGATCAGACCGGCGGAGACTCCGAGGCTGAGCAGGATGGTGCGCAGATATCCGCTGGTGGTGGTCCGTTCCGACCCCATGAGCGCGGCGAGCTGACGCTGGTCGTCGGCGGCGAGAACGAGTGCGACGAGAGCCGCGACGACTCCCGCGACCGGTATCGCGACCTTGAACGCCCGGACGACGGGCAGCGGCGGCGGCCACCACCGCCTGCCGGACAGCAGGAAGCGGTGGACGGCCCACCCGACCGCGCACCCGACGCCGTAGCCGATGGCGGCGTTGATGCCGCCGACGATGCCCTGGAACAACCAGTCCCGGGGCAGCAGCGACGGCGTCAACGACCAGCAGAAGAACAGTGAAGCGAAGGCGATGCCGGTGAAGTCCAGGCTCAACCGTCCCCACACCCGCGCGGGCAGAGGATAGCGGTCACCGAAGTCGCTGACCGCCGCGACGATTCGGCCCCGTCGGGCCGCGATCGCCGCCAGGCGATCGACCTGGCTCGCCGGCACGGCTACCCGAACAGAGCCGGGAGGGTGCCTTCCCACACCTCTCGAAGTTCGTCCATCGGAATCGAGAACTGATCTTGGACCTCGATGGAGTCGGAGCCCTCGTCGACGACACCGATACGCACCCACGGCATGTTGCGTGCGGTGCACATCCCGGTGAACCGGGATTCCTCCGTGCGAGGCACTGCGACGAGCACCCGTCCGGCGGATTCGGAGAACAGCGTGACGAACGGGTCTGCGCCCTCGGGCAGCAGGATCCGGCAACCGGTCTCGCCTGCGAGCGCCGCCTCGACGACGGCCTGCGCGAGACCGCCCTCGGACAGGTCGTGGGCAGCCGAGATCAGTCCGTCACGCGAACCGGCGAGCAGGATCTCCGACAGCAACCGCTCCCGTTCGAGATCGACCTTCGGGGGCACGCCGCCGAGATGGTCGTGCTCGACCTGCGCCCAGATGGACCCGTCGAACTCGTCGCGGGTCTCCCCCAGCAGGATCAGCGTCTCCCCGGGTTCGAGACCGAGCCCGGTGGGAATGCGGCGATGCACGTCGTCGATCACGCCGAGCACAGCCACGACCGGCGTCGGCAGGATGGGCGTCGAGCCCGTCTGGTTGTAGAAGCTGACGTTGCCGCCGGTGACGGGGATTCCGAGTTGCGCGCAGCCGTCGGCGAGACCGCGCACGGCCTGCTGGAACTGCCACATCACGGCCGGGTCCTCCGGCGAACCGAAGTTGAGGCAGTTCGACACGGCCTTCGGGGTCGCACCGGTGGTGGCGACGTTGCGGTAGGCCTCGGCGAGTGCGAGTTGCGCGCCCGTGTACGGATCGAGCTGGGTGTAGCGGCCCGACGCGTCGGTGGCCAGCGCGATGCCGCGGCCGGTCTCCTCGTCGATCCGGATGACACCGGCGTCGGCGTTCTCGGCGAGCACGGTGTTGCCACGCACGTAGCGGTCGTACTGCTCGGTGATCCACTTGCGGCTGCACAGCGCGGGTGATGCGAGCATCTTGCGCAGCGTGGCCTCGAGTTCGGCGGCCGTCTCCGGACGCTTCAGCCCGGCGGTGGTGTTCGCCACCAGCGCGTCCTGGCCTTCGGGGCGCTGCACGGGACGCTCGTAGACCGGGCCCTCGTGGGCGACGGTGCGCGGGGGCACGTCGACCACGGTTTCACCGTGCCAGTCGATGACGAGGCGATCTCCGTCCGTGACCTCGCCGATCACGGTTGCGAGCACGTCCCACTTCTTGCAGACCGCCATGAAGGCGTCGACGTTCTCGGGAGCGACCACCGCGCACATGCGTTCCTGCGACTCGGACGAGAGCACCTCGGCCGGGGTCATGCCGGTCGCGCGCATCGGGACGCGCTCGAGGGAGATGTGCATTCCCCCGTCACCGGCCGCGGCGAGTTCGGATGTCGCGCAGGACAGTCCGGCACCGCCGAGATCCTGGATGCCGACGACGAGCTTCTCCCGGTACAGGTCGAGGCAGCACTCGATGAGCACCTTCTCGGTGAACGGGTCGCCGACCTGCACGCTCGGCAGCTTCTTGGGCCGGCCGCCCGCGCTGTCGTCGAAGGTCTCGGACGCGAGAACCGAGACGCCGCCGATGCCGTCGAGGCCGGTGCGGGCTCCGAACAGAATGATCTTGTTGCCGGTTCCGGACGCGAATGCCAGGTGGAGGTCTTCGACGCGCATCGCGCCCGCGCAGAGCGCGTTGACGAGCGGGTTGCCCTGGTACGAGGCGTCGAACACGGTTTCGCCACCGACATTGGGCAGACCCAGCGAATTGCCGTATCCGCCGACACCGCGCACGACACCGTCGACGACGCGCCGGGTGTCGGGGTGGCTCGGGTCGCCGAAGCGGAGCTGGTCCATGACCGCGATCGGCCGGGCTCCCATCGCCATGATGTCGCGGACGATGCCGCCGACACCGGTCGCGGCGCCCTGATAGGGCTCGACGTACGACGGGTGGTTGTGGGATTCGACCTTGAAGGTGACGGCCCAGCCGTCGCCGATGTCGACGACGCCGGCGTTCTCGCCGATGCCCGCGAGCATCGAGGCACGCATCTCGTCGGTGGTGGTCTCGCCGAAGTACTTCAGGTGCACCTTGGACGATTTGTACGAGCAGTGCTCGGACCACATGATCGAGTACATGGCGAGTTCGGCGTCCGTGGGGCGGCGCCCCAGGATTTCCTTGATGCGCGCGTACTCGTCGTCCTTGAGTCCCAGCTCCCGGAAGGGCTGAGCGACATCAGGAGATTCGGCGGCGTGGGTGACGGTATCCACGTGCGGTGACACTGGGCGTCGGGTCCCTTCACTCTGGGATCGAAAACAGCAGGCCGGGCGGGCACTGCCGGGAGCCAGTCTATCGGGGCGAGGGCTCGGCAGGCGTCACCGGTGCGGGGGCAAGGCCGGGAAGCTCGAGGGTGACGTCATGACCCACCGCTTTCAGGACGGTCGTGCCGGTGTGCTCGCCGTCGTAGCGGTACCAGCCGTCTTCGAGGGTGAACACCGCGACCACCGGCGGTCCGTCGAGATCGATGATCCAGTACTGCGGCACGCCTGCCTCGGCGTATTCGGAGAACTTGGTGACCCGGTCGGTGCGGGCGGTGCCCGGCACGGTGATCTCCGCCACGAGCCGCACCTCGGTGATCGGAGCGCGATCGGGGTCGGCGTCCACGAGCGTCCGGTCCACGACGATCACATCGGGCACCCGCACCGTCAGCGGGTTCTCCGACACCAGCACCTCGACGCCGCCGAGCACGCACAGGTCGTCGGGCAACTGGCGGTCCAGTTGCATCGCAAGGACCATCTCGGCGTGATCGTGTGCGGCGCCCGGTGCCGGTGCGACGACGAGAACGCCCTCGCACACCTCGACGTGATGGTTCTCGTGGTCCGGGAGCGCAACCCACTCGTCGAGGGTCAGCAGGTGATCGGGATAGGACGGGCTGCTCACGCCAACACTCCCGTTCATTGCGGGCCGGACAGGACCACCTCAGTCTGTCACCGGAGTGCGCAGCGGTCTCGGGAACCGCCGGTCTCGGAGATCCGGCTCAGATCGCGGGCGTCAGGAACGCAGCGAGAGCATCGGCGTAGCTCGCGACGTCGGCGGCTCCCATGAGTTCGCGGGCCGAGTGCATCGCGAGCTGGGGCGCCCCCACATCGACGGTGGTCAGTCCCGTGCGCGATGCCGTGATCGGACCGATCGTCGAGCCACACGGCAGATCGGCCCGGTGCACGTATCGCTGCAACGGCACGCCGGCCTGCTCACAGGCGAGCGCGAACGCTGCCGCCCCGGCGGCGTCGGTCGCGTAGCGGAGGTTCTGGTTGACCTTGAGCACCGGGCCGCCGCCGACCAGGATCCGGTGGGCGGGTTCATGACGCTCCGCGTAGTTGGGATGGGTCGCGTGGGCCATGTCCCCCGACGCGACGACCGACCCCGCCAGCGCCCGAAGGTAATCCTCACGGCCGCCGCCGCGCACCAGCGCGATGCGTTCGAGGACGGTGGTGAGCAGGTCGGAGAACGCACCCCGGTCGGACATACTGCCGACCTCTTCATGGTCGAACAGGGCGAGCAGCGGCACCGGGCCGGCGTGAGTCGCCACGTGATCGGCGGCGTGCAGCATCGCCTGCAGCCCGGTGTAGCAGGTGACCTGGTTGTCCAGGCGCGGTGCGCTGACCAGTTCACCGTCGGCGCCGACCAGGGAACTCGGCGCCAGATCGTGTGTCATCAGTTCCCATCCGAGCACGTCCCGGGCGTCCACCCCGGCCTGCCCGGCGACATACGCCAGGAACGAGCGGGGTTCGCTGCCGATGCCCCACACGCCGTTGAGATGCCGCTGCGGGTCCAGTTGCACGCCTTTGCGGTCTTCGGACAGGTGGATCGCCAGCTGCGGAACACGCAGTACGGGAAGGTCGACGCGCACGAGCACGTCGGTGGAACCGGATCCCGAGCGCACCGTCAGCCGCCCGGACACACCGAGGTCGCGGTCGAGCCAGGAATTGAGCCAGGCTCCGCCGTACGGCTCGAGTCCGACGAGCCGCCACCCGGCGGACGCGAGGTCGGGATGCTGTTTCACCCGCAGGTTGGGGCTGTCGGTATGCCCGCCGACGATGCGGAAGGGCCGCGCCGGATCGGTGTCGTCGCCTTCGGTGCTCCACGCGACGAGCGATCCGCCGCGGACCAGGAAGTACCGTCCCGGCTCACTCGGCCAACGCTGCGACTCGTCGAGTTCGGTGAAGCCCGCGTCGTTCAGCGCGGCCGCGACGGTCGCGCACACGTGGAACGGCGACGGCGACATGTCGACGAAGTTGCACAGTCCCGGGGCATCCGCTTGCGTCATCGAAGGCATGTCTGCATCCTCGCACTTCCGGATCCTCCGACCGGATACCCCTGACGCGAGAGACCCCGCCGGGAGCTCGGATGACGGCGTCGAAGCCGCTTTGGGGACAAATCGGCGACGAGTTGTCAGGACAAACCGGGGCGAGCCGGGCACACTGGTGGTCGGTGCCTCCATCGAACGAAACGGGGGCGCCGGCCCGGGACCCGATCGGGGGGTTGAGCTCCGGGTTTCACGGACGAGGGATCTCGCAGCCGATCGGGACGGCGCGCGAGATCCCTCGTTCCGTATGTCGTCAGCCTGTGCGGTGCAGGCAGAACAACCACTGCTCCGCGAGCACGGAGACAAGCCGTTCGAAATTCTCGTCGTGCCCCTGCACCAGCGCGAAGTGGAAGTTGCGGTCGGTCGACATCAGCATGGACGTCACGTGGAGGCGTGCCCGCAACCGGGCGTCGTCGTCCGACTGCCGCCCCAGCAGGTTGTCCATACCCGACGCGACACGGCGCAACATGGCGAACCACTCGTCGGACACGAGAGGCTCGTGCGAGAGCGCCTGCTCCATGCTCGCGAACTCGGCCCGGTGCGCCCGCCAGAACAGCGCGTGCTCGTTCAGCCAGTCCGTGACGTCGCCGAGCGACGGGTCCTCGAACGCGTCGAGGCGCCGGTAGTCGTCCCGGATCGGCTGTTCGAGCGCCGACATGTGCCACTGCACGATCTCCGCCTTGGACCGGAAGTGCAGGTAGAACGTCGCGCGGGACACCCCCGCGGCCTTGGCGATCGCCTCGGCCGTGGTGGAGGTGTATCCCGATTCGACGAACAGTGCCCGCGCCGATTCGATGAGTGCCTCACGCGTCGCGCGTTTCTGCTCGACCCGCGTCATCTTCGGCACGACCGCCGTTCTCGGTGCCACTCGCCCTCCCGCCTCTCGTCGCACGAAACCCTACCGGTCCCGCAGCCGGAATCCGATCGAGTTTTCGCACGGTCAGGCGTCGAGCACCAGCCTCGAGCACCCCTTCTCCGCGCGCGAGACACACATCATCATCGTCTCGTTCCGCTCCTGCTCACCGGCGGTGAGGATCGAATCCCGATGGTCGGCGCGTCCCGCGAGAATCCGGACCTCGCAGGTGCCACACGTCCCTTCCTTGCACGACGACAACGCCTCGATGCCGTTCTCCTCCGCCACGTCCAGCACCGTTTTCCCGGCGGGCACCGTGGCGGTGATCCCGGATCGGGCGAAGTCGACGTCGAACGCCACATCCGGTTCGGTGCGCACGATCTTCTTGGCGGCGAAGCGTTCCGTCACCAGCGACCCGACCGGCCAGTGCGCACTCGCGGCTTCGATCGCCTGCAGGAGCGGTTCGGGACCGCAGCAGTAGATCAGCGTGTCCTCGGTGGGCTCGGCGAGCAACGTACGCAGATCCAGCAGACCGGTCTCGTCCTGCGGGCACACGGTGATCTTGTCGCCGAACCGCTCGAGTTCGGAGAGGAAGGCCATCGACGCGCGAGTGCGGCCGCCGTAGAGCAGTTCCCAGCGGGCACCGTCGGCCTCGGCCTGCGCGATCATCGGCAGGATCGGGGTGATGCCGATCCCCCCGGCCACGAAGACGTACCGCGCAGCCGGGCGGAGACGGAAGTTGTTGCGGGGGAAGCCGACCGTGACGGTCGCGCCGTCCCGCAGCCGGTCGTGTACGTACTGCGATCCACCGCGCGAATCCGGTTCGCGGAGCACACCGATCCGCCAGCGTGTGCTGTCCTGCGGAGACGACGACAGCGAGTACTGCCGCAGCAGGGCGTCGTCGCCGTCGCCGAGCCGAACTTCGATGTGCGCGCCCGGCTTCCACGTGGGCAGCGCGCCGCCGTCGGGGTGGCCGAGGGTCAGCGACACCACCCCGTCGGATTCGTCGCGGCGCTCGAGCACCGTGAGTTCCATGTGCCGGGCGGTCTTGGTTTTCGCTCGCTCGATGTCGGCGACATCCCAGGTCACCGGCAGGGTCCGGCGCACCGGAAGCAGCGCGATCGGCAGGAAGTCGAGGGGAACCTCCGCCGCGGGACGCAACGACGGGAGCCGTTCGAAGAGCACCTGCAGTGCCGTCGCGCCCTGGACCCGGGCGAGTGCCTGGCCGAGGCAGGTGTGCCGGCCCTGGGTGAACGCGAGGTGGTTCTCGGGTTCGGGGCGGTGGATGTCGAACTCGAACGGGTGCGGGCACCGCGCCGGGTCGGTGTTGGCGCTGGCCAGCGCCAGCCACACCATGTCGCCCTTCCGGATGTGCGCGCCGCCCAGTTCGATGTCCTGCTGCGCCTGGCGCGCGGCGAACGGTGACGACGGCCTGCGTCGCACGGTCTCCTCGAACACTCGCTGCCAGAGTGCGGGATCCTCGATCGCCTCGGCGAGGGTTTCCGGGTTCCGCGCGAGGAACAGCACCGCGTTCGAGACCGCCTGGGTGGTCGAATCGACGCCGGCCATCGCGAATTCGGTGAGATGCACGGCGATCTGGGCCGCCGACAGCATCCGGTTGCCGTCTTTGTCGTTCACGATCGCCATATCGGAGATCAGATCGGTGCCGGGGTTCTCACGACGCTCGTCGATGATGCGGCGCAGTACGAGGGTCGCATCGATGTAGCGCTGCCACACCTGCGTCCGCATCGGCTCGGCCATCGGTTCGGCAGCCGACGCGAGGATCATCGCGAAGTCGTCCCGGAGTTGGCGCATCATCGCGTCGTGCTCGTACCCGAGACCCATGTGCGCCATGATCGTCTGCGTGGTGAGTTCGAGCGCGTAGTCCGTCACGAGGTTGCCGGAGCCGCGTGCCTCGAAGCCGTCGACGACGCGGTGTGCGCGCGCCTCGATCTCGGGCTGCAGCGCCTCCATGCGTTCTTTGGTGAACCCGCGCTGCGCGACGAACCGGTGGTCGGTGTGGCTCGGCGGATCGGAGCCCACCAGCATCTGCGTGATCAGGTCCGGTGGCACGATTGCCCGGAACTGTTCGGGGACGTCGATGGTGCCGCTGTTGCCGCCGGAGGTGAACCGCTGCCAGTCGGCGAGCACGGTCTCGACGTCTTCGCGGCGGTTGACGATCCACGCGTTGAGGTACGGGTAGAAGAACACGGGCGTCTCGTCCCGGAACTTCGCGAAATGTGCTGCGGGGTCGGTGAAGTAGTCGTCGCTCAGTGCGTCGAAACCGTGCGCGACAGGGCACCGGGAAGCGGAGGGAGCTTCAGGCGTGAGGGTCATGTCAGGTCTTCCCGGAGGAGTCAGAGGGCGGCCGCGGCGGCCATGGTGGAGAGCTTCTGGAATCGGGCGACGTTGTCGCCTTCGTCCATGCAGCCGGCCGACAGGAATACGAACGTCATGTCGAGTTCGGGGTCGACCCAGAACAGGGACGACCCGGCACCGTAGTTGCCGAAGGTGCGGGGGGAGGTGAAGGGTCCGAAGAACGATGCGTGGGGACCCGTGCCGGACAAGGAGAATCCGAGTCCGAAGTTGCCGGGCGGGGTTTCCCATCCGCGACTCGCGGCGATGCCCGCATACAGGTCGTTGGGCATGTCGCCGGTCTGCAGGGTCGTGGCCTGGTCGACGACCACGGGAGCGACGAGGTGCTGTCCGTTCACTTCGCCCTTGCGGCGGAACATCTCGGCGAAGGCGAAGATGTCCTCCGCGGTACTGACGGCACCGACCCACGGGATCTCCGCGGCCTCGGTGATGGTGTCGTTGAGGTTTTCGATGTCGGCCGGCGACAGCCAGCCGTTGTCGGGTACGTATGCCTTGAGCGGCACCGCGTCCGCGCGCCAGGCTGCGGGCATGCCGAACGCCGTCCGCGTCATCCCGAGCGGCTCGAAGACGAGATCGCGCGCGAGGTCCCGGAAGTGGTCGTAACCGTATGCGCGACGGACCATTTCACCCATGAGGGCGTGGTTGATCGACGGCGCGTAGTTGAGGGTGGTCCCGGGTTCGTTGACGACGTCCACGGAGCACAGCGCGTCGATCACGTCGGCGAGTACCCCGAAGCGGTCCGGTCCGAGGCCGGGATTCGGGGTGGCGGGCATTCCCGAGCGGTGTGTGAGGAGGTGGTGGAGGTTGATGCGGTCCTTGCGCACCGAGCGGAAGACATCGGTGCCGAAGAACTCGGGGATGATGTCGACGACCCGCGTCGACAGTGCGAGCTTGCCTTCGCCGAGTGCGCGGTACGCGAGCGTGTTGGTGAACGCCTTCGACATCGACAGGATGCGGAAGACGTTGTCCGGCCGCAGCGCGGTCTCGGTGGCGCGTTCGGCGTAGCCGAGGGTTTCGTTCAGGGCGATGTCGCCGTGACGCGCGACGATGATGTTGACGCCGTCGTAGTCGCCGTGGTCGATGTCGCGGCGGATCTCGTCGGTGAGCCGGGTGAGTGCGGTGGGGTCCAGAGCAGGCATGGTGTCGGTCCTGTTTCTCTCGGTGCGGCGGGGATCAGCGGTGGGTTACATGACCAATCCGCCGGACGGCGAGAACGTCTGCCCGGTGTAGTAGGAGCCCTCGGCACCCGCAAGGAACAGCACGGTCTTGGCGATCTCCTCGGGGGTCGCGGGCCGCTTGATCGGCTGCATCGAGATGAGGAAGTCGGAGAACTCCTCGTCGCTCTGGCGGAACAGCGGCGTGTCGACGGCCCCGGGCGCAAGGGAGTTGACGCGGATGTTGAAGGGAGCCAGTTCGGTGGCAGCCTCCCGGGTCAGGCCGAGCACACCGGCTTTGGACGCCGGGTAGTACGCGGGCATCGCCACCGACATCAGCGCGGCGGCCGAGGAGAAGTTGATGATCGCGCCGCCGCCTGCCTTCTTGAGCAGCGGCACAGCGGAACGCATCGTGTAGAAGGGGCCGTACAGGTTGATCTTCAGGACGCGGTCGAAGTCCTCGTCGGTGATGGTTTCGTAGAACTCAGGGTTGTGCTGCCGGCCTTCCTTCATCGCCTCGAAGCCCTTGTAGTTCTCGGCGTTGAGGGCGTCGAGCGCAGCCTTGTTGGGCGCGTTGACGCCAGCCGCGTTGACGAGCACGTCGAGTCGGCCGTGCTCACGCTCGACGGTGGCGAAGGCTTCGCGCACGGCGGCACTGTCGGCGATGTCGAGGGGAACGGCGTGGGCTCCCCGGAGCGCCGCGAAGTCGCGAGCGAGGTTGTCGGCGGAGATGTCCGCGCCGTAGACGACGGCGCCCTGGTCGGCGAATGCCTGCGCGGTGGCAAGACCCATGCCTGACGCGGCACCGGTGATGAAAACGACCTTGTCCTGGAACTGCATACGAATCTCCTCGGGAATGTGCGGTAGCTGGCTCACTCGGCCTCCGCCACCGGTGATGCAGAGCATGACATTTTGGGTAGACGTATGTCTAGTGAAACTTTTCCACCGCAGGTGAGGATGGGTATTTCGGCGTTAAAACGACTGCAAAGAATGGACGGACCAACGAAAAACCCCCGCCGTCCATCGGACGGCGGGGGTTTCGGTGCGTCAGGAGATCAGGCGTTGACCACCGCGTCGAGCGCGCTGTAGAAGATGCCGAGTCCGTCGTCGCTGGGGCCGGTGAGCGCCTCGGTGGCGTGCTCGGGGTGCGGCATCAGGCCGACGATCCGGCCGTTCGCCGACGCGATGCCCGCGATGCCACGCTGGGATCCGTTCGGGTTCTCGCCCACGTAGCGGAACACGACACGGCCTTCGCCCTCGAGTTCGTCGAGCACTTCCTGCGAGGCCTGGTAACGGCCCTCGCCGGACTTGAGCGGTACCAGGATCTCGGCACCCTGCTCGTAGCGCGACGTCCACGCGGTGGAGTTCGATTCGACCTTCAGCCACTGGTCGCGGCACACGAAGTGCAGACCTGCGTTGCGGGTCAGCGCGCCGGGCAGCAAGCCCGCTTCCGCGAGCACCTGAAAGCCGTTGCAGATGCCGAGCACCGGCATTCCGCCGCGCGCCGCCTCGACGACCTTGGTCATCACCGGAGCGAACCGCGCGATGGCGCCGCACCGCAGGTAGTCGCCGTACGAGAACCCACCGGGCACGACGACCGCGTCGACACCCTTGAGGTCGGCGTCACCGTGCCACAGGCTCACGGCCTCGCCGCCGGCAAGCTTCACCGCCCGGGCTGCGTCGATATCGTCGAGCGTGCCGGGGAACGTGATGACCCCGATGCGTGCGCTCATGCGTCACCGTCGATCCGGCGAACCGCCCAGTCCTCGATCACGGTGTTGGCGAGGAGCGCTTCGGCGATCTTCTCCACCTGGGCGTCGTCGACGCTGCCGTCGACCTCGAGTTCGAATCGCTTTCCCTGGCGGACGTCGGTCACGCCCGCGAAGCCCAGCCGCGACAACGCCCCGGCAATGGCCTGACCCTGAGGGTCGAGAATCTCGGCCTTGGGCATGACTTCGACGACGACACGCGCCACGTGCTGCTCCTCGGTAGTAGTGCTGGCGCCCGGGAACGGACACCGGACCCATCGAAGTTTACCGGCTCAGGCCGCTCGAGCCGGAACCGGCCGCTGCCCCGCCGGCCACCGCCCCCAGTGAGTAGCGGACACATACCCCCTAGGGGTATAAAGGAGGAACGACATCGAAGGAGTATCCACATGACGACCGCTGACACGACGCGTGACGTCGAACTCACCATCGGTGGGATGACGTGCGCCTCCTGCGCCGCGCGCGTCGAGAAGAAGCTCAACCGGATGGACGGCGTCACCGCGTCGGTCAACTATGCGACCGAAAAGGCGAAGGTCAGCTACAGCGGCGACATCACGCCCGAAGACCTCGTCGCGACCGTCGAAGCCACCGGTTACACCGCAGCACTGCCCGCACCTCCCCGGACGCAGCACGCTGCCGGCGAGGACAGCGGACCCGAATCCGACGAAGCCGCGCAATGGAAACAGCGCCTGACGGTGTCGGCCCTGCTCACCGTCCCCGTGGTCGCGCTGTCGATGATCCCGGCCCTGCAGTTCGACAACTGGCAGTGGCTGTGCCTGACCCTCGCGTCACCGGTCGTCGTGTGGGGCGCCCTGCCCTTCCACCGCGCGGCCTGGACCAACCTGCGGCACGGTGCCGCGACGATGGACACCCTCATCTCCGTCGGTGTCACCGCTGCATACCTGTGGTCGCTGTGGGCGCTGTTCTTCACCCACGCCGGTATGCCAGGCATGAAGATGACCTTCGAATTGTTCGCCTCGGGCGGCGGTGAGGAGCACATCTACCTGGAGGTCGCCGCGGCCGTCACCACCTTCATCACCGCGGGTCGCTGGTTCGAGGCCCGGGCGAAGCGCCGCTCCGGCGCCGCCCTGCGGGCGCTGCTCGACATGGGAGCCAAAGACGTCGCGGTGCTGCGTGGCGGCACCGAAACCCGCATCCCGGTCGACCAGCTCGCCGTCGGTGACGTGTTCGTGGTGCGTCCCGGCGAGAAGATCGCGACGGACGGCGTCGTCGAATCGGGTTCGTCGGCCGTCGACGAGTCGATGCTGACCGGTGAGTCGATGCCCGTGGAGGTCGCGCCCGGCGACGCCGTGGTCGGTGCGACCGTCAACGCCGGCGGTCGCCTCACCGTCCGGGCGACCCGCATCGGCTCCGACACCCAACTCGCCCAGATGGCGCGCCTCGTCGAGGACGCACAGAACGGGAAGGCCGAGGTCCAGCGCCTCGCCGACCGGATTTCCGCGGTGTTCGTCCCGATCGTGATCGGGCTGTCGCTGCTCACCCTCGCCGCGTGGCTGCTGTTCACCGACGATCCCGTCTCGGCTGCCTTCACGTCGGCGGTCGCGGTGCTGATCATCGCGTGCCCGTGCGCGCTGGGTCTCGCGACTCCCACAGCGCTGCTCGTCGGCACAGGCCGCGGAGCGCAACTCGGCATCCTCATCAAGGGCCCGCAGATCCTCGAATCCACGCGCCGCGTCGACACCGTCGTACTCGACAAGACCGGAACCGTCACCACGGGCGAGATGACCGTCGCCTCCGTTCATGTGGCGCCGGACGAATCCGCCGACGAAGTACTGCATCTCGCGGGGTCGCTCGAACACGCATCCGAGCATCCGATCGCGCGGGCGATCGCCGACCACGCCGCACAGACGCGCCCGCTGTCCGGTGTGGCGAGTTTCGAAAACCACGGCGGACGCGGGGTTTCCGGTGTGGTCGACGGACGTGCCGTGCTCGCCGGGCGGCTGTCCTGGCTGCGCGACGAATGGTCGCTCGCACCGGCACCCGACCTCCGACGAGAAGCCGAGGCGGCCGAATCCGAAGGCCGGACGCCGATCTGGGTGGCCTGGGACGGTGCGGTCCGTGCGGTCGTCGTGGTGTCCGACACGGTCAAGGACGGTTCCCGTGCCGCCGTGTCCGAACTCCGTGACCTGGGTCTTCGTCCCGTGCTGCTCACGGGTGACAACCGCGGCGCGGCCGAGGCGGTCGCGAAGCAGGTCGGCATCGACGAGGTCATCGCGGAAGTGATGCCCGCCGACAAGGTTCAGGTGATCGAGCGTCTCCAGTCCGAGGGCAGGGTCGTCGCAATGGTCGGCGACGGCGTCAACGACGCGGCAGCGCTGGCCCAGGCCGACCTCGGGCTGGCGATGGGCACGGGAACGGACGTCGCCATCGAGGCGTCGGATCTGACCCTGGTCCGAGGCGATCTACGGGCCGCCCCCGACGCCATCCGCCTCGCGCGGGCAACGCTGCGCACCATCAAGGGCAATTTGTTCTGGGCGTTCGCCTACAACGTCGCGGCGCTGCCGCTCGCCGCGCTGGGGCTGCTCAACCCGCTGATCGCGGGCGCGGCAATGGCATTCAGCTCGGTGTTCGTGGTCAGCAACAGTCTGCGCCTGCGCAGGTTCGCGCCCCGCTGACCCCGGGCGACGGTGGTGGTGTGCGAGATCTTCCGATCTCGCACACCATCGCTATCGCGATATCGCCGACTCCCATTCGCCGCGTTCGGCAGCAACGAGTTCGCGCACCCGCGGCGCGACCTCGGCTGCGAAGCGTTCGAGGTCCGTCGAGGCGTCGCTCGCGAGAACGAACGTGCTCGTGCCGTGCTGCAGAGTCAGCTCGGCGAGCTGCTCGGCCCACACCTCCGCCGGACCGTGCAGGAACGAACCGTCGGCAACATCGGCGAAGGTGCCGGTGACGTTGTACAGGCGGCGGATCTCCGCGGGTTCGCGCCCGGCCTCCCGAGCGGCGTCGTCGACCCGCGCACTCATCTCTCCCAGGACGTCGGGCCCGGCGGCGAACGAACTCGGCAGCCAGCCGTCGGCAAGTCGCCCGGTCAGTCCGAGCATGCGGGTGCCGTAGGCGCCGACCCAGATTCCGAGATCGTGTGCGGGAGCAGGGCCGCGTTTCGCACCGGACAGCGAGTAATACTCGCCGTCGACCTTCGCCCCGCCCTTCTCGTCGGACCACAGCGCCCGAATCACCGCGATCGCATCGGCCAGCGCCGTCACCGCCTGCCCGGCGCTTCGGCGCGGACCTCCGTTGGCCGCCACCGCATCCCAGAACGCACCCGAGCCGAGTCCGAGTTCGACGCGGCCGCCGCTGAGCCGGTCCAGTGACGCGGCGCTGCGTGCGAGGATCACCGGTCCGCGCAGGGGAAGGTTCGCCACGTTCGGCGCGACGGTGACGGTCGTCGTCCGGGCCGCGATCCAGCTGAGCAAGGTCCAGGTATCGAGAAAACGCGACTGGTAGGGGTGATCCTGGATCGTCACCAGATCGAGCCCGGCGCGTTCGGACACGAGAGCGAGATCCACCACCCGGGCCGGGTCACCGGCGGACGGTGTGAGGAAGCTGCCGAATTCGAGGGATTGCCGGTAGTCGGGCACGTGTCACGATCCTTCCGACTCGGAGCGCGGGGCGTGGCGGCTGACGATCGAGATGCGGTTGAACGCGTTCATGGTGATGGCCACCCATGCGACGGCTGAGAGCTGGTCGTCGGTGAGGTGCGCTCGGGCCTCCGCGTAGTCGCGGTCCTGCTCGTAGCTCGAGGGCAGCACTGTCACCGATTCGGCGAGGGTGAGCGCCGCCCGCTCGACATCGGTGAACAGCTCGGTGTCCCGCCACACCGACAACACCGCGAGCTGCGTCGTCGACACGCCTGCCTTCAGCGCCTCGCGGACGTGAATGTCGAGACAGTAGGCGCAACCGTTGATCTGCGAGACCCGGATGTTGACGAGTTCGACGAGGGACCGCTCGAGCCCGGCCTTCGCGACGGCCTCGCGC
The DNA here is from genome assembly GCF_012843405.1 of Rhodococcus sp. BL-253-APC-6A1W. Taxonomy (NCBI): domain Bacteria; kingdom Bacillati; phylum Actinomycetota; class Actinomycetes; order Mycobacteriales; family Nocardiaceae; genus Rhodococcus; species Rhodococcus sp. BL-253-APC-6A1W. Next base: position 250,304 of record NZ_JABAFB010000006.1, read on the forward strand.
ACCGCGCCGGCGACGGCGACCTGCGCCCGGTAGACAGGCCGGGTCTGTTTGTCGATCAGAACGCGGGGCTCTCGGGTTTCGGTCATGTCCGCTCCTCGGGCCGGTCGGCGATCCGTCGTGCATGTGCACCGATTAGTTGACTACGCAACGTACCATCGGGCTCGCGCACGCACCGGAGATCCGGCTCGCGACCGATACTGCGGACGGCATACTCGGAGGCATGCGACTGACCCACTTCGGCCACTCCTGCATCCTCGTGGAACACCTCGGGCAGAAGATCCTCTTCGACCCGGGCAATTTCTCGCACGGATTCGAGGGGATCACCGGCCTCGACGCGATTCTGGTCACCCATCAGCACCCGGACCACGCCGACCCCGCCCGCCTCCCGGCGCTTCTCGACGCCAACCCCGGCGCTGCCCTGTTCTCGGATCCGCAGTCCGCGGAACTTCTCGAGGGCGACTGGTCGGCGGTGCGGCCCGGCGACCGGTTCACGGTCGGCGACGTGACGATCCGGGGCACCGGCGGCCGCCACGCGGTGATCCACCCCGACCTTGCGGTCATCGACAACACCGCATTCCTCGTCGGAGACGCGGAGAACCCGGCACGCCTGATGCACCCGGGAGACTCGCTGTACATCCCGTCCGAGAAGGTGGACGTACTCGCACTCCCGGCAGCGGCGCCGTGGCTCAAGATCTGGGAAGCCGTGGACTACCTGCGTGCCGTGAATCCCCGGGTGGCGGTGCCGATCCACCAGGGCATCATCACCGATCAGGCGAACGGCATCTTCTACGGCCGGTACTCCGACATGGCCTCCGACGGCACCGAGTTCCGGGTACTGCCGTACGAGGACGACGTCGAAGTCTGATCCGCACCCGGCGCCGCCGAGGGGGTTTACCGCGCCGCCGCCCGCCCGGCGGCGCGGCCGGAGAAGATGCATCCGCCGAGGAACGTGCCTTCCAGCGAGCGGTAGCCGTGTACGCCACCGCCTCCGAAGCCCGCGACCTCGCCTGCCGCGTACAGCCCGTCGAACACCGAGCCGTCCGCACGCAACACCCTCGACGACAGGTCGGTTTCGAGGCCTCCCAGCGTCTTACGGGTGAGGAGATGCAGTTTGACCGCGACCAGGGGGCCGGCCTTCGGGTCGAGGATCCGGTGCGGCGACGCAATGCGGGCGATGCGATCCGGCTTGTAGGTGCGGGCCGCACGCATCGCGACGACCTGCAGGTCCTTCGTGAACTTGTTCGTCATCTCCCGGTCCCGCGACTCGACGACCGAACGCACCCGCTCGTAGTCGAGCGGCGTATCAGGCGTCAGCTCGTTCATTCCGGCGACGAGGTCGGCGAGGTTGTCGCGGACGACGAAGTCGACGCCACGCCGCATGAACGCATCCACAGGTCCGGGCGCACCCGACCGGATGCGCTGCAGGAGCAAGCGGACATCCCGGCCGGTGAGGTCGGGATTCTGCTCCGATCCGGAGAGACTGAACTCCTTCTCGATGATCTTCTGGTCCAGGAGGAACCAGGTGTGGTCGTGCCCGGTGCGCGCGATGTGCTCGAGAGTGCCGAGGGTGTCGAAACCGGGGAACAGCGGAACCGGCAGGCGAGTGCCGGTGGCGTCGAGCCACAGCGACGACGGTCCGGGCAGAATCCGGATGCCGTGGTTCGGCCACACGGGGTCGAAGTTCGTGATGCCCTCGGTGTAGTGCCACATCCGGTCGCGGTTGACGATGTTGCCACCGGCGTTCTCGGTGATCTCGAGCATCCGCCCGTCGACGTGCGCGGGAACACCGGTGAGCATCCGCTTCGGCGGCTCGCCCAGACGCTGGGGCCAGTTCTTCTTCACGAGTTCGAAGTTGCCGCCGATACCGCCCGAAGTGACGATCACGGCTCCGGCAGCGAACTCGAATTCACCGACTCCCACCCGCGACGAAGCGACACCGCGAGCGGCGTCGGTCGGCTCGAGCACGGTGCCTCGCACCCCTGTCACCGCTCCGTCGGTGATCACCAGGTCGTCGACCTGGTGCCGGTGCTTCAGCGTGACCAGTCCCCGGTCGACGCCCTCCCGGACCTTACGAGCGAAGATCTCGACGAGAGCCGGTCCCGTGCCCCACGTGATGTGGAAACGGGGAACCGAATTGCCGTGTCCCGCAGCGTCGTAACCGCCACGCTCGGCCCAGTTGACCATCGGGAAGATCTTCAGCCCGCGCTGCTTGAGCCACGCGTGCTTCTCCCCCGTCGCGAATTCGACGTACGCCTGCGCCCACCGGCGTGGCCAGCGGTCGTCGACCTCGCGGTCGAAGCCCGCCGTGCCCATCCAGTCCTGGAGGGCCAGTTCGTACGAGTCCTCGATACCGAGACGCCGTTGCTCGGGACTGTCGACGAAGAACAGTCCGCCGAACGACCAGAATGCCTGTCCCCCGAGGTTGTTCGCATTCTCCTGGTCCACCAGGATCACCTTCCGGCCTGCGTCGACGAGTTCTCCCGTCGCCACGAGTCCCGCAAGGCCCGCCCCCACCACGATCACATCTGCGTCCATGCCGCAAACAGTACCGAGCGAACGCACGGCTCGGGACAAACAGTCGCCCACGCAACTCCTCAGACGGTGACGCGCCCCGTCGAGGACGCCGGCCGGCGATAGACCGCCGGTTCGGCGCCGTGACGCAGTGCGGCGTCGACCGCGGCGAGCACGGCCCGCCGGGGGCCGGCTGCGGCCAGAACCGGCGCGGAAACGGCAAGCCGGAGCGGTTCGCCCCGACGCGTCACTCGCGCGGCCTCGCTCACCACTACCCGGCACCACCACGGCCGTGACGGCGCGCCGTCACCGACGCCGTAGACACGGGATCTCGTCACTGTGCCGCCGGCCAGGTCGTGGACCCCCGTCCCGTCGACCACCGTCCGGAACCCGACCTGTGGCAGCGCCGCAACGGTGCCGGACGATGCGCGCCACCGCGGCGGGGCGAACAACCGCGTGCGCAACCCGGTCCTGTCGAGCACACGGTCGGCGGCGAGAAGGCGCAGTCGCGCCTCGTGTTCCGGTAGTGCCGAGAACTCGGCGTGCCGTCCGGCCTCACCACCGTGGTCGTATCCGTGCAGCACGATGGCGTCGCCCCCTTCGCGGCGCTCGAGCAGCCACTCCTGCGTGTGCGCGTCACGCACCAGCAGGTAATGCCCGGCGAGCCTGGGGGCGACGAACAGCGACAGCGGCACTGCGCGAGCGTCCATCTCCCGCGCGAACCCGTCGACGACTCCCCGTGTGGTGTCCGTGATTCCGGAGACCGAGACGATCAACTGTCCGTTCACGGGTTCCACCGTCGCATCCGGCGGTGAACGCGAGTCGTCGCTCGAACGACGACTGCGGGGCGATCACACGTCGGCGTCGCGACGTTCCGGCAGTCTCGCGCCGTTCAGTCCCTCGTCGTGCTTCCCCCAGGATTCGAAGTGCACGGCCTCACCGAGGGGGCGGCCCTGTCTCCAGCCGAACCGCTCGAGGTCCGGAACCTCCTGCAGGCGTGTCACGGGACCGAGGCACAGCCAGGCGATCGGTCGGACGGGGTCCTCGACTCCGACGAAGTCGCGGAGGAATTCTTCTTCGTAGAACGAGACCCACCCGACGCCCAGGCCCTCCGCCGTAGCCGCGAGCCAGAGGTTCTGGATGGCGAGAACCGCTGAGAACAAGCCGGATTCGTCGACGGTATGCCGCCCGAGGATGTGCTTCCCGCCGCGCGACGGGTCGTAGGTGACGACGATGCCGGTACGCGATTCGGCGATGCCCTCGACCTTGATGGGGTCGAAGGTCCGCCGCTTGTCCTCGGGCAGCGAATCGGCGAATGCCTTCCGGCATCCGGCGACGTGCTCGGCGAAAGCGTCAAGGCGCTCCGGATCACGGACCACCACGAAATCCCACGGCTGCGTATTACCCACGCTCGGTGCGTGGTGGGCAGCGGCGAGAACCCGGTGCAGCGCTTCCTCGCGAATCGCCTCCCCGCTGAACTCGGCGCGCACGTCGCGGCGCATGCGGATGATGTCGTACAGCGCCTCGCGCGCTCGAGCGGTGAACATGATCGTCAGGCCGGCACGACTGCTTCGATGGCCTCGATGACCTCGGGGGCGTCGGGTTCGGTGCGGGGACGGAAACGATCGACGACGGTACCGTCCGGGGCGATCAGGAACTTCTCGAAGTTCCACTGGATGTCACCGGCTTCACCGGACGCATCGGCGTGCTTGGTGAGTTCGGCATACAGCGGATGGCGGCTGTCGCCGTTGACCTCGATCTTCTCCAGCAGCGGGAAGGTCACACCGTAGGTGGCCGAGCAGAATTCCTGAATCTCCTCGGCCGTTCCCGGTTCCTGTCCCATGAACTGGTTGCACGGCACGCCGATCACGATGAGGCCGCGGTCGGCGTAGTCGTTCGCGAGCTGCTCGAGTGCGCCGTACTGCGGGGTCAGTCCGCACTTGGACGCGACGTTGACGACGAGCAGCGCGTGCCCCTCGAACGCCGCGAGGCTGGTGGGCTCACCCGAGAGGGTGTTGATCGAGATGTTCTGGAGGTCGGTGGTCATGCCTACAAGCTAGCGTGCCCGCACCGGACCGTTCGGGACGGCGGCCCCGCCCGGGACGACAGCGTCGTCGATGCACTCAGGCGAGAGCGAGAAACAGCTTCTCGAGTTGCGCCTCGGTCATCGGCTCCTTGTTTCCGTCACCCGAATCGGTCATGCACTCCCGCAGGCCGCTGGCGACAATCTTGAAGCCGGCACGGTCGAGTGCTTTGGAGACCGCGGCGAGCTGCGTGACGACGTCCTTGCAGTCACGGCCCTGCTCGATCATCGCGATCACTCCGGCGAGCTGCCCCTGAGCACGGCGCAACCGATTGAGGACCTGGGTGATGCTTTCGTCGTCGCCGACCATGTCGATTCCTTTCGCGAATGTCTTGTCATCGTACCCCCTGGGGTATCGCCCCCCTCGTCTCACAGCTCGACGGCCCGATCGGGACCGCCGGGTGATGCGGAGGCGCATCCTCTCGCGTCACCCGGCGGCGACGGAAAGCTGACGCCATCGCCGCAGCGGACAGCGGGAGGTGCGTGTGCACGCATAGGCGGTGCCGGCGGCAACCAGCGTGAGGACCGCGACCGCGCCTCCCACAGCGGGATGCAGTTCCTGCGCAATGATGACGGAGGACATCAGCAGAACGAACCACCCGAAGCCCTTACGCAGCGTATCCGGATCGATCTTCGAGGTGAGCCGGCCACCGATCAGGCTGCCGACCACCGCGGCGCCGGTCACCATCGCCGCCAGGCGCCAGTCGATCTGCACGGACGAGAGGTAGCCACCGAGCCCCGCGAAGGATTTCATGGCGATCACGATGAGTGAGGTACCCACGGCGATGGGCATGGGCAGTCCGCCGAGGAGCGCGAGCGCGGGCACGACGAGGAAACCACCACCGGCACCGACCAGACCGGTGACCAACCCGACGACCACGCCGTCGAGCAGAATCTTCCCGACCGGCATAGCGGGAACAGCACTTCCGGTTGCTGCCTTGTTCTTGCGGCCGCGCAGCATCGCGACCGCGGTGGCGATCATCATGGCCGCGAACGCGAGCAGCAGGATGCCGCCGGGAATGAAGCGCGAGAACAGGCCACCGGCGTAGGCACCGACCATGCCCGCCGCACCGAACAGGATGCCGGTGCGCCACTGCACGCGGCCCGCCCGCGCGTGGGAGATCGCGCCGACCGCGCTCGTGACACCGACTACGAGCAGGGAGGTGGCGATCGCTTCCTTGGCGTCCATGCCCGCGACGTAGGCGAGCAGAGGGACGGTCAGGATGGATCCTCCGCCGCCGAGCAACCCGAGGGTGACGCCGACAAGGACCGCCAGTGACACGGTCAGCGCGATCACGATCAGTTCCCTTCGGCTGCAGTGCCGCTGGAAGCGGTCAACTGTGCCACGATCGTCTGCGGATCACAGGTGGCGCCGCGGTTGTAGGGCAGCTTCGACAGCATCATGCCCATCGCGCACGTATTCGACAGTGCCGCAAAGCTCAGACCGCCACCGATGCCGGCGGCGAGCCACTTGAGCTTGGGCACGGCGACACTGCCCAGGACCGAGCCCAGTACCAGCGAGCCCGCGAGCAGACGAACCTGGCGTTCGAGTTCCCAGCGTGCGGCACCGCGAACGACCGGCAGACCCTGCCCTTCCCAACTCGTCATCCCGCCCTCGAGGATGTGCACGTTGAGCAGCCCCGCCTCGCGCAGGGTCTCCTCGGCGTGCGTCGCACGCTGCCCGGACCGGCACACCAGGACGATGCTCTCGTCGAGGTGGGCGAGGAACTCGTCGCGGTGCTCGCGCAGCAGGTCGAGGGGCACGTTGTAGGCGCCCGCGATGTGCAGGGACTCGAACTCGCCGGGGGTGCGGACGTCGACGACACGCACGTTCGCATCGGCGCCGATCAGTTCGTGGAGCGCACTCGGGTCGAGGGTGGCGGGACCGGACGTGGTCATAAGGAGGGCCTTTCGATTCTGGGTTGTGTGCGCACTAGGCGACGCAATTACCCCATGGGGTATTCTGGGAACTCATCGTACACATACCCCTAGGGGTATCTAAAACCATGATCTGCTGCGGGAGCTTCCCTAGCACTCCGGGGTTCCCCATGCGGGAGCCGGAGACGAAACTCTGTGCAGCACGATACCCCGGGGGGTACTTGACATACCCCAGGGGGTATATGCCACGCTGTTCACAGACCCGGAATCAGCAACGGAGGAACCCATGATTCTCGAGCAGTACTACATCGAGTGCCTGTCCCACGCGTCGTACCTGATCGGCGACGAGAGCACCGGCCGGGCGATCGTGGTTGATCCGCGCCGCGATATCGGTGACTATCTCGACGACGCCGCGAAGCACAACCTCACCATCGAAGGCGTCATCAACACCCACTTCCACGCGGACTTCGTCTCCGGCCACCTCGAACTGGTGGATGCGACCGGCGCATGGATCGGTTTCGGCGAGGCCGCCGAGACCGACTACCCCATCCGACGGCTACGGGACGGGGAGCAACTTTCCCTCGGCGAAGTCCACCTGGAGATCCTCTCCACGCCGGGGCACACCTGGGAATCGATCTCGGTGGTCGTGCGTGAGCGTCCCGACGCCGCACCGTCCGCGGTACTCACCGGCGACTCGCTCTTCATCGGCGACGTCGGCCGGCCGGACCTGGTCAACCTCGGCGACGGGTCCACCAGCGACCTGGCCCGGGCGATGTTCCGTACCGTGCACGAGAAACTGCTGACACTGCCCGACGAGGTCACGGTCATGCCCGCCCACGGTGCCGGTTCGTCCTGTGGAAAGAATCTCTCCACCGAGCTGACCTCCACGATCGGAGAGCAGCGAGTGAGCAACCCCTCGGTGCAGCCGATGAGCGAAGACGATTTCGTCGCGCTGATCACCGAGGGCCAGCCGGCCGCACCGTCGTACTTCTCGGCCGATGCCGCCATGAACAAGCGGATCCACCCGCTGCTCGCCCAGGACCACACCATCCCGATGCTGACTCCGGCTCAGGTCCGGACCGAGCTCACCGCGGGCACCCGTGTTCTCGACGCACGCAGCGTCGACGATTTCGCCGCCGGGCACCTGCGCGGATCGGTCAACGTCGGTTTCGACGGACGCTTCGCCGAGACCGGTGGCATGGTCGCCGAGGTCGGCGAGAGGATCGTGCTCATCACCTACCCCGGCGAGGAACAGGAGGCGGCGGTACGCCTCGCCCGGATCGGATCGGACAACGCGATCGGCTATCTCGCCGTCGCCGACGGCATGTTCCCGGTCGAGCTGACCGAACTGGTTCGGACCGCACCCCGCACCTCCGTCGAGGAACTCGACACCCTGCTCGCCGCCGGCACCGTCACCCTCGTCGACATCCGCAACCCCGGTGAGCGCGAACTCGGCACGATCCCCGGTGCGGTGCCGATCCCGTTGGCACAGTTGCGCACTCGGCTCGGGCAGGTACCGACGGGTAAGCCCATCGTGGTGCACTGCGCCGGTGGATGGCGCTCGAGCGTGGCGGCGTCGTTGCTCCGCGCCCACGGCTTCGACAACGTCTCGGATCTCACCGGCGGCTACAACGCGTGGGCCGAGAGCCACGTCGCGGCCTGATCGTTCCGGCCGGAGCCGGACCGACAACAACGAAGAAGGAGAACCCCATGTGTTACCCCGTCACCTGCCCGAACTGCCGGAAGACCGGATGGGGCGGCTGCGGACAGCATGTCGACGCCGTCATGCGATCCGTACCCGCCGGCGACCGCTGCACCTGCGGTCAGGACACCGCTCCGGCGCCGAGCCCGGCTCGGACGCTGCGGTCCCTGTTCCGCCGCTGACCGGGCAGCAGTCGCACGAACCCGCCGGTTACGACCCGGCGGGTCGCGGCGCGGTCTCCGCGCGATAGGCACCCGACGTCTCGAGCACCCACGCGAACTCGAAAGCCACTTCGCGCCACTTCTCGTAGCGACCGGAGACACCACCGTGCCCCGCGCTCATTTCGGTTTTGAGCAGCAACTGCGAGTCGCCGGTCTTGGTGGCTCGCAACTTCGCGACCCACTTGGCGGGTTCGACGTACAGCACGCGGGTGTCGTTGATGCTGGTGATCGCGAGGATCGCCGGATAGTCGTGGGCTCCGACGTTCTCGTACGGGCTGTAGGAGCGCATGTACTCGTACACCTCGGGATCGTCGAGCGGGTTGCCCCACTCGTCCCACTCGATCACCGTCAACGGCAGCGACGGATCGAGGATGGAGGTCAGCGGGTCGACGAACGGCACGTTCGCGAGGATGCCCGCGAACAGTTCGGGAGCGATGTTGGCGACCGCACCCATCAACAGGCCGCCCGCGCTGCCGCCGTCCGCCACGAGCCGGTCCGGGCCGGTCACACCTTCGTCGACGAGATGCCGCGCGCACGCGACGAAGTCGGTGAAGGTGTTCTTCTTCGTCAGGGTCTTACCGTTCTCGTACCAGTGCCGGCCCATCTCGCCGCCGCCGCGCACGTGCGCGACCACGAACACCATGCCGCGGTCGAGCAACGACAGTCGGGCTACCGAGAATCCCGGATCGATGCTGGCTTCGTAGGATCCGTAGCCGTACAGCAAGGTCGGAGCCGGCCCGTCCGCCAGGTCTTTGCGCTGCACGATCGACAGCGGAATCCTGGTGCCGTCCTCGGCGGTGGCCCATTCGCGGCGCTGTTCGTAGCGCGCCGGATCGAAATCGCCGAGCACCGGCTGCGATTTGCGCAGCAGCAGTTCGCCGGTGGCCACGACGTACTCGTAGACACGGGTCGGGGTGATGAACGAGGTGAAGCCGAGGCGCAGGACGGGCTGCTTCCACTCGGGATTGCCACCCGGACCGACTGCGAACAGTTCCTCGTCGAACTCGAGTTCGGTGAGTTCGCCGTATCCGTCGTCGGTGAGGGGCCACACCGCGATCCGGGTGAGCGCCTCGCGCCGGTAGCCGAGCACCAGGTGACCCTCGAACGCCTCGACGTCTTCGAGGCGCACGTCGTGGCGGTGCCCGATGAGGGTGCGCAGCGACGACGGGTCGTCGACCGGCGCTTCGGCGAGGACGAAGTTCTCGGCCTTCTCCCCCGTCTCCGGGTCGACATCGTTGTGCATGATCAGCAGCCGGTCCCGGCCGCCGATCACCGCATGCTCGGCGCCGTACTCGACACCCTCACGACGCGGGAGGAGAACTCTGAATTCACCTGTGGGATCATCGGATTCGAGAATCCAGCCCTCGGTGGTGATCTTGGACCCGACCCAGATCATGAGATACTTCTCGCTGCGGGTCGAGCCGATCGACACCCAGTACCGCTCGTCGGGCTCGTGGAAGACCTTCACGTCCTCGTCGCGCGGGGTCCCGAGTTTGTGCCGCCACACGGTGTCGGGGCGCCACGACTCGTCCACCGTCTGATAGAAGACGTGGCTGTGATCGAGGGCCCATGTGGCTCCCGGTGCGGTGCCGGTGATTTCGTCGGGGAGCAGTTCACCGGTCTCGAGATTCTTGAAGCGCAGCGTGTACCGCTCGTCACCGACGACATCGGTCGAGTACGCCAGCAGCGTGCCGTCCTGGCTGATCGAGAACGCGCCGATGGAGAAGAACTCGTGCCCTTCGGCTTCCACGTTTCCGTCGAGCAGCACCTGTTCGCCCGGCAGGTCGACGCCGGGAGTGACCTCGGGCGGCGTCCAGTCGTCCGCGTCCGTGATCGGGGCCCGGCACTGGATGCCGTACTGCTTGCCCTCGACGGTCCGTGCGTAGTACCACCAGTTGCCCATACGAGCGGGAACCGACATGTCGGTTTCCTGCGTACGGGACTTGATCTCCTCGAAGATCGACTCACGCAACGGCGCCAGGTGTGCGGTCTGCGCGTCGGTCCACGCGTTCTCGGCCTCGAGGTACGCGACGACCTCGGGTGATTCCTTGTCGCGCAACCATTCGTAGTCGTCGACGAACGTGTGGCCGTGATGGACACGCTCGTGCGGAACCTTCTGGGCGACCGGCGGGGTCGAATTCGAGGAGGTCATCTGCGTTCAGCCGATCCAATCGTCGAAGGAGAGCCCGGAAATACGCTCGTAGGCTTCGATATACCGCGCACGCGTCTTGTCGACGATGTACTGCGGGAGCGCCGGCGGCGGAGTGTCGGACGCGCGGTCCCAGCCGGATTCCTCGCTGGTGAGCCAGTTACGGACGATCTGCTTGTCGAAGCTCGGCTGCACCTTGCCCTCCTCGTACTCGGCGGCATCCCAGTACCGCGACGAGTCGGGAGTGAGCACCTCGTCGGCAAGAACGAGATTGCCGGCCTTGTCCAGGCCGAACTCGAGCTTCGTGTCCGCGAGCAGGATGCCGCGCTCGGAGGTGTACATCGCGGCGCGGCCGTAGATGTCGAGGGTGTCCTGACGCAACTTCATCGCAAGATTCACACCGAGTTTCTCGACCACCTCGTCGAAGGTGATGTTCTCGTCGTGATCACCGAGCGCGGCCTTCGTGGCCGGAGTGAAGATCGGTTCGGGCAGGATGCTCGCCTCCACGAGACCCTCGGGAAGCGCGACGCCACACACCGCGCCGGTGGCGCGGTAGTCGAGCAGGCCGGACCCGGTGAGGAAACCGCGCGCGACGCACTCGACGGGCACCATCTCTAGCCGCTTCACCACGAGCGCGCGGCCGAGTACCTCTTCCGGGATGCGCTCGTCGTCGGGTTCGCCGGCGAGGTGGTTGTTCGCATCGAGCAGATCGAAGAAGAACACGCTCATCGCGGTGAGGACCCGGCCCTTGTCGGGGATGGGCGTGTCGAGCACGTGGTCGTAGGCCGAGATCCGGTCGCTGGCGACGAGAAGCAGGTGCTCGTCGTCGACGACATGCAGATCACGGACCTTGCCGCCGGCGAGGTGGGGATAGGACTCGAGTGAAGGACGCACGCTGACACCCTAGTGCGCGATGCGGACGGGGACCGAACGCCGTGGCGGATATCCCATCGACGACAATGGTCCGGAACCGGTGTTCGAGCCAGGACAGGGGCGTCATGACTGCATCGTCACGGGTGGATGTCGGATTCCGCTCCGAGCGCGGGCCGATCCTCATCGCCTTGATGCTCGCGACCTCCCTGGTTGCGCTCGAGAGCACGATCCTCGCGACGGCGGTGCCCACGATCGTCGCCGACCTCGGCGGATTCACCCAGTTCCCCTGGCTGTTCTCCAACTACCTGCTCACGCAGGCGGTGTTGGTCCCGGTGTACGGCAAGTTGTCGGACACCTTCGGCCGCACGCCGGTGCTGCTGTTCGGCATCGCGGTCTTCGCGCTGGGATCGGTGTTGTGCGCGCTGGCGTGGAGCATGCCCGCCCTCATCGCGTTCCGCGCCGTCCAGGGCCTCGGTGCAGGTGCCGTGCTGCCCATGGCGCAGACCGTCGCCGGTGACATCTACACCGTGGCCGAGCGCGCGAAGGCACAGGGATATCTCGCCAGTGTGTGGGGGATGTCCGCGGTCGTGGGTCCGGCCCTGGGCGGGGTCTTCGCCGACTTCTGGTCGTGGCGGTGGATCTTCTGGATCAACGTGCCGCTGTGCGCGATCGCCGCATGGGTGATCGTCCGCAACTTCCACGAGGACCGTCCCTCCGGCAGCGCGCGACGCGTGGACTGGGCGGGCGCGGTGACACTCGCCGCGGGCGCCGCGCTCGTGATCCTCGGCCTGCTCGAGGGTGGCCAGTCGTGGGCGTGGTCCTCGGGCATGAGCATCGGCATCTTCGCCGGTGGGATCGCCCTGCTGGTGGTCTTCGGATGGATCGAGTCCCGCGCGGCCGAACCGATCCTGCCGATGTGGGTGCTCACCCGCCGGGTCCTGATCACCACGAGCGCCGTCTCGGCCCTCGTCGGCGCGGTCGTACTCGGGTTGACGTCGTACATCCCGTCGTTCGTGCAAGGTGCTCTCGGTACGTCCGCGCTGGTCGCCGGATTCGCCCTCGCCACGATGACCATCGGCTGGCCCATAGCGGCGTCGCAGTCCGGCCGGTTGTATCTGCGGATCGGGTTCCGGCTGACCGGCCTGGTCGGTGCGGTGCCGTTGCTGGCCGGGGCGGTCCTGCTCACCCGGCTCGGAATCGGATCCTCGCCGTGGCACGTCGCAGGCTGTTGCGTGCTCATCGGTCTCGGAATGGGCCTGATCGCGAGCCCCGCACTCATCGCCGCACAATCGAGTGTCGAGTGGGCCGAGCGGGGTGTGGTCACCGGTGCCAATGCCTTCGCCCGCGCACTGGGAAGCGCCGTGGGTGTCGCCGTGTTCGGTGCGCTCGCGAACACCGCGCTGTCCCGTTCCGATGCGCCCACCGGCCGATCCGTCCCGGACGCCGCGGAGCTTGCGGCGTCCGTCGCACCCGTCTTCACAGCGGTGCTCGTCTGCGCGGTCGTCCTCACCTTCTGTGTCGCACTCATTCCGAACCGCCGGCAATCGGAATCCGACTCTGCCTGAATGTGGTCAGGGTGCCCTAAGGTGTCCGCTATGACCAACGAATACGGGATGCTCCCCGTCCTCATCGAAGTGGCGAGGGTCGAGGACATCACGCCTCACATGCGCCGGATCACGTTCGCCGGCCCCGGCGTCGCCGAATATGCCTCCGTCCCGGGCCGGGTGCCGAACATCAAGTTGGTGTTTCCCCGCGCGAACGGTCGACTCGAGGTGCCGGCCCGTAACGGATGGGGGCGGCTCGCATGGCCCGATCCGACCGTGAAACAGCAGGTTCGCACATACACGGTCCGCCGCCTCGACCCCGAGACCGCCGAGATGGACATCGATTTCGTCAAGCACGGCGACGAGGGCCTCGCGAGCGGCTGGGCCGAACATGCCCGCCCGGGGGACGTGATCGCTGCCGCGGGCGCGGGCGGAGTGACCGCCGGTGAGGCCGACTGGTATCTGATCGTCGGTGACGAGACGGCCCTGCCCGCCATCGGGCGGATGCTCGAGCACATGCGCGAAGACGCCAGCGGTGTCGCCCTGATCGAGGTGGCCGACGAACACGAGCAGCAGGACCTGCGCCATCCCGACGGCGTGGAGATCCGCTGGATCCACCGCCACGGCGCACCCGCGGGCACCACCGATCAACTGTTCGACGCCGCGACCGCGATCGAGATCCCCGGGGGTGACGTCACGAAGTTCGCGTGGGTGTCGGCGGAGTCGAAGACCGTGCTGGCGATGCGCAAGTGGCTGCGGAACGAGGCAGGATTCGATCGTAAAGCCACGCTCGTCATCGGCTACTGGCGACGCGGGATGACGGAGACCGGCTACGGCAAGACCGCCGACCACGACCGGGTCGAGGACGAACACGACGAGGTCCTCCCCCACGATCACGACCACGATCACCAGCACGCTCACTGAGGACCCACCCCGGTCGCGCGGATCGTTACAGACCGGATGTTTCGTTCTGCCGCGCGATCGGGCACCATCTCTGCGGTGAGGACCAGACGTGCAGGCAACGAGACCGTCGACGACATGACATACGTCCCGCTGGGATCGTCCGAGCATGCGGCGAACCAGCTCCGGAATGCCAGGGCGATGCAGGACACGACCGACTATCAGTCACTGCGTTCAGCGATGGACGCCGAGTACTACTGGCGGGGCGTGACCGAGACGTTCCGGATCGCGGACGAGTCGTTCACCGCGGTCTCCGGCGCGACGCGCGACGTCACGGACATCTCGGCGCACGTCATGGCGCGTGCGGCCGACTGGGTGGGCACCATCGAATTGGCCGCGGAAGGCAGCCGCCTCTACGGTGCACTGGTGGCGTACACGCAAGGAGTCGGCGACGGCTACGCGGCGATCGAATTGTGGGCGCACGGCGTCCGGAACGCACACTTCTGACGAGCCCGCCCCCGGCGGTGGGCAGCGCCGACTGGCCGGCTTCCGAGCCGTCCGCTAGGTCGAACGCTCGAGGTGCGCGCGATCCCAGTTCCCGAGATCCGCTGCGGCGTCGTAGGTGCTGCGGAGGAAACCCAGCACTTCCGCGTCGGGGTCGGCTGCCGTGCGCACCGCCTCGTAGGGCAACACGAACTCGCCGAGTTCGGACGAGTAGTACGCGGCATCCGGGCGCACGGGACGGTCCGCGTAGCCGTCCGGAGCGGGGTAGGCATACGAGTAGAAGGCGCCCTCGTCTCCACCGCCGGGCCAGAATCCACAGCTGCTCAGCTCGTGCGAGTAGGCCTCGGTCATCACCTCGTCGGGGCAGTGCGGAATTCCGCCGGGATGTGGCGGTGCGGTGCGGCCCGAGAATCGGGTGCAGGCCAGATCCATTGCTCCCCAGAAGAAGTGAACCGGGCTGACCTTGCCCAGGTACTCGCCCCGGAACTGCTGCAGGACACGGTCGGCTCGGAGCAGTTGCCGCCAGAACAGGTGTGCCGCGTCGGGGTCGTACGTGCTGTGCTGGTGGTCCTGCGCGAAGGGGATCGCCGGGTCGACCTCGTTGGGCGCACCATGGATCCGGGTCTCGATGCCCAGTTCATCCAAGGCGCCGAAGGTGCGCGAGTAGAACTCCGACACGGGCTGCGCCGTGAGCGGGACGGCGCTACGGCCTCCGTCGCTCGAACGGATCCCGAGGTTGTGCTCGCAGAAATCGAATTCGAGATCGAACACACCGCCGCGGTAGGGAATCGACGAGGTACCCAAGCCGCGTGGCGTGACGTACAACGTCGTGTGCCACCAATGGTTGACCGGCGGCGAGTGGACCAACCGGATCTTGCCCACGATCTGCAGCCACATGTGCAGGGTGTCGCGGGTGGCGGCCCAGTCGGCGACACGCAGACTCGGCCACTCGTCGTCCGGACGCTCGACGGATCGGTTCACGGCACCTCCCACGGTCGGAGTTCGATTACCGCATTCTTACCGACTTTTGCGCGCGCCGGGCGAGACTCGGCTGGACGGGAGGAAATCACGCCGGGTGCTTGCTCGAAATCGACAGTCTTCACGAACGGGAGGGTCGCCCCCGCGGCGTGCCGTCCACCGGCGACCGCGGGGGGCCGGGGGCACGCATCAACAGCGAAGCAACGAGGAAACACACCGCGCCGGTCAACGTGCCGAGATTCGCGGCCGTCGCGCTTTCGAGCCGTTGCGTGGCCGGGACGACGAGCGATCCGACCGCGGAGACACCGAACGCGATCGAACCGACCGCATTCAGCCACGTGCTGGCCCAGTTGCGGGCGTGCGGATCCCACAGGCCGTCGACATCGGTCGTCGCGACGACGGCCAGTCCACTCGAGACGAGGAAACACAGCGACCCGAACATATCCGGTTGCCAGACGAACTCGTCTCGTTCGGGTGCCGACAGACTGCGGATCACGGCGGCACCTGTACTGAGGTTGAACAGCACGGTGCCGACGAACTGGGTCAGGGCGGACCACCAGTCGTACCGGTTGACACGGGACGTCGACGGTCCGGGAGTAACCCGCCCGGTGAACCGGAACTCGGCGAACGCGGCCGCGGTGAAGAACAGCGAACCGGCGAAGTAGGTGAGGTTGCCGATATGGGCACCGACCGTCGTCGCGTAGCCGGGGGCCGCCCCGATCGCGAACAACAGTGAACCCAGCGCAAACCCCAACGACGGACCCCGGAAACCCGAATTCTGGCGGTGCCACCCCATGCGGTCACGATAAGCGGCGTTTCTGCACACCGGACGTGGACGGTTCGATCGAACGGCCGGGTCTGCGGCTACACCGGACGCCGACCGTGGTCAGGAGACAGGTTCGAGCCGATCGTCGTCCACGAACCGCCGCAACGTCGGGAACGACGCCCACATCACGACGACGAGCACGATACCGGCGACTCCGTACACCGTCAGTGCCACCGACATCGGCACCACCGACGCGATCACACCGGCGGCGATCGCACCGAGCGACGTACCCGCAGTCACCTGAGCAGACCACACCGCGGCGATACGCCCGCGGTACTCGTCGGCCGTGTTGCGCTGCACCGTCGCATACCGCATCACATCGGCGAGCGAGTCGCCGAATCCGTACGCTGCCAGGCCCAGCAGCACCACCGCGGTCACGCCGGTCGCGCCCGCTCCGGCGAGCCCTGCGGCCGAGACGGCCATGAGGACGAAGACGACCAGGCCCGACCGACGGACGGAACCCGTCCAGCCGCTCGTGAGCGAACCGAGGACGGCACCGACAGCCGGCGCGGCATAGAGCAACCCGACCACCGACGGCCCCGCGCCGAGCACGCGGTCGGCGAACGCCGGGAGCAGCACGGCCCAGCCGGTGAGCAGCATCGCGGCAAAACCTACGACGAGCACCTGGCCGATCACCCGGTTGCGGAACGCGTACGTGAAGCCCGCGGCGATCGATCTCAGCGGTGATTCGACGGACACCGTCGCCGGCGGCAGCGGTGGCAGCCGGGTGATGCAGACGGTGGTGATCACGGTGGTGAACGCGGCGAGCGCATAGGCCAGGCCCACGCCACCGGCGGCGATCACGACACCACCCAGTGCCGGGCCGACCATCGAGCCGAGATCTGCGGTGAGCGCCATGAGGGCTCCGGCCGCCGCGAGCTTGTCGCGCGGAACCAGGCTGGGGGTGACGGCCATCAGGGCGGTCGCCGAGATACCGCCCGCCGCCCCGTCGACAACGGAGATGAGGTAGATCGCCCACATCTGTGGCTCGGGCAGGTAGGCGTTGACGGCAAGCAGCGCGAAAGCCACCGCCGCGGTCCCCCGCGCAATGGCGATCACGTTGCGACGGTCGAACCGGTCCGCGAGGACACCGCCGACGAAAGTCGCGGCGAACGTGGTGATTCCGAGGACCGCGGTCACTGCCGCGACCTGGGCGGTGGATCCGGTGAGCTGGTAGACCTGCACCGGGACCGCGACGATGAGGAACCCGAGCCCCAGCAGCGACACCACCCGCGCGGTGAACAGGTACCGGAATTCGCGACTGGTCCGGATCGGATCGAGGTCGATGGTCAGTTTCTCGAGGAGGGCCACGGCGATCCGCTCACTGTCCGGCGAGCAGGGCGCACCACTGCTCGAGGTCGGGTTCGGATGCCAGCGACACGAAATCGATGTCTGCGCCCGCGCCACGCCACTGTTCGATCAGCGCCATCAGGCGCACCGAATCGAGGCCCTGGTCCACCAGATTCACGGCCGGGTCGAGCTCGTCCGGCTCCACCTCCAGGATGCGGGCGGTATCGGCGAAGATGGTCGCGCGGTCCAACATGTTCTGTCTCCTTCTGCTGACGGTTCGAAAGTCGTTCAGGCGACCGGGGATCGGCGACCGGTGAGGGCGGTCAGTGCCTGCACCCAGCGCTGTGACAGCAACTCGAGGGTGCCGGCGCCGACAACTCCGGTGGCCGCGGCGAATTCGCAGTCCAGGACGGGACCGTCCTCGGTGTCCTCGGTGATCGCGTCGACGTGCAGGACGTGATCGAGCGGTGTCGACGGATCCACCGACCCGCCGAGTGCCGGCGCCTCGGGGGCACCCGACCACGGGGCGCCGGTCTCTTCGCCGAGCGTCATCCGGCCGAGGTAGTTGAACACCACCTCGGGTCGGCGGTACCCGGCGAACCGGTCCGCGAACTCCGGATTGAAGCGGTGCAGCACACCGAAACCGATCCCGTTGTCCGGCAGAGCGCGCAACGACCGGGTGGCGCGGGCGAGTGCGTCACCTGCGGCCGGGCCGCCCTCGAGCGCGTCGCCGATGTCGATTCCGGTGAGGTCGAGGGCAACCGGGAACATAGAGGTGAACCATCCGACCGTGCGGGAGATGTCGGCGCCCGGCACCACATCCTCCTCGCGGCCGTGTCCCTCGAGTTCGACACGCACGGTGTCCCCGCCACGCACCGACGCCACTGCCAGAGCGAGCGCGGTGAGCAGCGCCTCGTTGATCGACTCGCCGGCGAGCACCCGTTCGGTCACCGGGACCGGGACACGCACGCGGACCGAGCGGAGCGCGGACACGGTGTCGACGGAAGGATCGAGGCCACGCTCTCCCAGGGACGGCTCGGATGTCGACAGGGCGGGTTCCCAGGCCGGCCAGGACTCGACGACCCGCTCCGATCGTGCCGCCTCCACGAGTCCGGTGGCCCAGGCGCGGAACGGGGTACCGGAGGCGGCGAGCCGAATGGTTCCGCCACCGGCGGCCTGCTCGACCGCGTCCGCCAGGTCCGGGACCAGGATCCGCCACGACACCCCGTCCACGACCAGGTGGTGAACGGCGACGAGGACACGACCCGCGGTCCGGGGCCCGAAATCGAACCACACCACCTGGAGCATCACGCCCGCGTCCGGGTCGAGCGAGGAATAGGCCCGTTCCCGTTCGGCAGCGAACAGGTCCTGCCACCGCGGGTCGTCGACGCCGGCCTCACCGAGATGCGTCGCGTCGACGCGCCGGACCAGTGCATCGATGGCGGGGACCTCCGGCGCGCGCTCCGCCGGGACCGTCCACGTCGGACGAGCACCCCCGGCGCGGAACCGAGATCGCAGCATCGGATGCACATCCAGCAGCGCCGTGACGGCCGTCTGCAACGTGGGCACAGTCAGCCCGGACGGAGCGACGAGCAACCGGGCCTGGGAGAAGCGGCCGAGGTCGCTTCCCCAACCGAGTGCCTCCCACACGATCGGCACGAGCGGGACGTCACCGATCGCTTCGCCGGTGCCGTAGACCCGCTCGTGCACCGGACCGGCCGTGTCGGCCGCCGCGGCCAGATCCGCGACGGTGCGCAGTTCGAAGACCTGACGGGTCGTGATCCGCACACCGGCAGCACGTGCCTTCGAGACGAGCTGCATCGAGACGATGGAATCTCCTCCGAGGGAGAAGAAGTCGTCGTCGGCACCGACGCGGTCCAGTCCGAGGACGTCTGCGACGACGGCGGCGAGCGCCGCCTCTGCGGGAGTGCTCGGTTCCCGCGACCCGACGAGCGCCGCGAAATCCGGTTCCGGCAGTGCCTTCCGGTCGACCTTGCCGTTGACGGTCGCGGGGAATCGGTCGAGCACCGTGACGACGGCGGGGACCATGTAGTCGGGCAATGTCACCGCGGTCGCAGCCCGAACGGCGGCCGGGTCGACGTCCCCGTCCGGTGTCACGTAGCCGACGAGTCGAACCACGCCGCGGTTGTCGGTGTGCGCGACCACGACCGCGTCGCGTACGCCGCGTACGGCCGTGAGGGCCGCTTCGACCTCGCCGAGTTCGACGCGGAAACCCCGGATCTTGACCTGGTCGTCGCCGCGACCGAGGAACTCGAGCACGGTGTGACCGTCCGCCCCGGCCACCCGCTTGACGACATCGCCGGTGCGGTACAACCGGGATCCACTGCTGCCGAACGGGTTCGGGACGAACCGGGTGCAGGTGAGGTCGGGACGGCCGAGATAGCCGCGTGCGACACCGTCTCCGGAGATGTAGAGCTCGCCCGCCACGCCCGTCGGAACGGGCCTGAGCATCGCGTCGAGGACGTGCGCGCCGCCGCCGTGCACCGCTCTGCCCAGACACGGTGTATCGGCGTCGGTGACCTTGCCGACGAGGGAGTCGACGGTGCATTCGGTCGGTCCGTACAGGTTGAATGCGCGCCCGTCGGTGAGTTCCCGGAGGCGGCGCCACGACGCGGGGTTGACGGCTTCACCGCCGAATCCCACCGTGGCGGGACGGTGCGGATGGTCGTAGAGCCCTGCGGCGAGCATCCGGTCGAGGAAGGACGGGGTGACCTCGAGGAAATCGAGACGGTGCTCGATCGTGTAGGCGACCATCCGTTCCGGATCGCGCATCGTGTCCTCGTCGAAGACGTGCACGGTGTGGCCGTCGAACATCCAGAGCGTCGGCTGCCACGACGCGTCGAAGCCGAACGACCACGCGTGGCCCACGCCGACGACCTCGCGCTGCGACGCGGCGACCGTGGGCACGTAGAGGTCGGCGCGGTGGCTGTCGAACAGGTTGAGCAAATTCGCGTGGGTGACGGCGACGCCCTTCGGCACGCCGGTCGATCCCGACGTGTAGATCACGTACACGCCGTTGTCCGGGTGCAACACCGCGCGACGGTCCGCGTCGGTCACGGGGGTCGCGGGCAGCGACGCGAGGGCTTTCCGGGTCGCGGGGTCGTCGAGCACGACCACGGGGGTCTCCCCCGCGACGGCGTCGATCCGGCCGGCGACGTCTGCGGTGGTCACGATGACGCACGGTCCGGAGTCCGCAATCATGTGTGCCAGGCGGTCGGCGGGATAGGACGGATCCATGGGCACGTACACGCCGCCCGACCGGATCGCGGCGGCGATGGCCACGATCATGTGCTCGGACCGGGGCAGGGCCAATCCCACGACCGTCTCGGGGCCGACACCGGCACCGATCAGCAGACGTGCCAGACGGGCCGACCGGTCCCCGAGTTCTGCGAACGACAATGTCACCGCACCGGACACGACCGCCGGAACGTCCGGGGTGCGGGCGATCTGCGCGTCGAGCAGGTCGGCAACCGTGGCCGCTCCCGACGCGGGCGCGTGCGGGGTGTCCGACCGGCCGAGCACGTTCCGGTGTTCCGCGTCGGTCAGCACGTCGAGGTGCGCGACGGGCACCGGCCGGTCTGCGACGAGTTGCTCGAGGATCCGGACGAGCCGCTGTCCTACCGCTGCGGCGTCGTTCTCACCGAAGACCGCCGGCTGGTATTCGAGCACCAGGCGCAGCGTGTCCTGCAACCCCGCGACGAGGACGAGGGGGAAGTTGGTGGCGTCCGTGCCGTTCATCGCCGACACCCGGACTCCGCTGTCGTGCTGGGCGCGATCGAGGGCGTCGCGGTCCACCGGATAGTTCTCGAACACCAGCAGGGTGTCGAACAGTTCGCCCACTCCTACGGCGCGCTGCACGTCCGCGAGACCGACGTACTGGTGATCCATCACCCGGTTCTGCTCGGACTGCATGCGCGAGAGCAACTCTGCGACCGACTCCTCGGCGGAAGTGCGGACCCGCACGGGGACGGTGTTGATGAACAGTCCGATCATCGACTCCACACCGGGGACGTCCGGCACGCGCCCCGAGACGATCGCACCGAACACCACGTCCGGCCGTCCGGTGAGCGCGGCGAGCAGCAGTCCCCACGCCGTCTGCACCACGGTGTTCACCGTGACACCGCGGGAGCGGCTCACGGACAGAAGCCGCTCCGACAACGCGTCCGGAACCTCGATCGAGAGTTCGCCGGGCAGTTCGGCCTGCATCGACGACCCGGCTGGTGCGACGAGTGTCGGTTCCTCGACACCCGACAACGCCTCGCGCCACACCTCGAGTCCGGCGGCACCGTCCTGGCGGTCGAGCCAGGCGAGGTAGTCGGTGAACGGCACCGCCCGGGCCAGACCCGATGTGTCACCACCGGCCGCGTAGATCTGGAACAGTTCCTGCACCAGCAGCGGCGTGGACCACCCGTCCAGGACGAGATGGTGTGCGGTGAACACCAGGCGCGACCGGTCGTCGGACAACTGCAGCAGGCGGAAGCGGACGAGCGGTGCGGTGTCGGCAGCGAACCGGTCCACACGGTCGGACTCCGCGAATGCGTCGGCGCGTCCGGCAGGGTCGGCGTCCGCGGACAGGTCGATCACCTCGAACGGCGTCTCGACCGCGGTTGCGACGGCCCCGATCGGGACACCCGAAGCGGAGATCCGGAAGCCGGTGCGCAGCACGGCATGCCGTTCGATCAGACGAGAGATGCTGCGGCGCAGCAACACCGTGTCGATCACACCGTCGAGATCGAGAACCGACTGCATCGTGTAGACGTCGACGCCGTCCTCGTCGAGACCCGACAGGAAGTACATGCCGCGCTGCAGCGGGGTCAGCGGTACGACGTCCTCGAGCCCGCCGGTGCCCGCGCGGCCGAGTTCCGCCGTCTCCTCGACCGTCAGCCCGGTCGCCGTCAGATCGGACGGGGTGAGGGAAACTGCGGCGGGTTCGTCTGCGACACGGGACAGGGTGGCGAGCGCCTCGCCCCAGGCGCGGGCGATCCGCTCTGCCGTCACGGCGTCCAGTAGGCCGGTGGCATAGGTGAATTCGGCGGACAGCACCGGACCGTCCGGGCCGTCGTCGGTGATCGCGTTGACATCGAGCACATGATCGAGCGGCGTGGCCGGGTCGACGGATCCGCCGAGCGCGGCAGCCTCGGGAGCCGCCGACCACGGAGCCGACGCGGTCTCCCCGAGCGTCATGCGTCCGAGATAGTTGAAGACGATCTCGGGAGCGCGGTAGCCGGTGAACAGGTCGTCGTCCCCGCCGGACAGGCGCCGCAGGATCCCGAATCCGATTCCGTTGTCCGGTACCGCGCGCAGCGACTCCTTGACGTGGGCGAGGCAGAGGGCAGGGTTGTCGGGAGATGCGCCGAGGTCGAGGACGACGGGATACATCGAGGTGAACCAGCCGACCGTGCGGGACAGGTCGGCGCCGGGCACGATGTGCTCCTCGCGGCCGTGTCCTTCCAGGTGCACCCGGACCGCCGATCCGCCGCGGACCGACGTCACCGCCATCGCAAGGGCTGCGAGCAGGACATCGGCGACGCCGGTGCGGAAGGCGGCGGGTACAGAGGTGAGGATGCGTGCGGTGATGTCGCCGGGAACCTGTACCTCGACCGACGCCGATGTCGACACCGTGTCGCGGGCGGGGTCCAGCGCGCGGCAACCGAGCGCGGTCTGCTCGCTCGCGCCGCCCGCGGTGTCGGTGCAGGATCGCGACCAGACCGAGCGGGACTGTGTCACCCGATCCGAGTGTGCGGCCTCCGCGAGTCCGGTCGCCCAGTCCCGGAACGAGGTTCGCGGTTCCTCGAGCGCACGGGCGGCACCACGGCGGGCACCGTCGACCGCACTCGCGAGGTCCGGGACGAGGATGCGCCAGGACACCCCGTCGACCACGAGATGGTGCACCGTCACCAGCACGCGGCCGGGCACCTCGGGTCCGGCGTCGAAGAAGACGAGCTGCACCATCACGCCGGCAGCGGGATCGATCGCGGCCCGGGCGGCGTCCTGGGCGGCGGTGAACTCTGCCTGCCACCGGCCGGAGTCGAGTCCACGCACGTCCACGTGCCGGACCAGCCCCTCGGCGTCGGGTACCTCCTCGGGCACGGTCCAGGAGGCAGGCGCGTTCCCGTCGGCCTCGACGGTGAAGCGCGACCGGAGCATGTGGTGGGTTGTCAGCAGAGCACGCACACCGGCGACGAGGTCGCCGGTGGAGAGACCCGCGGGTGTCACCAGCAGGCGGGACTGGGTGAACGTCCGCAGCGTGTGGGCAGACATGTGCGTGAGGGTGTCGTAGACGATCGGGGTGAGCGGAACCGGTCCGACGGCCGGGGTCGTCTCGCGTCCCGCCTCCGCTGCGGGCGCGGTGTCGTGCGCCGCCGCGATCGCGGCCGCGGTGCGCAGTTCGAACACCTGACGCGCGGTGACCTGGATGTCGGCGGCCCGGAGTCGCGCCACCAGCTGAATCGAGACGATGGAGTCCCCGCCGAGGGTGAAGAAGTCGTCGTCGACGCCTACGCGTTCGAGACCGAGTACGTCGGCGAACGCGCTGCACAACGTCGTCTCGAGTTCCGTAGTCGCCTCGCCGGAACCGGTCAGAGCCGCGAAATCCGGTTCGGGAAGGGCCTTCTTGTCGATTTTTCCGTTCGCCGTCACCGGAAGAGCCGGCAGCACGACCACCGTGGCGGGAACCATGTACTCGGGCAGGCGCGCGGCGAGGGCGGTACGCAGATTCCCGGGCTCGAGGGCGTCGTCGGCCACCACGTAGGCGACCAGTCTGGTCACGCCCTTGCCGTCCGTGTGCGGAACGACCACGGACGCCCGCACGCCCGGACAGGCGTCGGTCGCGGCCTCGACCTCGGCGGGTTCGATGCGGTAGCCGCGGATCTTGACCTGGTCGTCGTCTCGGCCCACGTATTCCAGAACGCCCGCCCGGGTCCAGCGCACTACGTCTCCGGTGCGGTACATGCGCTCACCGGACCCGGCACAGGGGTCGGCCACGAAGCGGTCGGCGCTCAGGCCCGGTCGTCCGAGATACCCTCGCGCGACGCCGTTTCCGGTGATATACAACTCTCCTGCCACTCCGGGCGCGACGGGCCGCAACCAGTGGTCGAGCACGTACAGCCGGGTGCCCGGCGTCGGCCCGCCGATCGTGACCGGCCCGCCGGAGATGCGCGCGTACGAGGCATCCACGGTGCACTCGGTGGGGCCGTAGCAGTTGAAGGCTTCGACGCCGGATCCGGCGAGCGTGCGCCACAGGTCACCGCTCACGGCCTCACCGCCGACGGTCACCTTGGCCGGCCGGTGGTGTGCGGGATCGAGGAGGCCACCCTCGAGCAAGCGGGTCATGAGTACGGGCACCGTGTCGACGTAGTCGATGCGGTGGGCGCGGACGTACTCGACGAGGTAGTGCACGTCGGTCCGGCGGTCGTCGTCCGGGAGGTGCAGGGTGTGCCCGTCGAACAGCCACGTGAGCGCGGCGACGGCGGAGTCGAATGCGAACGGATACGTCAGCAGCACACGCCACTGACTCCCGCGCGGCTCCCGTATCCCGGGCAGCATCAACGTCTTTCTCTGGGCCGCGTGAAGATCTGCGAGATTGTCGTGGGAGACGACGACCCCCTTCGGAGTCCCCGTCGAACCGGACGTATAGATCACGTAGGCGGCATGTCCCGCTCGCAGCGGTGCGCGGCGGTCACCGTCCGTGACCGGGCGCGCCGGGAACTCTGCACGGGTCCGTTCCACAGCGGGATCGTCGAGCAGCAGCACGTCGGCTCCGGCGAGCACGTCACCGAGTTCTCCGGCGACTCCGGACGTACTGATCACGACGACCGGCGCAGCGTCGGTCACCATATGCTTCAGCCGGTCGGCCGGGTACGACGGGTCGAGAGGCAGGTACGCCCCGCCTGCGGTGAGCACCGCCGCGATCGCCTCGACCATCACGGCAGTGCGCGGCAGTGCGAGTCCGACACGGTCGTCGGGACCCACACCTCGTGCGATGAGTAGCTGTGCGAGACGGGCGGACTCGGTGCCCAGGTCGTCGAACGTGAGCCGCTGGTCGCCACTCACCACCGCGAGATCGCCGGAACGCTTCCGGAACTGCCGGGTGAGCGCATCCACGACGGTCCCCGTGGCAGGGTCCGCAGCCGCAGAAGACCGGGCTCCCGAAGACCCGGCTCCCGAAGACCATGCTCCGAGAACCTGCTCGCGCTCCGCCCCGGGCAACACGTCGAGTGCTGCGACGGGTGCCTCCGCATCGGACGCAAGGGCCTCGAGGATCGCGACGAGCCGGGACCCGAGGGCCGCCGCATCGTCACGGGTGAACAGCGCCGGACGGTAGTCGAGCTTGACGACGAGGTCGTCGGCGAGTCCTGCGGTGAGGACGAGCGGATAGTTGGTGGCGTCGTGTGCCTCCACACCGGCGATGGTGACGCCGCCGGACTGTTGCGCGCGCTCGAGCGCCTCGCGGTCCACCGGGTAGCTCTCGAAGATGGTGAGAGTGTCGAACAACTCGCCGATCCCGGCGTCGCGCTGGATGTCCGAAAGCCCGAGATACTGGTGGTCCACCGTGCGCGACTGATCGAGCTGGACCCGCCGCAGCGTCTCGGTGACGGTGCCGCGTGGGTCGAGCCGGACACGGACGGGGACGGTGTTGATGAACAAGCCGACCATGGATTCGACGCCGGCGAGTTCGGGTGGGCGGCCCGACACGGTCGCGCCGAACACGATGTCGTCGCGCCCGAGCAGACCGGACAGGAGCATCGCCCAGGCGGTCTGCAGCACGGTGTTGAACGTGACGCCTGCCGTGCGGGTCAGCGTGCCGAGACGCTCGGCGAGGCCGGGGGGCACGGTGACGGCCAGCTCGGCGCACGGCTCGGTGGCGCGGGTGGATCCGGGCGGGGCGACCAGGCTGGGCTCGGTGAATTCGGCGAGGGTCTCGCGCCACAGCTGCCGCGCGGTGCCGTGGTCCTGCCGTTCCAGCCATGCCAGGTAGTCGCGATAGGGCCGCACCGGGCCGAGCACCGTACCGGCGCGCGCGGCGGGTTCGCCCGCCGCATACAGCTCGAGAAGCTCCCGCACCATGATCGGCGTGGACCATCCGTCGACGACGATGTGATGCGTGGTGAGGAGCAGCCGCACGTCGTCGGCACCGAACCTGACGAAGTGCCATCGCACGAGCGGGGGCTGGGTGAGGTCGAACCAGTGGCGGAGGTCGGCGTCGATCAGGTCCTGTATGCGCCGTTCCGCTTCCGGGCCCGGTGTTCCCGTCAGATCCACGCTGCGCCAGGGCGCTTCGACACCGCGTACGACGAGTCCTGCGGTGCGCCCGTCCTTGCGGGGCCGGAAACACGTCCGCAGCGACGCATGCCGGTCGAGCAGCGCCTGCGCTGCCGTGCGCATGCGATCCTCGTCCACCGTTCCCGACAGACGCAGCACCGACTGCACGGTGTACGCGTCGGGCTCGGCGCTGCCGTCGTTGCCGGCCGGCTCGGCGGGAGCGGCGATCGTGCTCAGGTAGAGCAGACCCTGCTGCAGCGGCGAGAGCGGAACGATGTCTTCGAGCGCAGTGGAGCGAGTCATGGCAGCTTTCCGGGGCGGAGACGGGCGTGTCGGGCACGACGAACACGGCCCCCGAGTCGGGGACATCGGGGGCCGTTCGGTCGATGGCAGCCGCGGTGGTCGACCGCGACGGTGTTACTGCTTCTGGTTCGCGGGCAACTTGTCGAGCGCGGCGTCGATGGAGTCGAGTGCGAGCAGCGCGGTTTCGTACGTGGCGGCGTTGGCGTGCTGGACGCCGACGAGGTTGCCGGCCTTGACGGCGGGCAGGTTCTGCCACAGCGGCGAGTCGAAGACTTCCTGGAGTTCGGCGGAGACCGAGCCGTCCGCTTCGAGGCCGTAGACGATCACGTCTGCGTCCGCGAGGTTCTGCGGCAGCTGCTCGAGCGAGACGTATTCGCCGTGGACGTCTGCGGGATCGACGGGCTCGCCGGGGAACGTGAAGCCGAGGTCGTCGAACAGGTTGGTGGTGTAGGACGACTTGTACTCGCGGAAGAACTCGCCCGGCTCGGTGCCGCAGGTGCTGCACAGGCCGGCGAAGTTCAGGCTGCCGAGGGTATCCGCGTACTTGTCCGCGATCTCGGTGGCACGCGCTTCGTACTCCGACTTGAACTCCCCGTAGGCGTCACCGACGTTGGCGGCGTCGGCGTACTGCTCGCCGAGCGAGCGCCAGTCGCCGGGGTTGGTGGGGCCGAGGAACACGACCGGCGCAAGGGCCTCGAGCTTGGCCATGTCGACCTGGGACTGCACGCGGGCCGGAACGCCCATGATGATCAGGTCGGGCTCGGCAGCCGTGATGGCCTCGTAGTTCAGCTCACTCGCTGCTCCGTCGGGTGCCACCTTCGGCAGTTCCTCGTACGCGGCGAGCGTCTCCTCGTCCATGCTCCCGATCTCGCGGGTCCATTCGCACACCGCGGCAAGGTTCGCCCCGGCCTGGATGAGCGGGAACGCGGCGTAGCCACAGGCGACGATGCGCTGCGGATCGGACGGGATCTCGATCGAGCCGTTCTGCGCCTCGAACGTCCGGGTAGCAGCCGCCTCCGTGCTGTCCGAGGCATCGCCGCTGTCGCTCGAGCAGCCCACCAGGCCGGCCGTGAGCAGCGCAGCCGCACCGAGAACCGCGACGCTACGCGCCCGGCTACGTTCAAGAACCCGCATGACGTTTCTCCCAGATGTGTTCTCGCCGGGATGTACCCCCGGTCACGATTGGTTAGGCTAACCGAAACAATTGGCCACGCCAAGCGTCACGATCATCCGAATTCCAAGGCGAACTCGTCGATCTCCGACTGATCGAGGCCACCGAGAGTCAGATCCGACGGAGTGAATCCACCGGCATCCCCCGACGCCGCGTGTCCGGCCAGCGCCTCCAGTGCCGCAACCCAGCACTCCACGAGGTCTGCGACCACGTGCTCGGGCACCAGTGCCGGGCTGTAGCCGAACGTGCCCCGGAGCACCGGCCCCTCCCCCGTTTCCTCGGTGAAGACGCCGATTTCGAGCGCGTGGTTCACCGGCATGTCTGCCTCGGTGGCACCGCCGAGACCGGCCGACTCCGGCGCACTCGACCACGGCTGTCCCTCCGCCTCACCCAGCGTCAGTCTGCCCAGGTAGTTGAACCCGATCTCGGGGGCGGCCGCCGACGCGAGAACGTGCCGTCCCTGTTCGTCGAGATGCCGGAGAATCCCGAATCCGACACCGCTGTCGGGGATCTCGCGAAGCTGCTCCTTGACCTTCTTGAGTGCCTCACCGGCATTCCGGCCACCTGCGAAGGCGTCGTCGAGGTCTGCCCCCGACACGTCGAGCCTGGCCGGGTACAGGCTCGTGAACCATCCGACGGTGCGCGACAGATCGGCGCCGGCCACCACCTGCTCTTCTCGTCCGTGCCCTTCGAGATCCACCACCACCGCACCCGCGCCACACACCCGGGCTGTGGCCAGTGCCAGCGCGGTGAGCAGAACGTCGTCGACACCCGCGTGGAATTGCTCGGGCACCGTCGTGAGCAGAGCCTCCGTCACTGCGACCGGCACGTCGACATGCGCCTGCGCCGTCGCGGACATCGTGTCCCGCGTGGGATCGACAGGGCGGGAGGCGAAGGCAGCACGGCCGCCGGGCGCCGTGATACGACGCCACAACGGCAGTTCGGTTCGTCGCGCCGGCGCGGCCTCGAGCAAGCCGCGAGCCCAGACACGCAGCGGGGTACCGGACCGGAGCGGCGCGGTACCCGCGACGGCCTCGGCGAGGTCCGGGACCAGAATCCGCCACGACACCCCGTCCACCACCAGGTGGTGCACCGCGAGCAGCACCCGGCCCTGCACGCCGGGGCCCGGATCGAAGAACACGACGCGCACGAGTTCCCCGGACCCGGGGTCCAGCGCCGCGTACGCCTCCTCGGTCGCCGCGACCATCACCGCGGACGGGTCGTCCAGGCCGGAGATGTCGACCCGGGTGACCACGTGCGCAGCCGACACCGCACCCACCGGCAGGACCTCGAGAACGCGTGCAGCCGAGTCGAACACCGAACGCAGCGCGTCGTGGACGTCGAGCAGGGATTGCACGGCGCCGGTCAGTTCGCCGAGCGTGAGGCCTTCCGGGGTACGCAGCAGCCTGGACTGCGCGTACCTGGCGTACGGTCCCCCTCGGTCCAGCAGGTCGTGAACGATGGGCGTCGCCGGAATGCTGCCGAGCGCCGCCGCGACATCCGTTTCCTGCCGGCCTGTATCCACCTCGGCGACGCGGGCCAGACCGGCGACGGTCCGGTGCTCGAAAACGTGCCGCGCGGTGAACCGCAGACCCGCCGCGCGGGCCTTGGCCACGAGCTGGATCGACACGATGGAATCACCACCGAGAGAGAAGAAGTCGTCGTCGAGGCCGACCGCGTCGAGTCCGAGCACTTCCGCCACCACGGCGCAGAGCCGCCGTTCCATGTCGTTGCCCGCCACCCGGCCGGCCGTCGCGGGTGCGAACACCGGGGCGGGGAGCGCGGCCCGGTCCACCTTGCCGTTCGCGGTCAGCGGGAACTCCTCGAGCACCACCACCGCAGCGGGCACCATGTGGTCGGGCAGCCGTTCGGCCGTGTATGCCCGGACCGCGTCACCGTCCACCTGCGCAGTCCCCGGCACGACGTAGCCGACGAGACGTCTGCGTCCGGGTTCGTCCTCGCGGGCGAGCACAGCGGCGGCTGTCACGTCCGGATGTCCGGCGAGTACCGCCTCGACCTCACCGAGTTCGATACGGAACCCGCGAATCTTGACCTGATCGTCGGCGCGGCCGAGATATTCGAGACGATGGGGCACCCGGGATGTCCACCGCACCGTGTCGCCGGTGCGGTACAGCCGGCTCCCCGGTGTACCGAACGGGTCGGCCACGAACCTTCCGGCGGTGAGGCCGTGCCGGCCGAGGTATCCGCGGGTCACGTGGGGACCGCCGACGTACAGCTCACCCGGCACACCCGGCGCCACGGGGCGCAGGTACCGGTCGAGGACGAGCGCACGACCCCCGGCGATGGGCTCGCCGATATGCGGCGTCACGTCCGCCGTCATGACTGCGGCAGTCGCGTCCACCGTGCACTCGGTGGGTCCGTAGATGTTCAGTGCGCGCAGCCCCGGGGTGGCGGCGAGCCGGGCCCACAGCTCGGCGGGCACGGCCTCGCCGCCGACGGCGACCACCGACGGGCGGTGATCCGCGGCGGGGTCGAGAAGCCCTTCCGCGACGAGTTGCGTCATCAGCACCGGCGCGCAGTCCAGGGCGTCGATCCGATGGCCGCGGACATAGCCGACGATGCCGTCTGCGTCGGCGGTCAACTCTTCGGGGAGCACGTGCACGGTGTGGCCGCCGAGCATCGCGAGCAACTGGTCGACCGAGGAATCGAACGCGAAGGTGTAACTGAGCAGCACCCGCAGCCGCTGTTCTGCCGGGTCACCGTAGGTGCCGGAACGCACCGTCTCCCAGAGATTCACCACACCGCGGTGCGGCACGACGACGCCCTTCGGCAGACCGGTGGAACCGGAGGTGTAGACCACGTAGGCGGCGTTGTCCGCACGGGCGCGACCGCGCAGTTCCGTGGCCGGCGACGGCATGCTCGCGTCGCCGCACTCCGCGACGGCACTCTCGTCGAGCGCGACGGTCACCCCTGCATCGCGCATCATGTAGTCGATGCGCTCGAGCGGGTAGTTCGGGTCGATCGCGAGGTACGCCGCGCCCGCCTTCCAGACACCGAGAATCGCCGCGACCACGGCGCTTCCCCGCGGGAGCCGTAGCGCGACGACCGTTTCTGCCCGGACGCCGCGATCCACGAGATGACACGCGATCCGGTCGGACCACGCGTCGAGTTCCCCGAACGTCAGGGTTTCCTCCGCGGAGACGACGGCGGGGAGATGCGCCGCTGCGGCAACCGTGCGGTCGAACAGGTCGACCAGCGTCTCCGGAACGGGTTCCGGGCGTGCGGATTCCGGTGCCGGCCGGCCGGCGCGAAGCCAGTCGCGTTCGGCGCCGGAGAGCAGGTCGACACGGGACAGGGGACGGTCGGGGTCTCCGGCCAGAGCGGCGAACCCACGCACCACGCGCGCGGCGAAAGACTCGGCGGTGTCGTGGTCGAACAGATCACGGGCGTATTCGACGCGTACCCGCATGGACCCGTCCGGTGTGTCCACGACGTCGAATGTCAGATCGAACATCGCGGCATCGTTGGGGACGAGGGACACCTCGGGCGCCAGGTGCTCGAACGCACGCAGGGCAGGCGGGTTCCGGTACTGCACCATCACCTGGAACAGGGGGTGGCGGGCGGCACTTCGCTCAGGGTCGAGGGCCTCGACGACCCGGTCGAACGACACGTCCTGGTGGGCGTACGCGGCGATGTCGGCGTTCTTGATGCGGGCCAGCAGTTCCCGCACGGTCGGGTCACCGGACAGGTCGGTGCGCAGGACCACCATGTTGACGAAGAACCCCACGAGATCGTCGAGTTCGGAGGCGGGCCGGCCCGCGGTGGGTGAGCCGATCGGGATGTCCTCCCCCGCCCCGCTGTGGGAGAGCGCGAGCGCCACGGCGGCGTGCACCATCATGAACATCGTCGTGCCGGTGTCGCGGCCGGCGGCGCGGACCGCGTCGGCGAGTCCGGCCGGGACCGCGAGTTCGACGCCGCCACCGGCGAACGATGCCACGGCCGGGCGGGGCCGGTCGGTTGCCAGCTCGAGTTCCGCGGGTAGACCCGCGAGCTCGGTGCGCCAGAAGTCGAGTTGCCGTCCGGCGAGCCCGGTCTGGTCCTTCGGGTCGCCGAGCAGTTCACGCTGCCACACCGCGTAGTCCGTGTACTGGACGGGCAGTGGAGCCGGCTCGGTGACGGCGGCACCTGTGTGCGCGGAGTAGAAGGTTCCGAGGTCCCGCAGCAGAATCGGCGTGGACAGTTCGTCGCTCGCGATGTGGTGCACGAGCAGCAACAGGATGCTCTCGCCGGGCGCGACGGTGAACAGCCGCACCCGGACGGGGGTTTCGCGCTCGAGGTCGAATGCGTAGCGCGCCGCCGACCTCACGTCCGCCTCCACCGTGTCCGGGCCGGTCTCCACGACGGCGAACGGCGTCTCGACGTGCTCGAGTACCCGCTGCATCCCGGTTCCGTCCCGTTCGGTCAGCACCGTGCGCAGGCTGTCGTGGCGGGCGACGACGTCGGCGACGGCACGGCGCATCGCGTCGGCGTCGACGTCGCCGTGCAACCGCACGGTCAGAGGAACGTTGTACGTGGGGCTGGGCCCCTCCATCCGGAACAGGAACCACAACCGTTGCTGCGCAAACGACAGCGGGACGAGGTCCCCGTGCTTCCTCGCGACCAGCGGTGGTCGTGCGGGCCCGGCGTCCAGACCCGCGCTCTCGCAGCGCACAGCCAGTCCGGCCACCGTCGGATGGTCGAATACTTCCCGGATCGCCAGTTCGACACCGAGAGTGTCCCGCACCCGGGCGAGAAGCTTCGCTGCCGAGAGCGAGTGTCCACCGAGTGCGAAGAAGTCGTCGTCGGCGCCGACGCTGTCGAGGCCCAGAATCTCTGCGAACAGCTCACACAGGCGGCGTTCGAGTTCGGTGGCCGGAGGTCGCGAGGAGACGAGCGTGGCGAAATCCGGTGCGGGAAGCCCCTTCCGGTCCAGCTTTCCGTTCGAGGTCAGCGGTAGCTCACCCAGCACGACGAGTGCAGCAGGCACCATCGGTGCCGGGAGCCACTCGGTCAGTTGCGCCCGGGCGACCGCCGGATCGAGTGCATCGCCGACGAGGTAGCCCACGAGTTGTGTAGTACCGGCAGCGTCCGTGTGAATCGCCGACACGGCGTGCACCACACCGGCAAGCCGCAGCAACGCCGCGTCCACCTCCCCGAGTTCGATGCGGAACCCGCGCACCTTCACCTGGTTGTCGACGCGGCCGCGGTAGACGATGTTCCCGTCCTCCGTCCACATCGCGCGGTCGCCCGTGCGGTAGAGGCGCGCGTGGACGGGATCGGCCGAGCCCGTCCCGAACGGGTTCGCGACGAACCGGGTCGCGGTGAGGGAGGGCGCGTCGAGATAACCGCGGACGACACCCGGACCGGACAGGTACAGCTCCCCCTCCGTTCCCGGCGGCACCGGGGCGAGACCGCTGTCGAGGAGGTAGGCGCGCAAGTTCGCGACCGGTCGCCCCACCACGGGAGTCTCGCTGTCGTGCACCTCGGCCACGAGGGCGTCGACACTGCACTCGGTGGGGCCGTAGAAGTTGAACGCGGCGCCGCGGCGCGCGCGCAGGTTCTCCCACAGCCGGCCGGTGGCCGCGTCACCGCCGAAGCCGAGGGTGGAGACGGTGTTCTCGGGAAGCATCCCGTCCTCGACGACGTGGTCGAGTTGCGCCGGCGACAGTTCGACGAAGTCCCAGTCCTCGCGCAACGCCTGTTCGGTCAGTCGTGCGGGGTCGCGCTGGGCGGATTCGTCGACGATGTGGAGGGTGTGCCCGGCGAGCATCCACAGCAGGGGTTGCACGGAGGCGTCGAACGCGAGCGACCACGCGAGTCCGAGGTGCAGGTGGTCGTGCCCGGCTTCGCGTGCGGCGCGGGTGAACACCTGCTCGCGGTGGCTGTGCAGGAGATTGACCAGGCCGCGGTGTGGGGCGATCACGCCCTTGGGCCGTCCTGTGGATCCGGAGGTGTAGATGACGTACGCGACCGAGTCGGGCGTGGGCCCCGACCGTCCGACGGGTGGCAGATCTGTCTCCACACGGCCGCCGATGTCGGTGTCGGTGTCGGTGTCGTCGAGGAGAATCCGGCGGGTGGCACCGTCGGCGTCCGCAACCCGTCCGTCCGTGGTGCGGTCGGTGAGCACGTATACGGGCGATGCGTCGGACAGCACGTACGCGAGGCGCTCGAGTGGCTGGTCGATGTCGAGCGGCACATACGCCGCGCCGGTTTCGAGCACTGCGAAAATCGCGACGACGGCGTCGACCGTACGCGGCAGTGCAATCGCGATCCGCGGTTCGGCAGCGTCGCCGAGTCCCACGGACACGAGATATCGCGCGAGCCGGTCGACCCGGGTGCGCAACTCCGCGTAGGTCAGCGTGGTTGTGGCGTCCGCGAGCGCCGGCACGTCGGGTGTCGCGGCGGCCTGCCGGTGCAGCAGATCGAGGAGAGTCAGGCCCGGTTCGACCGGTATGTCCGGAGATGCGCTCCAGCGCTCCAGGATTCGTGTCCGCTCGGCGGGAAGGAGGATCGGCAGTTGCGCGAGCGATGTTGCCGGATCGAGGGTGGTCACGGAATCGAACAACTGCTCGAGACGTGCCGCGTGAAGCCGCAGGTCGTCCTCGTCGTAGAGGTCGGCGTCGGCGTCGACGAAGACCTCCAGGCCGGCGCTCTCGTCCAGGGGCCGCACCGTGATCATGAAATCCTGGAGCGGTCCGCGGGCGATCGAGTGCACGGCGGCGGTGATATCGGCAAAACGGAACCGGTCGCCGAACGGTTTGACGTTGACGGACGGGCCGATGACGCCGCGCGACCCGGCGGGCAGGCGCAGGTCGCGTTGGATGTCCTCACCGCGGTAGCGGTAGTGCTTGCGGCACCGGGCAACCGAATCGCGGACCTGCCCGACGAGGCCGGACAGACTGTCGCGTGCGGCGGGGCGCAGCCGCAACGGCACGACGTTGACCGCCGTCATCGGCACATTCAGTGCGGCGGAACCGAGCCTGTTCATCACCGGGAATCCGATGGTGATGTCGTCCCGTCCGGTCGCACCGCGCAGGTACGCGGCGACCAGGGCGGTCACCGCGTCGCCCCAGCTTCCGCGAGCGGATTTGCCGAGTGCGGCGAGCGCGTTCTGCTGCTGCGCGTCGAGGGTGAACCGGACGGCCCGGGAACGACGCGCGATTCCGCTCGCCCCGGGGCTCAGTGCCACCGCCTCCTCGACGTCCGCGAGGTAGTCGGCCCAGAACGCCCGGTCGGCGGCGAAAGCCTCCGACTCGCGGTAGCTCTCCTCTTCCCGCACGACCGGTTCGACCGGTGCGAAGCGGTGCGCGGGCGGCTCGGTACCGGCGACGAGCGCGGTGTAGTGCTCGCCGATGCGGCGGTTGAACAGGGAAAACCCGAACGCGTCGAACACGAGGTGATGCCCGCACACGTACAACACGACACGGTCGTCCGCGAGGCGCAGTACGGCGGCGCGCAGACACACGTCGACGGACGGATCGATGGCGCGTGCCAGGTCGTTCGTCATCCACTCGTGGGCGGCGGCCCACGGGTCCGGCGCGCCGCGCACGTCCACGACGGGCGGGTCGGCGAGTTGTCTGCGTCCGGGAAACTGGACGACCGTACCGTCGGGCTGGGTTTCGAAGGCGGCGACCAGGGCCTCGCAGTCGTCGGCGGCGCGGCGCACCGCCGCCACCAGGGCGTCCGCATCGACCGATCCGCGTAGTTCGAGGCATTCCGAGGTGTTGAAAATCGGGTTGTCGGGGGTCAATTGCTGAGCGAACCATACGCCCGTCTGGGCGCGCGTAAGCGCAAGTCCCGAAGTCGACGGCCTGGACGTGGGCACTGTCATCCCCTTTTCTGCGTTCGAAAACTCTTGGGCCCGAGCAGAACACCCGTGTTGCGCAACTCTCGGCAATGCGGAACAGTACCAAAGGTAAGGCTAACCGTATATGTTGCTGAAGCGATCTTGTGCACCTTGCGCTCGATCCGCCTTCTCACTCCGCTATCGAGAGGTTCGAGCATGCAAACATCGGTTGTCGACGCACCGACACCCGACTGTGCCGAGCGGACCGTGCCGCGCCCGTTCGTGTTGTCCCGCCCGCACGGCACCGTGATCGCCGAAGGACTCGACGACCGGTTCGACCGCGCCGATGCCGCGGCCGAGGCTCTGCGAACCGGGCGCGTGCGCGCTCTCGCCGGTGCGCTTCCCTTCGACCCCGCGCACCCCGCCGCCCTCACAGCACCGCGTTCGCTGCGGCACACCTCCACGCCGCTCGGCGTCTCGAGGCCCGATCTCCCCACCATCCGTATCGCCCACGCGATTCCTGCCGAGCAGGCACACGTCGACCGTGTGGCCGCCGCACTCGCTCTGCTGCGTTCCCCCGACGACGACCTCGTCAAGGTCGTGCTCGCACGCGCACTCCGACTGCGCGCCGAACGGCCGGTCTTGACCGCCGACCTCCTCGCACGACTCGCCGGGAACGACCCCGCCGGCAACGGATTCGCGGTCGACCTCACCCCGGCCGGAGGCTCCTGGCGAGGACGGCATCTGATCGGCTCGAGTCCGGAGGTGCTCATCCGGCGACGGGGCGATCTCGTCACGGCACATCCGCTCGCCGGATCGGCACCGCGTCACGCCGACCCCGACTCGGATCGCGCGACCGCCGAGCGTCTCGCGGAGTCCGCCAAGAATCTCGCCGAACACGCGCACGTCGTCCGTGCGCTGCGCGCCGTACTCGAACCGCTGTGCACCGACCTCGACATCCCGGACCGGCCGTCGCTGACGAGCACCAAGCAGTTGTGGCATCTCGGCACACCGGTCTCGGGCCGCCTGCGCGACCGCACCACCACAGCGCTCGACCTCGCCCTCGCGGCGCATCCGACTCCCGCGATCTGCGGCACGCCCACCGAGGCGGCGCGCGAGTTCATCCGCGATGTCGAAGGCGACCGCGGGTTCTACGCCGGGGCCGTCGGGTGGTGTGACGCCGACGGTGACGGCGAGTGGATGGTGACGATCCGGTGCGCCGTGCTCGACGCGGACGGTCTCACCCTCACCGCCTATGCCGGTGGCGGCATCGTCGCCGATTCCGATCCCGCAGACGAACTCGCCGAGACCACCGTCAAATTCGGCACCGTGCTCGATGCGCTCGGGGTGCGGCGATGAGCGCCCCCGTCACCCTCGTCGTCGGTGCCGCACAGGGTATCGGACGTGCCACAGCGGTGACCCTGGCCCGCGCCGGACACCGACTCGCGCTCATGGACCGCGACCCCGTCGGACTCCGCAAGACCGCAGCACTGATCGGTGAGGAAACCCCTGTGTACCCCGTCGATATCCGCGACCACGACGCGGTCGAGTTCGCCGTCGGCAACATCGAATCCGACCACGGTCCCCTCGAGCGACTCGCCCACGTCGCGGGAGTGTTCACCACCGGATCCGTACTCGACTCCGATCCGGACGACTGGCAGCGCATGTTCGACGTCAACGTGACCGGACTGGTCGCGGTCCTGCGCGCCGTGGGACGTGTGATGCGGGAGCGCCGTTCGGGGTCGATCGTCGTGGTCGGCTCGAATTCCGCAGGTGTTCCCCGGATGGGCATGGGCGCCTACGGATCCTCGAAAGCGGCCGCGGCGATGATCGTGCGGGTCGCCGGACTGGAACTGGCGCCCTACGGAATCCGCGCCAATATCGTCGCCCCCGGCTCCACCGACACCGCGATGCAACGGTCGCTGTGGGAGGACCCCGACGACGACAACGGTGCGCGTAGCGCCATCGAGGGCGACCCCGCACAGTTCAAGGTCGGAATCCCGCTCGGGCGCATCGCAGAACCGTCCGACATCGCGGACGCCATCGAGTTCCTTCTCTCAGACCGCGCCCGGCACATCACCATGCAAGCCCTGTATGTCGACGGTGGCGCGACCCTTCGTGCCTGAGACCCCTTCCGTTCCCGAAAGGAATCATTCGTGACCTCCGGCCTCCGGCGCAGCGCGCTTGCCGACATCGCCCGTTTCCCCGAGGATTTCAGTGAGCTGTACCGCGGCGCCGGTTACTGGACCGGCGAGACGTTCGCGGAGTTCATGCCCACCCGCGCAGCGCACTTCGGCGACCGGGTCGCGGTCGTGGGACCGGACGCCACCGGGGCGCGGCGGCACCTCACCTACCGTGACCTCGACGAGTCCGCCGCACGTATCGCCACCGGGCTCCTGAATGCCGGTGTTCGTGCCGGCGACCGGGTCGTGCTCCAGTTACCGAACATCGTCGAATACACCGAAGTCCTCTTCGCGGTCTTCCGCATCGGGGCGTTGCCCGTATTCGCTCTGCCGGCGCACCGCGCCTCCGAGATCGGCTACTTCTGCCGTTTCTCGGACGCTGCCGCCTATATCGTCGCCGCCGAGCACGGCGGATTCGATTACCGCACGCTCGCCCGTGAGGTGACCGGCGCTCTGGAGAACCCGCCCGCAGTGATCGTCGCCGGAGACTGCGCCGAGTTCACCTCCCTGGCATCGCTGCGCACGCACGAACCCGCGCCGCTCGCCGACGTCGATGCCGAGTCCGTCGCCTTCCTCCAACTGTCCGGTGGTACCACCGGAACCCCGAAGCTCATCCCCCGCACCCACGCCGACTACCTCTACTCTGTGCGCGACTCCGCCCGGATCTGCGGAGTGGACGAGCGCACCCGTATGCTGGTCGTGCTTCCTGCGGCACACAACTTCCCGATGAGCTCGCCCGGGATTCTCGGTGTCCTCCACTCAGGCGGCACGGTCGTGCTCGCGCCGGATCCGAGTCCGGACACCGCCTTCGCACTCATCGAGAGCGAACGGGTGACGATGGCCTCGCTGGTCCCGCCGCTCGCACTGGCATGGCTGTCCGCACGGGCCCGTACCGAACACGACCTGTCGTCGCTCGAGGTACTGCAGGTCGGTGGCGCGAAGTTCCCGGCGGAGGCAGCCAAGCGGGTGCGCCCGGAACTCGGCTGCACGCTGCAGCAGGTCTTCGGCATGGCAGAGGGCCTCGTCAACTACACCCGCCTCGACGACGACGACGAGACGATCATCCGGACCCAGGGACGTCCGATCAGCCCGCACGACGAGATCCGTGTCGTCGACGACGCCGACGAGCCCGTCCCGTTCGGTGCCCCCGGCCATCTCCTCACCCGGGGCCCGTACACGATCCGCGGTTACTACAATGCGCCCGAACACAATTCGACGGCATTCACTCCCGACGGGTTCTATCGCACGGGCGACATCGTGCGGATCACCGAGCACGGTTACATCGTGGTCGAAGGCCGCGCCAAGGACCAGATCAACCGGGGCGGCGAGAAGATCGCCGCGGAGGAGGTCGAAAACCATCTCGTCGCGCACCCCGCGGTGCTCGATGCCGCCGTGGTCGCCATGCCCGACCAGTACCTCGGCGAACGCACGTGTGCCTTCGTCGTCACCGAGGTTGAGGCGCCGAAAGCGCTCGCGCTCAAAGCTTTCCTGCGGGAGCGCGGACTCGCGGCGTACAAGATCCCGGACAAGGTGCGCTTCGTCGACGCGTTTCCGGTGACCGGTGTCGGCAAGATCAGCCGCAACGAACTGCGTCGCGCGCTGGCCGCCACCCTCCAGAACTGACCGACCACACCGCAGAAAGCGAAGATCCGATGGCTCTGCCGAAGTCCGTGTCCTATTCCCTTCCCGACGAGCAGCCCACGAACGTGGTGTCGTGGTCGATCGATCCGAACCGCGCCGTCGTGCTGGTGCACGACATGCAGGAATACTTCGTGCGCTCGTTCGACCGGGCGGCCGATCCGCTGGCCACGGTGGTTCCCCATATCGACCTGCTGCGCAACACCGCTCACGATGTCGGCGCTCCGGTCGTGTACACCGCGCAGCCGGGAGACCAGGACCCGGCCGACCGTGCGCTGTTGTCCGACTTCTGGGGCCCCGGATTGTCCGAGGACCCCGCCGAGACGTCGATCATCGCGGAGTTGGCACCGCACGCCGGCGACACCATGCTCACCAAATGGCGCTACAGCGCCTTCATCCGCACCGATCTGCTCGAACGGATGCGCGCGTGGGGCCGCGACCAGCTGATCGTCACCGGCGTGTACGCGCACATCGGGTGCCTGACGACGGCCCTGGACGGGTTCATGAACGACATCCAGGTCTTCTTCGTCTCGGACGCCACGGCCGACTTCTCCCAACGCGAGCACGCCGACGCATTGAGCTACGTCGCCTCGCGGTGCGCGGTCGTGCTTCCGACGCACGAGGTGGTGGGCGCCCTCTCGTCGGTGCGCGCCTGACTCACACGCCCACGGACCGGTCGGTGTGCTCGGCGAGCGTGCGGCCGTCGCGTCGCGCGAGTGCCGCGTACTTGCCGCCGCGCGCGACGAGCGCGTCGTGGGTGCCCCGCTCGATGATGCGTCCGTGGTCGAGGACGACGATCTCGTCGGCGTCGCGCACTGTGGAGAGGCGGTGTGCGATGGTGATGGTCGTCCGCCCGGCCCGGGCGTTGTCGAGCGCCTGCTGCACGGCGCGTTCGGTGTCGTTGTCGAGGGCACTGGTCGCCTCGTCGAGCACCAGGATCCGCGGGTCCCGCAGCAGCGTGCGGGCAATCGCCATTCGTTGCTTCTCGCCACCGGAGAACCGGTGTCCGCGTGCGCCGACCACGGTGTCGTAGCCGTCGGGCAGCGAGGTGATCAGGTCGTGGATGTGCGCTGCCCGCGCGGCGTCCTCGATCTCCGCGTCGGTGGCGTCCGGCCTCGCGTAGCGCAGATTCTCCCGGACGGTGGCGTGCAGCAGATAGGTCTCCTGCGACACGACACCGACGAGAGCCGCTACATCGGCGAGCCGCATGTCGCGCAGGTCGATGCCGTCGATCGTCACCCGGCCGGAAGTGGGGTCGTACAACCGTGCCATCAGTGACCCGAGCGTGGTTTTGCCCGAACCGGTCTCGCCCACGAGCGCGACCTGCGCACCGGCCGGTATGTCGAGGTCGATCCCCTCGAGCGCGAGGCGATGTGCCCCTTCGTACCGGAAGCCGAGATTCTCGAATCGGACCCTGCCGGAGATCTTCTCGGGGTCGACCGGGACCGGGTGGGCGGGTTCTTCGATGTCGACGGCCAGATCGAGATACTCGAAGATGCGGCTGAACAGCGCGAGCGAACTGGTGACGGACACGCCGACGTCGAGCAGGCTCATGAGGGGACGGAACAGCGCGCCCTGCAGTCCCGTGAATGCGACGAGCGTGCCGATGGTCATGCCGCCCGAGGTCGCGGGCAGACCTGCGACGAGATAGAGCACCGCCGGAATCGCCGCGAAGACGATGTTCATGGTGGCCATGCGCCACCGCCCCGACAGTTGCGCCTGCACCTCGAGGTCGGCGAGATCGGCGGAGGTCTTCGCGAATTTGTCCGCCAGCGCGGGACCGGTGCCGAGAGTCTTGCCGAGCAGTACGCCGCTGACGGACAGGCCTTCGTCGATCTGGGTCTGGATGTCGGCGAGCCGGCGTTGCTGGCGCGTCGTGATCGCCCGTCGCATCTGGGCGACGCGGCGGGTGAGCCAGATGGCCGGCGGAAGCACGATCAGCGACAGCAATGACAACCGCCAGCTCAGCACAGCCATGGCGATCGCGGTGCCGACCACGGTCGTGATGTTGGCGGCGAGCGAGGTGGCCGTCGTCGTGACGACGGACTGCATGCCGCCGATGTCGTTGGTCAGTCTCGACTGGATTTCACCGCCACGGGTGCGGGTGAAGAAGCTCAGGGACTGCCGTTGCAGGTGGCTGAACACCCGGGTTCGCAGGCCGTGCATGATTCGCTGGCCGACCGTGGTGGAGATCCAGGTCTGCACCACTCCGAACAGTGAACTGATCACGGTGACCGCGAGCATGCCGCCCACGGCCCACAGCAACAGGCTCACGTTCTGGTGCGGAATCGCGTCGTCGATGACGGCGCGCACGAGGAACGGCGTCGCGAGCGACACAGCGGACGACGCCACGATCAGCACCACGACAAGGGCGATCTGACGACGATAAGGGGCGAAGAGCGCGCCGATCCGGCGCAGGCTGACGGGAGATTCGCGCAGTTGCTCGACGTCTTTGGGATCGATTTTTCCGCGGCCACCGGGGTGACCGCCTCGACCTGGTGGGGGATGCATCATGCACACCACCTCGATTCATGATTCGTACGTAATTACTGAGGTTGCCTCATTAAGAGGTAACTGTCAAGTGAGGTATAGTCCGGTCATGTCCGATTCTCCCGTTGTGCTGCGCGACCTTCTGATGGGCGCCACCCGCACCTTGCGGCGACGTTGGCACGACCTGCTGAACCCGTGGGAGCTGTCCCCACACGAACACCGCGCACTCCGGGTCATCGGCGACACCGACACCCCGATCCGCCTCGGCGTGGTCGCAAAGGCACTGCGTATCGCGCCGCGGTCGGCGACCGAGGTCGTCGACCGCCTCGAATCCCGTGGACTGACCGAGCGCCTTCCCGATCCCGCCGATCGCCGCGCGGTATGTGTGCAGCTCACCGATAACGGTCGCACAGTTCTGGACGAACTCGACGCGGCACGTGACACCGACGCCGCGGAGGTGTTCGCCCGGCTCGACCCCTCCGAACGCGCCGACCTCGCCCGGCTGCTTCGCAAGCTCGTCGACGACGCTCCTCGCTGAGATCTCACGTTCTCGCGCTCCGGTGCGTTTACGGTACGAGAGCGAAGGAGCAAGCATGACGCAGCACACCTCGACCTTGCCCGCCCGCATCGATGATCTCCCTTGGCCGCAGCTCGTCGACGACCTCGACAACTACGGTTGCGCCGCCACCGGCCCGCTCCTCGGGAACGCCGAGCGTGCCGAGATCTCGTCGCTGTGGGACGAGGACACCCGATTCCGCACGACCGTCGACATGGCCCGCCACCGCTACGGCCACGGAACCTACAAGTACTTCGGCGCGCCCGTCCCCCGCCCGGTCGCCCAACTCCGCGCCGCCTTCTACCGGCGCCTGCTCGCCCCCGCGCGCGAGTGGGCCGA
Source organism: Rhodococcus sp. BL-253-APC-6A1W (assembly GCF_012843405.1). NCBI lineage: Bacteria > Bacillati > Actinomycetota > Actinomycetes > Mycobacteriales > Nocardiaceae > Rhodococcus > Rhodococcus sp. BL-253-APC-6A1W. The sequence goes on from NZ_JABAFB010000006.1 coordinate 293,511, forward strand.
GCGATTGGGTGATCCCGCACCCTGGCCCGACGACTTCGACGAGTGGCTGGAAATGTGTCACGCTGCCGGCCAGAGCAAGCCGGCGCCGCTGATGCTGCGCTACACAGGCGGCGACTGGAACGCGCTGCACCGCGACCTCTACGGCGATCTCGCGTTCCCGCTGCAGGTGGTGATCGGGCTCGACCGTCCCGGTCTCGACTACACCGGCGGCGAGTTCCTGCTCCTCGAGCAATGTCCCCGAGCCCAGTCCCGCGGTACTGCCACCGTGATCGAGCAAGGGCACGCCTTGATCTTCACCACGCGCGACCGCCCGACACGCGGTGCACGCGGATGGACGCGGTCGCCGGTGCGGCACGGTGTGAGCACCGTCCGGTCCGGACTGCGGCGCACGCTCGGGCTGGTGCTGCACGACGCCGCGTGAGCGTGCGGGCGAGAATCCGCGGCCGACGATGCCCGGTCCCGCAAGGTAGGCCGGGTCTGTCAGATCACCGTTTCGGACCGGCGTTCGAGCAGGACGGTGTCGTGCCAGACGCCGGCGAGCTTGCCGATTCGTTCGCGGATACCCACGGTGCGGAATCCCGCCGCGTGGTGCAGAGCGAGACTGGTGCGGTTCTCCGGGAAGATCGAGGTCTGCAACGTCCACAAACCCGCCTCGTCGGCGGCGTCGACCTGGGTGCGTAGCAGCACTCTGCCGACCCCGCGCCCACGCATCCCGTCGGCGACGTAGATCGAGTTCTCCGCCACCCCGGCATAGCACTCGCGACTCGATACCGGGCTCAACGCCGCCCAGCCGACGACACACCCGTCGATCTCGGCGACCCACCGGTGGCCGGGCAGCCACAGCTCGTCGAGTACCTCACGGGCGGGAACCTCGGTGGTGAAGGTCGCGGTGCCGGTGGCGATCCCCTCACCGTAGATCCGCCGCACCGCATCCCAGTCTCGATCCTCGAGCGGGCGCACCGTCACGTCGGCAGGGCGGTCCCCAGGGTGGCGGGAGCGACCGGTGAGGGCTCCCTTCACCGCCCTATCGGTGTCGGCGTCCACCCCGACGCCGCGAGCAACCGTGACCGGCAAACCGTGCGATGTCATGACTCCACTGTATTGATCAGCATCGACGGTCGCACTCGTCGATGCTGATACGGATGACTGCAGACGCGGCTCGGCGGCAGCCTCACGTTTCGAAGAACCGCCGCGGATTGTCGACGAGCATCGTGGTGATCTGTTCGTCGGTGACACCGCGCTCGCGCAGCACCGGCAGCACATCGTCACTGATGTGGTTGTAGTTCCAGTTCGGTACCGCAAGTTCCTTGACCTCGTGCGGGAACCAGTCGATGAAGCACGACGCATCGTGCGCGAGCACCATGCGGTCCGCGTATCCGCTCTCCGCCAGTGCGACAACGGTATCGACGCGTTGCTCGAAGGGCAGCAGCAGATCGAGACCGAACCGGTCCATTCCGAGGAGCGACCCGGCGTCGGCGATCTTGCGGAGGTACTCGAGGTCGGTGGAGTCTCCGCTGTGCCCGATCACGACCTTCGTCAGATCGACACCTTCTTCGGCCAGCACCTGTTGCGCCACGAGGCCGGATCCGGTGTGCGGATTGGTGTGCACGGTGATGGGGACTCCCGTTTCGACGTGGGCCCGGCCCACCGCGCGCATCACCCGCTCGACCCCCGGCGTGAGACCTTGCGCCTCGATCGCGCACTTGAGCATCGCCGCCTTCACACCGGTGTCGGCGATGCCCTCACGAATGTCGTGGACGAACAGTTCGGTGAGAGGTTCGGGGGCGTCGAACAGCAATCCCGTTCCGACATAGTGGAATTGGAACGGCAGTTCGTTGTACGTGTACAGCCCCGTCGCCACCAGTATGTTGATGTCGGTGTGTTCGGCGATGCGCTGAATCCGCGGTATGTACCGGCCGAGTCCGATCACGGTGGGATCGACGATCGTGTCGATCCCACGGTCGGACAATGCGCGCAGTTTCGAGATCGCGTCGTCGACGCGCAGTTCCTCGTCCCACCTCGTCGGGTAGCCGGGGTAGTTCTCGCGCAGTTCCTCCCCGAGCACGAAGACGTGTTCGTGCATGAGGACACGACCGAGATCACCGGTGTCGGCGGGGCCGCGGACGGTGTCGACAGAAGCCATGGCGCAGACGCTATGTCACCACGAGCGGATACGGATCGGGTTTCGGCGGGACCGCGCTCCTACTGTTGCGCCGACTGCCCACGAAGGATGTTCTGGTACCGGCGCATACCGCTCAGCCATCGGTCGTAGTCGGCACCCTTGTGCCGGTACATCTCGAGGACTTCCGGATGCGGAAGGATGAGGAAGTGCTCGTCTTCGAGTGCCCGGAGCACTACCTCCGCGACGTCGTCCGGTTCCAGAACCGCACCGGCACCGGTCACCGCACGGGTGGCCAGCGCGCCGAGTTCGGTATCGGAGTTCTTTCCGGCATACAGCAGTGGCGTGTTGACACCCATCGGGCACAGGCACGAGACCCGGACCCCCTGGTCGCCGTAGGTGACCGACAACCACTCGGCGAACCCGACCGCGGCGTGCTTGGTCACCGAGTACGCCGCGGACCCGATCTGGGTGAGAAGACCGGCAGCCGACGCGGTGCTGACGAAATACCCTGAGCCGCGTTCGACCCATCCGGGCACCAGGATGTTCGCGGCCCGGATGTGCGCCCGGAGGTTGACATCGAGTACCTGGTCCCACGCGGATTCGGCAATATCGAGCCCGGGCGGGCCGGTGATGCCCGCGTTCGCGAAGTACAGGTCCACCGGTCCGAATTCTGCTTCCGCTCGCTCGACGAGGCCACGAATCGCTTCGGTGTCGGAGACGTCTGTGCCCACTGCGATCGCCGAGGTGGCGTCGATCTCGTCCACGACGCGCCGCGCAGCGTCCGCATCGAGGTCGGCCACGACCACGCGGGCACCCTCCTGCACGAGGCGAGCGGCGAGAGCACCACCGATTCCGCCTCCCCCGCCGGTCACGATGGCTACCTTGCCGTCAACCTTCACCGGAACCCTCTCAGCCGTGATGCGCGATGCCCCGGACTATAGGGCGAAGGTGACGCTTGGCGGGGCACCTCGTCGTCCGTGTCGGCAGTTGGCATCCTGGAGGGGTACGCCTGCCACCACCCGTCCGAGAATCGAAGCGTCCCCCGTGAACGAATTGTTCCCCCTGCCCCGCCCCCGTCGTGAGGTCGCCCCCGGTGCGGTGCACGTACCCGGGTGGCTGAGTATCGACGAACAGCGCGGCCTGGTGGAACTGTGCCGCGAGTGGTCGCGGCGCCCGGCGCCGATGCGGCACACCGTGTTACCCGGCGGCGGGCAGATGTCCGTACGTACGGTGTGCCTCGGCTGGCATTGGTCCCCGTACCGGTACACCCGCACGGCGATCGACGTCGACGGCGCACCGGTCGCGCCGTTTCCGGACCTGCTCGCCGATCTCGGCCGGCGCGCGGTTGCCGACGCGTACGACGACGCCGACGCGGGAACCGCCTACGCACCGGACGCCGCACTCGTCAATTTCTACGATCACGACGCACGTATGGGCATGCACCAGGACAAGGACGAACGGGTCGCGGCCCCGATCGTGTCGCTGAGCATCGGCGACGCGTGCACCTTCCGGTTCGGCAACTGCGAGACCCGCGGCCGTCCCTACACCGATGTCCGTCTCGAATCCGGCGACCTGTTCGTGTTCGGCGGGCCGTCGCGTTTCGCTTTCCACGGCGTGCCCGCCGTCTTCCCCGACACCGGTAGCGCACAGGTGGGACTCCCCGGCGGCCGGCTGAACATCACGTTGCGTTCGACGGGACTGGCCTGAGCCGATCACCCGGATACGACCGTCGCCGTGTTCGGTATTGTCGGGCCATGAGCGTCGATACCCCGGCAGCGCAGTTCTCCTCCTCCGGCGACGATCCTCTGGCACTCGACCGGCAGGTGTGCTTCGCGCTCGCCGTCGCGAACCGCGCTGTTCTCGCCGTCTACCGGCCGATCCTGGACCGGCTCGGCCTCACCCACCCGCAGTACCTGGTGATGCTGGCCCTCTGGGAGCACGCCCCGATGACGGTGAAGGACATCGGGCGGGTGCTGCAACTCGACTCCCCGACGCTGTCCCCGCTGCTCAAGCGGCTCGAAGCGCTCGGACTGCTCACGCGCGAACGCAGCACGATCGACGAACGGCAGTTGGTCGTCGACCTCACCGACGAAGGCCGTGCCCTGCGCCACGACGCGGAGTCCGTGCCCGGCCAGGTGTTCGATTCCCTGGGCGTCGACGTCGCCGAACTCGAGGCGCTGCACACCGCTCTCGTCCGGGTCAACGCCGCAGCTCTGAAGGCCGGGGACCCGCCCCGCTGAATGCAGGCCCCCGGGCTTCGGCGAGGGAGACTCAGCCCTGCGAGATCAGCGGCACCGACGCTTCGCTCGTGTACACGAGGAACGTGAACGACTCCTGGAAGTACAGCTGGACGTTCTCGCTGTCGTGCGAGAGGTAACCGATCGAGAGGTCCTGTCCGACCTGCAGGTCGTAGTCCCCGCCACGGGTGGTGAGGACGAACGCTCCATCGATCGCGGGAGCCCAGATGATGTCCCCGTCGATAAGGCGCCTGATCTGCTCCCGGATCGGATAGCCGTGGTCGGACGTTTCGCTGACCTTGGTGAATTCGTCGGCGCTGAGCAGCACGTGGTACGGCCCGCCGACACCTGCGAGTCGCAGCTCGGACAGCGCCTGGCTGATGGTCTCGGGGATGTCGCGCGGATCGTCGGGCAGTTGCAACGCGGTGTTGGACGACGACGCGCGGATGCCTTCGATACCGGCGGCGGCGTAACCCTCGAAGATCGCCCGGTCTTCGGCGAACGCGATCTGGCGCGCAGCTTCCTTGACGGCATCGAGATCGACGTCCTTGGCGCCTCGCTCGACGTTGTCCAGTTCTTCGCGCGAAAGAGTGAACGGCACCCGCAGTTCGACCAGCGGCGCCACCCGATGCTGACGCGCGCGAACACCCGCCGCGGGTGACTCGACCTCGCCCAGCCGGCCGAGACCGACCGCGGCGAAATCTGTCCCGTGCGGGCCCGAGAAATCGACCACGAGGCGGCCCGCGACATGCCGCTTGAACGTGCGGGTCGCCTCCTCCTCGATCTCGGCCCACGCCGCGTCGGTGATCGGAGCAAGGTCACGATAGAGATTGTTCACAGCGTTGAACTCCTTCTGAGAGCACCGATTCCGAGTGACCCGTCCGCATCCGACGGCGTCGATGCACTCGTGTCGGCAGTTCCGGGTGCGTCCGCCGGTGCGGGCGGAAGATCTTCGAGCATTTCCGACGAGGGACAGAAGAAGAGCGAACCCGTGACGGCCGTGGAGAAGTCGAGGATGCGGTCGTAGTTGCCGGGCGGATTGCCCAGAAACATGTTGCGCAGCATCTCTTCGGTCACATCCGGCGTCGCGGCGTATCCGATGAAGTACGTACCGAACTCGTCGGCACCGAAGCTGCCGAACGGCATATTCGCCCGCAGGATCTGGCGTTCCTCACCGTCGTCGTCCTCGATGGTGGTGAGGGCGACGTGTGAGTTCGCGGGCTTGGTGGCGTCGTCGAGTTCGATGTCGTCCAGTTTCGTCCGGCCGATCACGCGCTCCTGCTCTTCGACGCTGATGGCGTTCCAGGTCGACAGATCGTGCAGGTACTTCTGCACGATCACGTAACTGCCGCCTGCGAACTCGGGATCCCCGTCGCCGACGAGTGCGGCAGCCGCCGCCTCCTCGTCTTCCGGGTTCTCGGTGCCGTCCACGAATCCGAGAAGGTCGCGACGCTCGAAGTAGCGGAAACCGTGCGTTTCGTCGACGACCGTCGCCGCGCCGCGCAACCGGTCGTTGATCTTCGCCGCGAGTTCGAAACACAGATCCGTCGACGACGCGCGCAGGTGGAACAACAGGTCGCCCGGGGTGGACGGCGCGCGGTGCCGGCCGCCGTCGAGCGGAACGAAGGGATGCAGCTCTGCGGGACGCGGCCCGTCGAACAGTCGGTCCCACATCTCCGACCCGATGCCCGTCACCACCGACAGCCCACCGTCCGGAATCCGGAAACCGACGGACCGTCGCAGGCCGGACAGATCTTCGAGGAGACTGCGCACTTCGCCTTCTCGACCTTCGTCGATCGTGAGGACGAGAAAGATCGCCGCTTCGGTGAGCGGAGTCAAGATCGGTTGGGAACGCGCCACCCTCTCACCGTAGTTCACGCGAGCGGCCCCAGTGCCACTACGTCCCCGAACGTACTACGGCACCATCCACGACAAGACTGCTGTGGTCTGCAACCAGACGAGCACAGCCAGCACGACGACCATGGCCACGCTGATCGGCCAGAGGCGCCGCATCAGCAACCCGTCTCGTCCGGACAGCCCCTGCACCGAGGACACCAGCGCCAGGTTCTGCAGCGCGATGGGGGTACCGGCGGTCCCGCCGGCCATGTTGCCCGCCACCAGCACGGTCGGGTCGAGCCCCGCCTGCTGTGCGGCGGAGACCTGGAGACTGCCGAACATCGCGTTGGACGCGGTGTTGGATCCGGTGACCAGCACACCGAGCCAGCCGAGCAGCGGAGACAGCAGCGCGAACGCGGCGCCGGCTCCCGCGAGGAACTGGCCGATGGTGGTGGTCTGGCCCGACAGGTTCATCACGTACGCGAGGGCCAGCACAGCCGTCACGGTCGCAAACGACCAGCGCAGCTGCACGACCGCAGCGACGAGGCACCGCAGCGCGTCTCCTGCTGCCACTCGGAGCACGACCGTCGACAGCAGCGCCGCGACGAACACGAGCGATCCCGGAGCCGTGAGCAGGTTGAGCGTGAACGTCTCCGCCGTCGGAACCCTGCCGTCGGCGCCCGTCACGTCGAGACCCGGCCAGGTGAACGAGAAGGTGGCGTTGGACAGGAACGACTCCACCGGGCCGAGACGGCTGACGAGGAACACGACCACGATCAGCGCGTACGGCGCGAACGCCTCGATCATCCGCCGCCGAGTGTCCTGGATCCCGTCGTTCCCACCGGTACGTGCCGCGTCCGGGCGCGGTGTCCGCACCTTCAGCACGATCAGGAGTGCGACCAGACCGGCCGCCGCTCCCGCGATGTTGCTCAAGCCCACGGTCAGGTAGCTCGCGCACAGGAACTGCGCGGCACCGAACGCGACACCGACCACGAGCGCGACGGGCCACGTCTCGCGCACACCGCGGCGACCGCCCACCACCGCGACGAGCACCAGCGGCACGAACACCGCGAGCAGGCACACCTGACGGGCCACCACCGGGCCGATCTCGTCGACCGGAATCTCCGACACCCGCGACATCGTCAGGATCGGCGTACCCATCACCCCGAGCGGCGTCACCACCGAGTTCGCGAGGAGCGACGCCGCTGCCGCGCGGACCGGCGGCAATCCGGCCCCGATGAGCACCACCGTCGCGACGACGATGGGAGTGCCGAACCCGGCGACCGCCTCGAGCAGCGCACCGAACAGGAATGCGATGACGATGGTCAGGATGCGGTGGTCCGGGGAAATCCGCGCGAACGCGCGGGTCAGCACGTCGAAGTGACCGGACTCGACCGTCAGCCGGTACACCCACACGGCGTTGAGGACGGTCCACATGATCGGGAACAGACCGAAGACCGCACCCTCGAGCCCCGCGCTGAGCGCCGACCCGACGGGCATGCCGTACCCGGCGACGGCGACGACGAGCGCGACCAGCACGGCCACCGCCGCCGCCGCGTGCGACTTGAAACGGAACACCGCGAGGAGCACCAGCATCGTCAACAGCGGAAGCGCCGCGACGAGTGCCGACCACGCGAGCGAGCCGCCGATCGGCGAGATCGGCTGGATATACGAACCTGTCACCGCATCATGCCCCGAACGACTCCACGGCGGCCCGAAGTGCGTCTGCGGTGCCGTCGAGCACCGTACGGTTCGGCGTCTGCGCACGCGCACGGATACCGAATCCGTCGCCACTCGTGCGCGGCACCAGGTGCAGGTGGACGTGAAACACTTCCTGACCGGCGGCGACACCGTCGGCCAGGAAGAGGTTCACGCCGTCGATCGGCAGGTCACCCGACCGCATCGCGGTGGCGATGCGCTGACCGGCGGCGAACACCTTCGCGCCGTCGGCCGGGTCGAGCTGCGCCAGACCCGACGCGTGCCGCTTCGGCACCACGAGCAGGTGCCCCGGTGTGAACGGCCGGATGTCCATGAAGGCGAGGACGTCCGGTTCGTCGAGCACGATGCTCGCCGGCGCGTCACCGGCCACGATGGCGCAGAAGATGCACTCGCTCACCGGCCCGGCGCCTCCGCGGCAACCGGCTCGCGTGCGGTGCCGAGCAGGCGGAGCAGTTCCGCCTGCACCGCGGGACGATCACCGACCGGATCGTCGCTGTGCGCGAGGTAGAGCATGGCTTCCTCGACGGCAGCGACGAGCAGATGGGCGAGCACCGAGGTGCGCGTGGACGACGACCGATGCGTGTCGGGAGCGAGCGTTGCAAGCATCTCCTCGACGACGCGCAGGGTGGAATGCCGATGTGCCTCCCGCACTTCGGTCCACCCCAGCACCGCCGGCGCCTCGATGAGCAACAGTCGGCGAGTGGGCTGGTCGTTGACCACGTCGAGGGACGCCAGCACCGCCGTGGTGAAACCGTCCCACGGATCGTCGACCTCGCCGGGATGCAGCGTCTGCTCCGCCTCCCTCTGCACCCGCTCGACGACACCCCGGAACAGATCGCGCTTGTTCACGAAGTGGTGATAGAGCGCGCCGCGCGTCACCCCCGCGACGGCCACGATGTCCTCCGTCGCCGCTGCGGAATACCCGTCGCGCAAGAACACTTCGAGCGCTGCGTCCAGCAACGCTGTGCGCGTGCGCGTCGCGTTTCTCACCCTTCCCGGGCTCATTTTCTCGAGCACTGCTTCCTCCCCTGTGTGTGCAGCTATCCCCTCGGGACTCCCCCGTAGCCGCCCCCTACTTACTACAAAATCGGCGCCGGCGAGTAACGCGCTGCGTCCGGGTAACGGTCCACCAGCTCCTGCACGGCCGCGATGACCGCGCTCACCTGCGCGTCGGCAGCGCCGACGAACGCCGACCGGTCGGCGAGCGCCTCGTCGAGCGCGGCACGGTCGAGCGGAAGCCGGTCGTCCGCGGCGAGCCGGTCGAGCAGGTCCGGTTCGCGGCCCTGCTCACGCATCGCGAGTGCCACCGACACCGCGTGTTCTTTGATCGCCTCGTGCGCGGTCTCCCGTCCGACACCGGCGCGCACCGCGGCCATGAGCACCTTGGTGGTCGCCAGGAACGGCAGATAGCGGACGAGTTCCTTGTCGATCACGGCGGGATAGGCGCCGAATTCGGAGAGCACGGTCAGGAAGGTCTCGACCTGGCCGTCGATCGCGAAGAACGCGTCGGGCAGCGCGACGCGCCGCACCACGGAGCAGAACACGTCGCCTTCGTTCCACTGCGCACCGGCGAGTTCGGCGGCCATCGACGCGTACCCGCGCAGCACGACCTGCAGCCCGTTGACCCGCTCGCACGACCGGGTGTTCATCTTGTGGGGCATCGCGGACGACCCGACCTGGCCGGGCTGGAAACCTTCGGTCACCAGTTCGTGCCCGGCCATCAGCCGGATGGTGTGCGCGAGAGACGACGGCGCGGCACCGACCTGCACGAGGGCCGAGAGGACGTCGTGGTCGAGCGAGCGCGGGTAGACCTGCCCGACGCTGGTGAACACGTGGGAGAACCCGAGGTGCTGCGCGATCTTCTCCTCGAGCTGCGCGAGCTTGGCAGCATCCCCACCGAGCAGGTCCAGCATGTCCTGCGCGGTGCCCATCGGTCCCTTGATTCCGCGGAGGGGGTACCGCTCGATCAACTCGCGGACCCGCTGCAGCGCGAGCAGCAGTTCGTCGGCCGCCGAAGCGAAGCGCTTACCGAGCGTCGTGGCCTGCGCGGCCACGTTGTGCGACCGGCCCGCCATCACGTACGACGAGTACTCCGCGGCCCGTTCGGCGAGTCGCGCGGCCACCGCGACACCGTGCGCATGGACGTGCTCCAGTGACCGCAGGATCTGCAGCTGCTCGACGTTCTCGGTGAGGTCGCGGCTCGTCATGCCCTTGTGGACATGCTCGTGGCCGGCGAGGGCGTTGAACTCCTCGATACGGGCCTTCACGTCGTGGCGCGTGACGCGCTCGCGGTCGGCGATGGACGCGAGGTCGACCTGGTCGACGACCCGTTCGTAATCGGCGATCGCCTCGGCCGGCACATCGATCCCGAGTTCCGCCTGCGCACGCAGCACTGCGATCCACAGCTGCCGTTCGAGCACGATCTTGTGCTCCGGTGACCACAACTCCCGCAGTTCGGGGCTGGCGTAGCGAGTGGCAAGGACGTTCGGGATGTGGCTCACGAGTGGCCAGTTTACGTTCCGTGCCCGGACTCATGGTTCGGCAGGCGGCGCGACCGTGTGCATGACATCGAGGAGAATCGTCCTCGCCAGGGCGCGCGGGTCGGGATCGAGGTCGCCGAGCCCGCACAACACCGCCCCGTCGACCACCACCACGAGGGTGTGCAACTGCGGTACCCGGACCGCGCGACCGCACCGTTCGAGCAGGTCGGTCAGCACCTCGTCGACCTGCTCCCGGATGCCCACCTGCGCTTCACGCAGTTCCGGATGGCGCACCGTGGCCACGCAGCCTTCGACGCGGGCGACGAGCCGGTCGCGGTCGTCGTCGGACACCGCTTTCCCGACGAGCAGGTCGAGAACGAGGTCGGCGGTTTTCTCGAGGCTGCGGGGGCACGCCGGAACGTCGCGGACACGCGCGCGCATCATTTCGACGTCCCGCGCGCCGTTGTGCTGCATGGCGCACAGGACGAGGTGTTCGAGGGAGTCGAAGTAGTACGTGGTCGAAGCGAGTGGCAAGCCCGCCCGCGTAGCGACGGCGCGGTGGCGTACCGCGCCGATTCCCTCCTCGAGAATCAGATCGGCAGCAGCCTCGACCAGCGCCTGACGGCGCCGTTCCCCTTTCGGTGTGGCTGCGATAGTCACAGTCACATCGTGACAGCCTGCCGCGCTCACCAGGGGAAAACGCCAGTTGATACCACCCGGTACGATTGCGCCGCAGTCGTCAGATGGGGGCCCGGACTGCGCGGCCCGCTTCGCCTTTTTCACGAACGATCGGAGCCGTACCGGGATGAGACGTCGCCGCTTGCTTCAGGCCTCCGCACTGGGTGCCGCCGTTGCCGCCCTCGGAGTGCCGGGCGGCCCGGTCCGGGTCGCGTCGGCGTTGCCCGTCGGGCTCGACACCTATCGGAACACCCTTCCCGAACTGTTCGCGCCGTCGCCGGTGCCTCCGCAGCATTCCGAGGTGATCGTCGTCGGTTCGGGGTTCGGTGCGAGTGTCGCCGCGCTCAGGCTCGCGGAAGCCGGCAGCCGCGTCACCGTCCTCGAGCGCGGGATGCGCTGGCCGCGCGATCCGTGGCGCGAGGTGTTCACGTCCGATCTGCTCGCCGACGGTCGCGGTTACTACCACCGCACACATTTCACCGGCCCGACCGGAATCCCGGTGCACTGCGACGATTTCGCCGGAGTCCTCGATGTCGTCGACTATCCGCACATGTCGGTGTGGCGTGGCGCTGCCGTCGGCGGCGGGTCGATCGTGTTCTCCGGCGTGATGATCGCACCCGAACAGCGCTTCTTCGAGCACGTCTTCGGCAACTCACTGAGCTACGACGACATGGCCTCGACCTGGTATCCCAAGGTCCGGTCGATGCTGCGCCTCGACGCCATGCCCGACGACATCTATCACGCTCCGGAGTTCACGCACTCCCGCCGCTGGGACGACGACGCGCGGGCCGCGGGATACTCGCCGCACCGGATCGACGGAATCTGGGACTGGGACGTGATCCGCGCCGAATTGGCCGGCTCGGTACGCCGCTCGGCCGTCGCCGGCGAGAGCAACCTCGGCAACTCCAACGGGGCCAAGTTCGACCTGACACAGAACTACATTCCGGCAGCAGAGGCGACGGGACGCGCCCTCGTGTGTCACGGGCACCGGGTGCTCGCGGTCGGCCAGGAGCCCGACGGCCGGTACCGGGTCGAGGTGCAGGCCGTCGACCCGACCGGCGCGGTCCTGAACACCACGACCCTCACGTGCGACCGCCTGGTGCTCGGCGCCGGGTCGATCGGCACGACCGAGTTGCTGGTCGAGGCACGCCACACCGGGTCGCTGCCGCGCCTGAACGAGCACGTCGGCCGGGGCTGGGGCACCAACGGGGACGCGGTGCTGGTGCGTTCCCTGGCCCTGACGGACGGGTTCGGTGGTGACCAGGGCGCACCGTCCGCATCGCGGATCGTCGACGAGTCGGGTCTGCCGCTGAGCCTCGAGAACTGGTTCGTCGCGGGCACCGCCAAGGACGTGGGGATGCTGGCCTCGCTCGGGATGACGCTCGACCCCACTCGCGCGGAGATGGTCTACGACGCCGCCACCGGCCGCACGATCGTCGATTGGCCTGCCGGCGGTGAACTCGCGAGTGTCGACGCGCTGCGCACGGTGCACAACGCGATGGCCGCGGCCGGTGGCACCGTCCCGGGCGCCCCGCCGATGGCGGAGGACGTCAACGCGTCGTTCACGGCTCATCCGCTCGGCGGGGCGGTCCTGGGCGACGCCACCGACGGTTACGGGCGCGTGCACGGTCATCCCGGCCTGTACGTCGTGGACGGTGCCCTGATACCCGGTAGCACGGGCACGGTGAACCCGTCGTTGACGATCGCTGCCCTCGCCGAACGCAACCTGGCCCGCATCGTCGCGGACGGCGGCTAGGACACCGGCCGGACCGCAGGTCACGGCAGCGGAAGCCATCCCGCGAGCCGGTCGAGTGCGGCGGTGACATCCGCGGTGGCACCCGCGAAGGACAACCGCACGGTGCCGTCGCCGCGCACGGTGTCGAAATCGACGCCGGGTGCGAGCGCGAGACCGGTGTCGTGCAGCAGGCGCGCGCACCAGGCCGTGGACGTCTCCCCGGAGAGCAGCAGGTGCCGGATGTCGGCGTAGACGTAGAACGCACCGTCCGCAGGGGCGAGTTCGGTGATACCGAGATCGGGCAGTCCGTCGAGCAGCAACTCGCGGTTCACCGCGTAGCGCTCCACGTGGCCGTCGAGTTCGGTCCGTGCCTCGGTGCCGAACGCCTCGATCGCGGCGAACTGCGCGATCGACGGAGGGCACACGGTCATGTTCGATCCGAGCCGTTGCAGCGCGGGACGCAGCGATTCGGGTGCCAGCATCCAGCCGAGGCGCCATCCCGTCATCGAGAAGTATTTGGACACCGAACCGACCACCACGGAGTCCCGGGAGGTCGCCCAGGCCGTCGATGTCGCGGGCGAGCCGTGCGTCCCGAATTCGATGCCGTGATAGATCTCGTCGGAGACGAGCAGCGCGTCGTGCTCGTCGCACCAGCGGGCGAGCGCTGCGAGTTCGGCGGGTTCGATCATAGTGCCCGTCGGATTGGCGGGACTCGCGACGATCAGACCGGCCGGCGGAGAGTCGAGTGCCTCGAGCATCGCCACCGTCGGCTGGTACCGCGTCTCCGGGCCACAGTCGAGTTCGACGACAGTGCATCCGAGCGCTGCGAGAGTGTTGCGGTAGGCGGGATATCCGGGTCGTGCGACCACCACCGTGTCGCCCGGGTCGAAAGCAGCGAGAAACAGCAGTGTGAACGCGCCCGACGATCCCGTGGTGACGACCACGTCGTCCGCGTCGACATCGATTCCGTAGCGGTCGTGGTGGTACGCGGCGATTGCTTCGCGGAGCGGAAGAATCCCGAAGGTTTCGGTGTAACCGAGCAGTTCCGCATCGATGGCCAGTCCGGCCGCGCGGAGCACGGGCGCGGGCGCGGGAGTCGAGGGCTGGCCCGCCGCCAGGCTCAGGACGTCGCCGTGGGAGCGCTGCCGTTCGGCTGCCGCCTTCCACACGTCCATGACGTGGAAGGTCTCGATACCGGAGCGTTGCGATTCGGTGCGCACATCCTCGACGTTAGTACGCCCGACCAGCGCCCTAGAGGCCGACCCGTTGCCGCCCGACGACCGACCACGCGATCGGCATTTCGTCCGGGGCGACGAACCGCGCGGCCCGGTTCGGGAGCCCCGGTGTCTCGCCGCACTGCTCTGCGTCCCCTTCGTTCCCGCCACCGGCGGCGCCCTCGAGCGCGGCGGGCGGGCGGGCCGGAACCACGGGAAGAAGCAGATGCGAATCGAAGTCGCCACCGGCGTGGACGATGTGGAAACCCTTGTTGACGGTGCGGTCGTGCCCGACCGCGGGATTGTCGTCGAGGTCGTGGCCGGTGACGACGAGCACGAGCGTCGAACCCGCCTCGAAGAAGGTGCTGTGCGGCATGATCTCGATGTCGACAGGCACGAGTTGGCCGGGCAGCAGCGGCCAGTACTTGGTGTAATCCAGGACCGGCCGGTACGCGGTCGACGCCTCGGGATCGAGCGCGCGATGCGATACACGGATCCAGCCGTGCGCGACGAAGCCTTTCTCGTAGCCGCCGTGCCCTTCGAACCACACGTCCTCTCCGGACGAGTCGAGTTTCTTCAGGCCGACGAACAGATCCATGTCGTTGGCGTCCTTCGCCTGGACCCACAACCGCAGGGCGGTGTGCCCGGTGATCTCGGTGTCTTCGGTGAAGGTGGTGGTGAAGGTCAGTTCGTCACCCGCGACGGGGAACGTGCGCCGGGACTGCGGTTCGTCGGGCACCGTGGGCTCGAGCGAACTCGTGCCGTGGTCGAGATACAGCGGCACGTATCGCGTGTCGGGGATGGGCCAGTCCTGCTCGAATCTCTCCGAGTAGGTGCGCAGGTCGTGCCTGGTTTCGAGACGCACGCGCGGCACTGTGTCGAACCCGTTGTCCTCCTCTTTGAGGAAGCGGTCGAAGAACCGGCGCTGAACGTCGAGCGCCTCGGGGCTGTAGTAGGTCTGCCACATCTTGCGTCCGTGGGTGTAGAGCCACTTGTCGGCCGATCCGATACGGGTGTATCCCTCGACCGACCCGCGATTGCGGGGACCTTGATCGGACCACGACGCCCCCACGAGCGCGGGCACGGTGACGTCTTCGAGTTTGGGCGGTGCGGCGACGTGCCGGAACCTGTCGGGAAACCGCCGCAGAAGCCACGGGGTGAGGCGGCGCAAGGACGCCGACGCCGGTTTGGATCCGGTATGCATCGCGCGGTACCAGAACTCGCTGTAGCGGGTCTCGGGGATTCCGCCATGGGTGAGCGTGTCGCGGCAGGGATCGGTGATGCCCTCCCACGGTGCGATCGCCGCGAGGTGCGGCGGCGCGAGTGCAGCGGTGTACCACTGCAGCGTGGCGAGGTACGACGCGCCGGCGAGACCCACTTTGCCGGTACACCAGGACTGTTCCGCAGTCCACTCGATCACGGCCGCGGCGTCTGCGGCGGCACGGCCGAGCAGCAACCGGGGACGACCGTCGCTGGCGAAACAGCCGCGCATGTCCGCGACCACGACGGTGTATCCGCGCGGCACCCAATACGCGGGGTCGGGGGCTTCGAACGACGTCGCCTCACTCAGTTCGAGGTCGCCGACGAATGTGCCGGATGCCGCGAGCGCTGCGAAATCGATCGGGTAGTCGTCGATGCCGGCGTTCTTGCCGTAGGGGGTGACGGCGACGAGCGCGGGCCACTGCTCGTCGGCCGCATCTCGCGGCCGGTATACGTCGGCGCGGAGGAGTGTGCCGTCCGCTGTCGGGATCGGAAGATCACGCTCGACGACGATGTCGTCGGGAAGCGGGTACTTCACGACATTGTGGTGCCACAACGGTGTCGGATCCTGCGTGAGTGTTCGTTTCCACGAAACCATGCTTTCACCCCTGGCACGTCAGAAGATGCACAGAGTGTGCAACATGCACCTGGCAGGCGCAAGATTTACCCGGCTCGGCCCGCCGGTTACAGCGCGATGCGGCCCTCCACCGCGGCGAGACCGATGTCGCGGCGGAAATGCCCGCCCGGGAGCTTGATTCCGTCGAGCGTGGCGTAGGCGTCGGCACGGGCGGCAGCCAGGTCGTCGCCCACACCGACCACGCTGAGCACGCGGCCACCGGACGAGAGCAACTCGCCGTGCGGCCCGCGCTTCGTTCCGGCGTGGAGCACGTTGGGGCCTTCCGCACCGGTGATCACGTCGCCCGTACGCGGGGTCGACGGGTAGTACTCGGCCGCGAGCACGACCGTCACCGCGGCTCCGTCGCGCCACTGCAACGGAGGCAGACTCTCCAGCGTGCCGGTCGCGACCGCGTGCAGCACACCGCCGAGCGGCGACTCGAGCAGCGCGAGCACGGCCTGTGTCTCGGGGTCTCCGAACCGGCAGTTGAATTCGACGACGGCCGGCCCGTCCGCACCCATTGCCAGACCCGCGTACAGCAGCCCGGAGAACCCGCAGCCCCGTCGGACCATTTCGGCCGCAACGGGTTTCACGACCTCGTCGACGATGCGCTCGACGCTGCCTTCCGGCAGCCACGGAAGCGGGGTGTAGGCACCCATCCCGCCGGTGTTGGGGCCGGTGTCGCCGTCGCCCACCCGCTTGTGGTCCTGTGCGGGGAGCAGCGGTACGACGGTCTCGCCGTCCACCAGGCAGAAGAGCGAGACCTCGGGGCCGTCGAGGAACGACTCGAGCAGGACCGGATGGCCGTTCTCGATGATCTCCGCGGCGTGGTCGCGGGCAGCGTCGCGGTCGGCGGTCACCACGACCCCCTTGCCGGCCGCGAGACCGTCGTCCTTGACGACCCAGGTGGGCCCGAACCGGTCGAGGGCCTCGTCGATCTGTGCCGGTGTGTCGACGACCTCGCTGCGGGCGGTGCGCACTCCGGCAGCGGCCATCACATCCTTGGCGAACGCCTTGGACCCTTCGATGCGCGCGGCGTCGGCGGACGGACCGAAGCAGGGAATGCCCGCCGCGCGGACGGCGTCGGCAACACCGAGCACGAGCGGGACCTCGGGGCCGATGACGACGAGATCGGCCTTCTGCGCGGTTGCCAGTGCCACCACCTCGTCGGCGGAGGCCGCGTCCACCGGGAACTGCTCGGCGATCGTGGCGATCCCGGCGTTGCCGGGGGCGACCATCACCGCGGTCACCGCGGGGTCACGGCTCAGGGCCAGGACGAGAGCATGTTCACGGGCACCGGAGCCGATAACGAGTACGCGCACGCACGACAGACTACGGGACCGGTTTCCACACCAGATCGGCGCGGCAGCGGGTCCGGGCGACGGCCGCAGCGTTGGGAAGGTCGACGGTGTGCACCCAATCGCGGGCTTGGTCGTCGGCCCGGCCGTGGGTGCGGTGCCGGTGCACGAGACGGCGGGTGAGCGTGCGATCGGGGACGTCGAGGTAGATCACGAGGTCGAGCAGCGGCCGGATCTCGGCCCAGCCGTCCTCCTCGAACAGCAGGTAGTTCCCCTCCGTGATCACCACACGGGCGTCCGGGGCCACGGCATGAACCGCGGCGATCGGCTCGTCGAGCGGCCGGGAGAAATCCGGTGCGTAGATCGTGTCGTCGCCCCGGGCTCTGATCCGCTCGAGGATGTTCCGGAAGCCCGCGACGTCGAAGGTGTCGGGTGCTCCTTTTCTCGAGCGTGCGCCCCGGGCTTCGAGTTGCCGGTTCGACAGGTGGAATCCGTCCATCGGTACCTGCCCGGCGGCGATCCCCGCACGTCGCAGGGCCTTCATGAGCAACCAGGCCGCGCGACTCTTTCCCGCGCCCGGGGGGCCGCACAGGCCCACCACGGTGCGCCGGTCCGCCGGTAGTCCCGCGAGCACATAGGTGACGAGTTCGTCCACGAGCTCCCGCAGCGGTGCCGAGCGCACGGATTCGGGGGCCTCCATGGTGCTGACGATACGACGGTCGCGGCATCGGGCCGGTTCGTGGTCGCTCGATCCAAATATTCGGACTTCCGGAATTCCGGAATCTTGTAGTAGCGTCCACTCACCGAGTAGCGACAGGACAAAGAGGAGTTCCCATGGCGAGTAGGTCGATCCCGTGCGTTGCCATAGCCGTGGCACTGACCCTGACCGGCTGTGCCGGTGCTGCCGCGGAGCCCGATTCCGCGGGCGCAGCCCCTGTCCCCCGCGCCGCCGACTGCGAGGCCGTGCCCGAGGCCGACGTCACAACGGCGGAAGGATGGATCGGCTACGTCGCCGAAAACACCGACACGGTTGCGATCGCACTGGACGACGGCAAGGGCACCGTCCTCGACCACCGCAGCGACGAACCGCACCCACTCGCCTCCGCGGTCAAGGTGGTGCATCTGGCTGCGTACGCGCAGGCCGTCGCCGAAGGCCGGCTCGACCCCCTCGAGCGGGTTCCGGTCACCGAGTGGGAGCGCTGGTACCTACCGAATACCGACGGCAACGCACACCCCGCTGCTCTGGAACGGCTCGACGCCACCGGTCCGGCTGCGGTGGTCACGCTGGACGAGATGGTCACAGCCATGGTTCGCGAAAGCGACAACGCGGTGCCCGACTACCTCCGCGACAGGCTGGGCGACGACGCCCTCACCGCAGCAGCAGCGCGAGGTGGCTGGTCGGACTTCCGGCCACCGACGATGCTCGGCACCACATTGGCACTCTTCGATTCCTCGCTGGACGAAGCCGCGGTGTGGCCTGCCGCCCGCCGTTACGCCGACGATCCTCGCTTTCGAGACGAGATCATGAGCGCCGCACAACTGGGCGACGACGTGTTCGCCGACGTCGACCGCATCCAGCGTTTCGGGAATGCCGGGTCGGCTGCGGACCTCGCCCGACTTCACCGAGCCATCGCCGACGGATCGTTCGGACCGGGCGCCGACATCGCTCGCGAGCACCTCGAATGGCAGCCCGCACCCGAGGGATTCGCAGGCGTGGGATTCAAGGGCGGGAGCTTACCGGGCGTGCTCACCGAAGCCATGACCTTCCGCCGGGAGGACGGGAGTATCGCGACGGCAGTGCTCCTGAGCGCGGGGATGTCGGAGAGCGAGTACACGAGCGCCCTCGAGTCGCTACCCCACCAGCAACTCTTGGCTGCCGCAGCGAACGACCCCGCAACCGCGGAGCGGATACGCTGCGCGATGTGAACGACGCATACGAGGCCCGGCTCACCGACCTCGAACGGCGGGTGCACGACCTGGAGGCCGGAGCGACCCCGGCCGGTACCCGAACAGCGAGCGACACGCCCGCACCGGACGCCTCCGGCCGGGTCGCATACAGCGGCACAGTCGCGCTGAACGGGAACATCCAGTGGTCCATCGAATACGACGCCGGTGCGGTTCTGTCGCTGGATCCGGCGACAGTGGCAACAGTCCTCGACGCACTCGGCAGTTCTGCACGCCTCGCCATCGTCCGGACCTTGCTCCGGGGTCCCGCCACCGCCGCCGAACTCCAGGACGCGACCGAGTTGTCCTCCGCGGGGCGGCTCTACCATCACCTGCGGGCCTTGTCGGCGGCGCGGATCGTCGAACAGGAAACACGCAGCCGCTATCGCATCGCACCGGAAAAAGTGGTGCCGCTGCTGGTGCTCGCCCTGGCCGCCGCAGATGTCGCCGAGCGTCTCTGATCCGCCTATCCTCGCCCTATGGCTTCCGTGTTCAGCATGATCATCTCCGGGGAACTTCCGGGCAGGTTCGTCTGGCAGGACGACGACGTCGTGTCCTTCCTGACCATCAACCCGCTCACCGAAGGGCATGTGCTCGTCGTGCCCCGGCAGGAAGTCGACCATTGGCAGAGTGTCGACGATGAGCTGTGGGCGAAGATCAACGGTGTCGCACGGATCGTCGGCCGGGCGGTGTCCGCCGCGTACGACACGCCGCGAACCGGTCTGGTGATCGCGGGCCTCGAGGTGCCGCACCTGCACCTTCACGTGTTCCCCGCCCACTCGCTCGACGACTTCGACTTCGCGAAGGCTGAGAAGGATCCTTCCGCGGAGTCCCTCGATCGGGCACAGGAGAAGATCCGTGCGGCGCTCCGGGAGATGGGCCACGGCGACAACGTTCCCGCCTGACGGGACGCCCGGAACAAGTTTCCCCTCCCGTGGGTTGAGACTCACATGTCTTCACACCCGCCACACTCTCCAGAACGTCCGGCCGGCTCCCTTCCCCCGGGAGCCGGCCGTCTGATCGCCGTACTCGTCGGCGCGGCCTTCGTGGTCATCCTGAACGAGACGATCATGAGCGTCGCTCTTCCCAAGCTCATGATCGAGTTCGACGTGGGAGCGGCAACCGCGCAGTGGCTCACCACCGCGTTCATGCTCACGATGGCGGTGGTCATCCCGGTCTCCGGATACCTCATGACGCGCCTGGCTCTGCGGACCGTGTACGCCGTGGCGATGTCCAGCTTCCTGCTCGGCACCTTCATCGCGTCCGTGGCGCCGGTGTTCTGGATTCTGGTTCTGGGCCGCGTGGTTCAGGCCGTGGGTACGGCCCTGATGTTGCCGCTGTTGTTCACGACGGTGCTCAACGTGGTGCCCGCCGAGCGGCGTGGCCGCATGATGGGCGTCATTTCGATCGTGATCGCCGTCGCCCCCGCGACGGGCCCGACGATCGGCGGTGTCGTACTCGACCAGTTGACGTGGCGCTGGATGTTCTGGCTGGTCCTTCCCATCGCGGCGATTGCCACGGCACTCGGCGTCAAGTGGATCCGGAACGTGACCGAGCCGCGCGCGATCCCGCTCGACGCGTTTTCGGTAGCGCTGTCGGCATTCGCGTTCAGCGGTCTCGTTTTCGGCCTGAGCAGCATCGGTGAAGCCGCCGAAGGCGACCCCCTCCTTCCTCCGTGGCTTCCGTTGGCGGTCGGCATCACGGCGCTGGTGATCTTCGTGGTCCGCCAGATCAGGCTCGGGGACAATGCGCTGCTGGACCTGCGCGCCTTCCGTACGCCGTCGTTCGCCCTCGCGGTCGTGCTCGTGTCGATCAGCATGATGTCGCTCTTCGGAACCCTGATCCTGCTGCCCATCTACCTGCAGAACGTTCTCGGGCAGTCCACCCTGGCGACCGGCCTGATGTTGCTGCCCGGCGGTCTGGCCATGGGCGTGCTCGGTTACGTGGTCGGGCGCCTGTTCGACCGCTTCGGGCCGCGCCCGCTCGTCGCGCCCGGCGCCGTCGTCGCGAGCATCGCACTGTGGGGAATGACGTCGTTCGGCACCGAGACGACGGTCGGCACCGTCATCGCCTGGCACGTCGTGCTCAACATCGGGCTCGCGATGATGTTCTCGCCGCTCCTGACCTCCGCGCTGGGTGCGCTCCCCCAGCGGATGTACTCGCACGGCAGCGCCATTGTGAGCACCATGCAGCAGGTCGCCGGCGCTGCCGGGACCGCACTGTTCATCACCGTGATGACGCGCACGACGGTCGCGGGTGCCGAGAGCGGCGCCGATCCCGTGGCCGCACTGGGCGACGGTGTCCACGGCGCACTCGTCTGGGGTGCGGCGATCTCACTGATCGCAGTGGTGGGGGCGTTCTTCGTCCGACGGCCCGCCACGACGGTCGAACCCGTGCCCGAGCAGCCGCAGTCCGCGGACCTCGCGCGGCGGGAGCCTGAGACCGAACCGGTGGGCTGATACCGGCTATGCGTCGGCCGGTGCTGCGTCTGCCGCATCGGCCGGCGCGGTGTCGCCGGGTGACGGAACGTCGCCGTGCGGGTTCTCGAGGAACGCGGCGAGTTCTGCCCACGACGTGGTGCGCGCACGGGCACCGGTGAGCATCCCCAGGTGCGTGCCCGGTACCTGCACGAACCGCACCCGTGCGTTCGGCAGCAACCGGGTAACCGGTTCGACGGCCGCGGTCGGCGCGAGGATGTCCTCTGTCCCGGCGAAGGCGAGCACCGGAACCGTGACGTCGGCCAGGTCGACGATCCGCTCGCCGAGGTGGAGCGCCCCGGACGACAGGTCGTTGGCGACCGTGATCCGGGCGAGCTGACGGAACGCGCGGCCCGCATAGCCGTAGATCTGCTCCTGGAACCGATCCACGAATTCCATTCGCCCCAGCTTGTCCGCATCGGTGATGTTGGAGGCGATGAACCACGGCCGCGTCAGTTCCCGGTCGAGCGCGGTGATGCGGTACGCGGCCTGGACCAGCGGAGCCGGAACGCCGCCGAACACCGCGTCGAGAACGTCGATCGCGGGCTCCGCGCAGATCTTCCCGGCCAGCCGCAGCGGCGCCATCACGGGAATCTTCGAGAAGTCGAGCGGACTTCCGAAGGCGGTGATGGACCGCACCGGCAGATCGGGATGCGCGGCGGAGGTGAGCAGTGCCATGGCTCCGGCGATACTCCAGGCGACGACGTCCACGTCGCGGCCGCCGCACAGTTCGGATACCCGGTGGATCGCGTCGGGCACGATGTCGTCGATCCAGTAGTCGAGTCCCAGGTCGCGGTCCTCGGCGCTCATCTCGCCGTATTCCACGACGAAGACGCTGGGGCCGAGGCCGGCGAGATACTGCACCAGACTCTGGTCCGGCATCAGGTCGAAGCACGCGGGCGACGCAGCGAGCGGCGTCACGAGGAGGACCGGATCACCGCCGTCGTCCTCGGCGCCGAACCGGCGCAACGTCCGGTGCGGTCCCTGCCCGACGACAACCGAGGGCGTCCGGTGAGGTGCCGCGACTCCGTCTGCGACGAACAACGACCACGCGTTGTGGACCGCGCGCGTCACCGAGTCCGTGATTCCCATGAGATGCCTCCGCTGCTTGCTGAACGGTCCGGGTTCCAAGATCGTATGGGCACTCGGCCCGGTCACAGCGCCCGGCCGGGCGGCGCTTGCTGGGAAGTTGCCGGCTGCGACGCGCAACACGCCAGGGGACCCGCCTCGAACGACCTGTCCGTGGCGAGTGCTATCAAAGGACTATGACGTGTAGGGAGTGCGACAGCCGAATCGACCATTGCCACGGGTCGTTGATCCTGCACTCGGCGGTGGAAGTCGAGTGCACCGACGACACCTGCGTGGACCTCTCGATCGTCCGGCATGCGCTGGTCGCCGAATGCACCGACCTCGTCGGCGGATGCGCATGCACCGCGGTGGTCGAGGAGTCGGAGATGCTCGTCGCGTCCTGACGCCGTTCGTGGTCCGACGCGTCACATCCGGCGGTGACGGCTTGCCTCCCGCCTCGAGTCTTCATAATCTGCCGGTAGGGGCTGTCATCGGTTTCCCCCGGACGAGCGCACCGTACCCGGCGAGCGACAAGACGGTGTAGGAGCGTTGCGTCATGGCCTGGATCGTTCTCGTCCTCTCCGGTGTTCTCGAAGCGGTCTGGGCGACCGCTCTCGGGAAATCCGACGGCTTCACCAAGCTCTGGCCGACGGTGATCTTCGGCGTCACGGTGGTCGCGAGCATGGCGGGCCTCGCTTACGCGATGCGCACGCTTCCGGTGGGCACCTCCTATGCGGTGTGGGTAGGTATCGGCGCCGCTCTGACCGTCGGCTACGCGATGGTGACCGGCACCGAGTCCGCAACGCTCGTCAAGCTGCTGTTGATCGGCGGGATCGTGGCCTGTGTCGTGGGCTTGAAACTCGTGCATTGACCGCTGCGCGAGGTCCCTGGCGCATAACGGCCGTGCGGTTACAGTGACCCCATGAGCCTCGGTTCCGCTTTGGCACTCCCGCTCCGGGTCGGTATGTCCGTGGCCGATACGGCGCTCGGAATCACCGAAGTTGTCGTCGGTACGGTCCGTATCGCGGTGTCGCCGCAGACGTATTCGGCACTCGGCGCCGTCGGTCTGCCCGCGGCCCGGAGTTCGCGCGGATTGTTACAGCAGATTTCGACGCTGACCTCGGAAGATCGCGCACTCGGCCAGGCGCTGCGTCCCGGCGGACCGCTCGATCGTCTGCTGGAACCGGGCGGGCCCGTCGACCGCCTGACCGCTCCGGGCGGACTACTCGACCGGTTGCTGGTGCCAGGCGGAGCGCTCGATCGCCTGACCGCTCCCGGCGGGCCGCTGGACCGGGTCCTCGCCGACGACGGCGCTCTCGACCGTTTGCTCTCGGACGGCGGGTTGCTCGATCGGCTGACGGCGTCCGACGGGCCTCTCGAACGACTGCTGGCGCAGGACGGAGCCGTGGAGCGGCTGACGTCGCCGGGCGGGATCGTCGACGTCGCGACCCGGCCGGGCGGTGTCGTCGAGCGGGCGTTGGCGGAGGGCGGCGCACTCGAGGTGTTGCTGGCCGAGCAGGGTGCCCTCGACCGGCTGCTCGCCCGGGGTGGCCCCCTCGATCAGATCGTCTCGCTCTCCGCCACCCTCGCGGAGTTGACGCCGGGAATCATCAAGATGAACGCGAGCGTCGACATGCTTCAGGAAACCGTCGAGTTGCTGCGCGGCGCGGTCGGTCCGCTCGGCGACCTCGCGGGCAGGCTGCCCGGACGATGGCTACGCGGCAGCAAGGGCGAATTGATGCCGCCCACGTGACACGCTCCGGCGTGTCGGCCGGTCAGCGCTGGGCACGGTGCGATGCGACGAGGATCGCCGCGGCCCTCGCGGCCTCGTGTGCTGCGGCAAAAAGGTCGTGGCCCGTACCGAGCAGCGCGGCCAGGGTTCCCGCGAAGTGGTCGCCCGCACCGGTCGTGTCCACCGCACGCACCCTCGGAACCGCGATGCGTTCGACGTAGTCCTCGGTGGCGACCACCACGTCGTCCGCACCCCGGGTGATCACCACGGTCCGGACGCGTTCGAGGAGCCTGGCGACGATCTCGTCCGGGTCGTCGCCCGCGGAGGCATCCGCGTAGTAGAGCGCTTCGCTCTCGTTCACGACGAGCGGATCGGCGTCGGCGAGGACGTCCTCGCCGAGCGGGGCAACCGGGCTGGGGTTGAGAACGAACCGCCGGTGATGGGCACGCGCCCACTCGGCGGCGGCCGCCGTCGCGGCGGGCAGCAGTTCGAGTTGGGTGAGTACGACCGCAGGGTCCAGCGTGTCGAGCGCCGCGGTGACGTCGGTGGCCGACACCTTCGAGTTCGCTCCGGGTATCACGATGATCCGATTCCGGCCGTCGTCGGTCACGACGACGATCGCACGTCCGGTGGGCACCTGGACGCTGAGCAGGTGGTCGGTGTTCACGCCCGCGGCCGCCTGCGCGGAACGCAGCGCAGTGGCGGCACTGTCGGATCCCACGGCGCCGACGACGGCGGTAGGAGCGATCCGTGCGGCGCCGATGGCCTGGTTCGCGCCCTTGCCGCCCGGATAGGTGTCGAGGCGTCGGCCGAGTACGGTTTCGCCTTCGTCGGGCGCCCGCGCAACCGTGGCGGTCAGATCCAGATTCAAGGATCCGACGACGGCAACCACACAGCCCTGAACGTCTGTCACCTTCTCGACCCTACGGACGGCGTGTCCGCCGAGCGACTCAGTGCTCGTGCGCGTCCGGTTCGAGTTCCGGGCACATGGCGTGGACGACACCGTCGGCCCACGACTCGCTCACCTCGCCGTGACGGAGGTACGCACCGAGATACGAACCGACGAGCATGGACACCGCGGTGTCGATGTCGAGGTCGGCGCGGACCGCACCGGCGTCGACAGCGGCGCGAAGCACACCGGCCACCACGTCGCTGCGGGCATTGATGATCTCCCGGAACGATTCTGTGAAGTCCGGATCCTCGTCGATGAGTACCGCACCCACACTGCCCATGCCCATGTCACTCGCCAACGCGCGGCGGACCTGTTCCAGCGTCCACTTCATCCGGTCGTAGACACACAGACCGTCCGGCACACACGGCGTGATCGCCTGCGAGTCCAACGCTGCGTCGAGGATCTCTTCGCGGTTGGCGTAGCGCCGGTAGATCGTCGTCTTCGCTACACCGGACAGGGCGGCGACCGCCTCCACGGTGACGCGGTGGGGTCCGTGCACACGCAGGATCTCCAGCGCCGCCCGCATGATCCGCGCATCCGTTCCCGCGCGTGCCTTGCCGGGGCGTCGCGGCGATTCGGACACCGGATCTGCGTCGGTATCGACCACCATGTCACTCCTTTTCAGGCGAGTATGCCCCGCATGATCCTGAGTGTCTCCGAAAAGAAGACCCGAATCAAACGCTACGAAACGCTACGCTACGCTATACGTATCGTTACATTCACATCGAGGAGGAACGTATGACTGAGATCTACGCACCGACGACGGGCTATGCCACCGATTCGGAGACCCTTCTCGAGAGCTATCGCACATACGAAGCAGTCGAGCGGGCCATCGACCACCTCTCCGACGAGGGCTTTCCGGTCGAATACCTGCGCGTCGTCGGTCAGGGAGTGACGACCGTCGAGAGCATCGAAGGCCGGATGACCAACGGCAAAGCGGCACTCAACGGCGCGGCCGCCGGCGTGTGGACGGGCCTGCTGTTCGGATTCCTGCTCGCCCTGTTCCTCCCGGCCACCAGCATGGCGGCCATCCTCCTCGCCGGCGCCGCCTTCGGCGCGGTGTGGGGCGGAACCCTGGGATTCGCGGCGCACTGGAGCACCGGCGGCCGCCGCGACTTCGTCTCCCGCAAGAGCATCGAGGCAGCCCGCTACGACCTGATGGTCGACAGCGACTTCGAAGACCAGGCGCGTCGGAAGCTCGCTCTCCGCTGACCTGCCCCCTCATCCACCGTGCTCCGCCCCCGCCCCTGTGGCGGGGGCGGAGTCGTCTTGCAGCACCGACCGGGCTGTGAGATCCCACACCGCGCGTGGTCGAAGCGGGGTGCGGATCGAAGGGCCGCTTCCGCCGGGCGCAGGCACTCGCAGCCTCGTCGACCTCGAGGCCGACCCTGCCGCGACCACCGGGGCGTCATGTCGAAAAAAATAGGCCGACCTGCAGTTATCTGCAGATCGACCCACTCTCGAGCCCCCTAACGGGATTGAACCGTTGACCGCTCGCTTACAAGGCGAGTGCTCTACCGCTGAGCTAAGGAGGCAGCGAACGCCGCCCATCATATAGGTCGTCCCACCTCCGGCGCACACCGCCCGTTTCGTTACGGTGGAACGCATGCGTACCGCCCCACCTGTCTCCGCCCGTACCGGAGGTGGCGGTCAGTGAGCCTGCTGGGCGATGTCCTGGACCGGACCCTGGGTACGCGCCGCGCGACCATCGACGCGGTCACCGCAGCACCCACGCCGCTGCAGCCGATCGACCTGACCGACGACGCGGTGGTCGCCGAGGCGCTCGATGTCGCGGTCCGCGTCGGCGAAGTTCTGCTCGCCTCCGGCACGGGCGCGATCGACACCGCAGAGCAGGTCCGGTTCGTCGCCGCGACCTACGGCCTCGCGCAGTGCGACGTCGATGTCACCTACAACTCGATCGTGCTGTCCGCTTATCGCGGGCAGACGATGCCGCCCGCGAGCACGATGCGCGTCGTGCACTACCGCTCGATGGACTTCACGCGGCTGGCCGCGGTCGACCGGTTGACGCGCCGAATCCGCCGCGACGCGATCTCCCCGGCGCAAGCCCACGAGGAACTGCTCGCGATTACCTCGGCGGCCCACCCGTACAACCGCTGGGTCGCGACGATCGCGTGGTCGGGGATGGCCGCGGCGATCTCGGTGCTCCTCGGGGGCGACGCCCTGGTGGCTCTCGTCGCCTTTGCGTCGACGTTCGTCATCGACCGGGTCAACCGCGCCCTCAACCACGCCGGTCTGCCGTTCTTCTTCCAGCACCTCGTAGGCGGCATCATCGCGACCGCCCCGGCGATCACGTTGTACGGGCTACGGGAAACACTCGGCTTCGAAGTGTCCCCGGGGTTGATCATCGCCGCCGGCGTCACCGTGCTGTTGTCCGGTCTGTCGCTGGTGGGTTCCGTGCAGGACGCGATCACCGGAGCCCCGATCACGGCGTCGGCCAGGTTCTTCGAAGTACTCATGATGACGGGCGGCATCATCGCCGGCGTCGCGACCACCCTGCGCGTCGCGGAGGTGTTCGGCGCCGAACTGCCGTTGATCAGTTACGCGGCACTGCCGGATCTCACCCAGTTGCCGACGAAGATCCTGGCCGGTGCCGCCGCCGCCGCGTTCTACGCACTGGCGTGTTACGCGGAGCGCCGCGCACTCACCGTCGCGGCCCTGGCCGGAGCTGCCGGCAGCCTGGGCTATCAGCTGGCGCTCGGGCTCTCGCTCGGTCCCATTATTTCCTCGGCGGTGGCGGCCACCGTCATCGGCTTCGCGGGTGGCCTGATGGCCCGCCGTGCCCTCACCCCGCCGCTGGTCGTCGCGGTCGCCGGCATCACTCCGCTGCTTCCCGGTCTCGCCCTGTATCGCGGTCTGTACGCGATGCTGCGCAACGAGATGAGCATCGGCATGACCGCGCTCTTCGCGGCATTCGGTATCGGCTGTGCACTCGCGGCCGGAGTCACCCTCGGGGAGTGGCTCGCGCGGCGCACCCGCAACCCGCGAAGTATCCTCAAGGTCGGGTCGCTGCGCCGCCCGCAGTTGCGCCGGATCCCCCGGATCAGGCTGGAGAAGAAGCGTGCGATCCGGCCGGCCCCGACACCGGTGACCGGCCCGATCCCCATCACGGACACGATCCCGATTGTCGACGCCGCGGCAACCGAAACAACGAGAGCCACGCTGCGCCTCGGTTGGCGCGGGCGTGACTCTCGCAGAATGTAGAAGTATTCGGTGTATCAGCCGTGACGAAGGGTCAGCCCTGACGAGCCTTTTCGTCGGCTTCCATGGCATCGCGAAGGCTCTTCGGACGCATATCGGTCCAGTTCTGCTCGACGTATTCGACGCACGCGGCACGCGACTCTTCGCCGAATACCACCCGCCACCCCTGCGGAACCTCGGAGAAGGTCGGCCACAGCGAGTACTGCTCCTCGTCGTTCACGAGGACGTAGAACCGGCCGTCCTCGTCGTCAAATGGGTTCGTGCTCATCTCGCCTCACTTGTTGCGTAGGTGTGATGGTCCGGAATCCTATCAAGTTCACCGACAACACCCAGGGCTCCGGACATCTTCAGTTCCCGGCGACCGAGGACGGAAGCCAGGATTTCTCCTGCTCGTACCGCCGCGTTCGACAACAGCGACGAGGTCAGGCCGTGTGTCTTCTCGGTGCCGCCCTGCAGGTAGATGTCGGCATCGATGTCCTCCGGCGTCGGCAGCCGGTAGTCACGGTCGACCACCAATACCGGCCCGTCCGGCGCGAGGTCGCCGAGGAGCGGAGTGAGCGGCGCGGGCTCGAAACCGGTCGCCAGGACCACCGCATCGCACATCAATGTCTCGACGGCGCCGTCCAGGTTGTTCCGGACGTCGATCTCGATGCCCGCGGCGCTTTCCGTGGTGGAGAGGATTTCGGAGGCGCGGCGCATGAACAGCCGGCGACGCCCACTGACCCTTTCCCGGTACTCGGTGGCGTAGAGCGCCTCGATGAGTTCCGGGGCCACGACGGAGTAGTTGGTGCCGCGATGAAGAGTGAGCACCCGCTCCCGCTCCGCGGGCGACGCTCCGTGGAGTTCGTCGACTGCCGAAGGATCGAAGATCCGGTTCGCGTACGGGCTGTCGTCGGCCGGGCTGTAGCCGAAGCGGTTGAAGATGCTGTGGACTTCGGCCTGCGGGTAGTGGGCGTGCAGGTATTGCACCACTTCCGCGGCGCTCTGTCCCGCGCCGACCACGGCGAATCGCTGATGCGCCGGCTCGGGCATCGTGTCCAGGTGGAACAGGAACTGGTGGTTGTGAAAGCACCGCGCCGATTCGGTGGCCCAGCGCGGGATCTGCGCCCGGAGCCCGACACCGACCACGACGCTGCGCGCATGGACCACGCTGCCGTCGGCTGCGTGGATCGCGAACAGATCGGCTGCGCCGTTGTGGTGACGGACCGCTTCGACGGCAGTGATCTCGGTTCCGTACCGGACATCCGCGGTGACACGGTCGGCGGCCCACCGCAGGTAATCCTGGAATTCGTGCCGGGTCGGAAAGAACGTCTGGTGGTTGACGAAGTCCGCGAGCCGCCCGCGCTCGTGCAGGTACGCGAAGAAGCTGTAACTGCTGGTGGGGTTCCGGAAGGTGACGAGATCCTTGGGAAAGGCGATCTGCATGGTCGCGCCCTCGAGGATCATCCCCGGGTGCCACGCGAAGTCTGGTCTCCGCTCGAAGAAGGTGGCACGCAGCGGTGAGGCCGGATCGGCCGCATTGTGTTCCTCGATGGCGATGGCCAGAGCGAGGTTGGCGGGGCCGAAGCCGATTCCGACGAGGTCGAACACGTCCCCTCGAGGTTCGTCCGGATTCTCCGAATCACCTGCGGTAGCGCTGGATCGGTCGGTCATCACTCAACTTCCGTACTCGGGGGCGCGAGCCCAGGTCCGTCGACCAAAGCTCTGAGAATGTAGCTCAGGCTAACCTTGGTTGAGCGAGCCTACCAAGGGTCGACCGTCCATGGGGGACTCCGAACCGCCGGACTCCCACTATCTTCCGGACACGGCTGCCGCCCTTCCCCGGACGGACGCGAGCGCGGTGGGATCGAAGTCGATCCCACCGCGCTCGCCGAACACGTGCCCTGGCCGCTACGCCGCCAAGAAGTCCAGCAACACCTTGTTGACCACCTCGGGACGCTCCAGGTAGCCGTAGTGGCCGGCGTCCGGAATCTCCTCGTACCGTGCGCCAGGAATCGCTTCCGCCACTTCCCGCGACAGATACGCCGGAATCATGCGGTCGTCGGCGAATCCCACCGCGAGGCACTGCTTCGTGATCGCCCGGTAGGCGGCACGGCGATCGAACTCGCGGTCCATGCCCAACTGGGCCCGCACGCCGGGCGACATCTTCCCGCCACTGAACTCGAACACGTCGAGCCAGTCGCGTGCGGTGTTCTCGTCGGCAAGCGAGGCGGGCGACAGGTTCATCACCGCGGTCACCGCGGCCTGATACTTGGGCGGCAACTCCACACCGCTGTCGTACAACTGCCGCTCCCCCTCGGTGAGCGTCATCTGGAACCGGTCCATCCGTGCATGGCCGGCGAGGAACACCGCTTTGCGGACGAGGTCCGGACGCGCCAAGGTCAGTTCCTGCGCGACGCGCGCACCCATCGACGTGCCGACGACATGCGCCGGGCCACCGAGCAACTCGATCAGGCCCGCGGTGTCGGCAACGAGATCGTCGAGCGTCATCCCACTCAGGCTCTCCCCCGACGGCGCAATGCCACGGTTGTCGAACGTGGCCACGCGGTAGCCGGCCTTCACGAGCGCGGGCACCTGATGCAGGTCCCACACCCGGCCGGGGCTACCGGTTCCCATGACGAGAACTACGAGGTCGCCGGATCCCTTGACCTGGTAGTTCAGCGGGATTCCGTTGATCGTCGCAATGGGCATGGAGACCTTCCTCGAAGACTGCGGGGGACGAACGCGCACAGATCGACGAGCGCGGCGTTACGAGCCCTACGGTACCGCGAGGGCCCCGGCCACGATCGATCCAGCACCCGGCGGGTGGCGCCCCGGTGTCCCACTCTCCTAGAGTCGAGGCAGATGCATGCTCGCGCCGAGCAGCTACCCGGGAGGAACACATGACCGCGGACCCCACCACGCCCGACGTTCTCGCCGACGACGATCTCGAACCTGTCGCCGACGAGACCGCCCGACAGGCACAGCGCGTCGTCGCCGCCTACGCCGAGACTGCGGACGAGTGCCGCATGCTGCTGTCGATGCTGGGCATCGGCCCGGCCGAAAAGTACTGACGAGATCCATCGGACCGGCACCTCGAGAGGACACGACGTGACAGCAGGCGGCGCGGATGCGACCGAAGAATCCGAGTCGATCACCCCGTCCGATTTCGTCGTCGTCGCGAATCGCCTGCCGGTGGATCTCGAACGCCTGCCGGACGGCACGACCCGATGGAAGCGCAGCCCCGGCGGTCTCGTCACCGCCCTCGAGCCGATCCTGCGTTCCAACCACGGAGCGTGGGTCGGCTGGGCCGGGGTGGCCGACGCCGATGCCGGCGTCATCGTCGAGGACGACCTCACGCTGTACTCGGTTCCCCTGAGCACTCAGGAGATCGCCGACTACTACGAGGGGTTCTCCAACGCGACGCTGTGGCCGCTCTACCACGACGTCATCGTCCGCCCGGAATACCGGCGCGAATGGTGGAACGTCTACGTCGAGGTCAACCGGCGCTTCGCGGAAGAAGCGGCCAAGGCCGCAGCACCGAACGCCACCGTCTGGATCCAGGACTACCAACTCCAGTTGGTGCCGAAGATGCTGCGGATGCTGCGACCCGACCTCACGATCGGGTTCTTCCTGCACATTCCGTTCCCGCCGGTCGAGTTGTTCATGCAGATGCCCTGGCGCACCGAGATCGTCGAAGGGCTCCTCGGCGCCGACCTCATCGGCTTCCATCTCCCCGGCGGCGCCCAGAACTTCCTCTACCTGGCGGGCAGGCTCGCCGGCCACCAGACCTCGCGCGGCAATATCGGTGTCCGCTCGAAGCTCGGTGTGGTCCAGGTCGGATTCCGCTCGGTGCGCGTCGGGGCCTTCCCCATCTCCATCGCGTCGGGCGAACTCGACGAACAGTCGCGTAGCAAGAAGATTCGCGACCGGGCCAAGGCGATCCGCAAAGAGCTGGGCAACCCGGACCACATCCTGCTCGGGGTCGACCGGCTGGACTACACCAAGGGCATCGACGTCCGGCTCGACGCCCTCAACGAACTCCTCGACGAGGGACGGGTCGATCCGGCCCGCACCGTCATGGTGCAACTCGCGACTCCCAGCCGCGAACGCGTCGAGTCGTATGTGCAGATGCGCGGCGAGATCGAGCGCATGGTCAGTCGCATCAACGGTGAGTACGCCGAGGTCGGCCGCCCCGTGGTCCACTACATCCACCGCCCGGTGCCGCGCGAGGAACTCATCGCCTTCTTCGTTGCCGCCGACGTGATGCTGGTGACGCCGTTGCGCGACGGGATGAATCTCGTCGCCAAGGAATACATCGCGTGCCGCAGCGATCTCGGTGGTTCGCTGGTGCTCAGCGAATTCACCGGCGCAGCAGCCGAACTGCGTCAGTCCTTCCTGTGCAATCCGCACGACCTGGAGGACGTCAAGGACAAGATGCAGGCAGCGATCGAACAACCCCGCGACGTCGGACGCAAGACGATGCGCGCCCTCCGCCGTCAGGTCCTCACGCACGATGTCGACCGGTGGGCACGCTCGTTCCTCGAAGCGCTGTCGCACACCGGCGCCGCGGGACCCGCACTGATCACGCCGGGCGAAGGCAACAGCGGGAACAGCGGGTAGCCGGTCGGTCCCACTGAGTGGAACTATGCCGCGGGACACAACCCGCGGGCATAACGTCTTGGTGTGACGACCGGAACCTTCCCCCATCTCCTTTCCCCCGGCACCATCGGGCCCGTGACGCTGCGGAATCGGGTCGTCCTGCCCGCCATGGACATGAATCTGTGTGACGACGGCGAGATCGAGCAGGGCGACATCGACCATTTCGTCGCCCGCGCCGAGGGCGGCACCGGGCTGATCATCACCGGATGCTGCGCTGTCGCCTATCCGCTCGGCTGCGCCAGCACCAAGGAACCCGGACTGTCGGAGGACAGGTTCATCCCCGGTCTCACCGCACTCGCCGATGCTGTCCACGAGGCCGGTAGTGCTCTGTGCGTGCAGATGACGCACCACGGCAAGGTGGCACGGATCGACACCGTCAACGATCGGCCGCTGCTCGTCCCCTCGACCCCGAACTCGAGCCCCGACCTGAGCGCGCTCGCCGACAACACCGGTGAAGAACTCCAGAAGATGGCTGCGGTCACCCACGGCAAGCAGGCCGAATACCACGAAGCCACACAGGAAGACCTGGCATGGCTCGTGCGCTGCTTCGCGGACGCCGCGGGCCGGGTGAAAGCGGCAGGCGCGGACGCGGTCGAAATCCATTGTGCGCACGGCTATGTGCTCGGCGCCTTCCTCAGCCGCGCCGACAATCGGCGCACCGACGAATACGGTGGTTCGTTCGCGAACCGTGCGCGACTTGCGTGCGAGGTCATCCGCGCGGTGAAGGCCGAAGTCGGCGACTCCCTGGCGATTCTGGTGCGCGTCGCCGGACGCGAATTCGGCGAAGCCGACGGCCTGAGCACAGACGAGGCAGTGCGCGCTTCACAGTTGTTCGAAGCCGCGGGAGCCGACGCGATCCACGTGACCGGCTGGGGCCGAAACCCGTTCTCCAACTTCACCGACGGGCCGCTCCCGAACACTGTCGGCGCCTACACGGGCCTGGCAGCCTCGGTGAAGAAGGCCGTCGGCATCCCGGTGATCGCAGTCGGTCGCGTACTGCCCGAGGTGGGCGAGAAGACCATCGCCGACGGTGACGCCGATTTCGTCGCGATGGGCCGCCAGTTGCTCGCGGATCCCTCCTTGGTCGGCAAGCTCGCCGCGGGCACGCCGGAGCAGGTGCGGCCGTGCATCAACTGCTATGTGTGTGTCCAGGAGAATTTCTGGGACGACACCCCGATCTGCGCGGTGAATCCGGCGCTGGGCAACGAGACCCTGGTGCCGTTCACCCCCACGTCCGCGGCGAAGCACATCGTCGTGGTGGGTGCCGGGCCGGGCGGGCTCGAAGTCGCGCGCGTCGCCTCCGAGCGAGGACACCGGGTGACGGTGCTCGACAAGTCGGATCGGCTCGGCGGCACACTCTGGTTCTCGACCCTCACCACCCCGGACAACGAGCAGTTGCTGAGGTGGCTCCGCTCCGAGATCGAACGCCTCGGCGTCGACGTCCGCCTGAACACCGAGGCCACCGCCCACTCCGTCGCCGCACTCGCACCCGATGCCGTCGTGATCGCCACCGGCGCGGTGCGCGGCCGGCCCGACGTTCCCGGTGGCGATCTGCCCCACGTGCACACCGGCGATACGCTGCGAGCCCTGATGACCGGGGCCGGCGACACGTCGGAACAACCGCTGTTCCTCCGCACCATGGGGCGCCTCGGCAAGCTGTCGGGAATCACCAAGAGCCCACAGGCGATTCGCGCCGTCACCCGCAAGTTCCTGCCCATGGGCAAAGACGTGGTCGTGGTCGGGGGCTCGCTCGTCGGTCTCGAACTGGCGGAGTTCCTCGCAGAACGTGGGCGCCGGGTGACCCTGCTCGAAGAGGGCGGACAACTGGGCGTGCCGATGGCCATGCCACGACGCTGGACGGCAGTTCGGCACGCCGGCGAAGTCGGCGTAACCATTCACCGGCGAGCACAGGTGCAGCGCATCACCGCCGACACCGTCGAATTCCGCGTCGGTGACGAAACCCTCACCGCCCCGGCCGATATGGTCGTCGTGGCGTCCGGAGTCTCGGCCGCGGCGCCGCTCGCCGACGAGCTCGAGGGCAGGGTACCGGAGATCCACGTGGTCGGTGACGCCGCGGACGTCGGCTACATCGAAGGAGCGATCCACTCCGCGTGGAACGTCGCCACGGTGCTCTGACAGAAACACGGTGCTCTGACAGAAACACGGTGCTCTGACAGAAACACCGTGCTGACGGGAACACGGTGCTGTTGAGGGAGCGACCCCCCGGAGCCTAGATCGGTGTCAGCCGGCTGACGAGCCAGCGGTCGTCGTGTTTTTCGAGTTCGACTCGCACACGACTGCCGCTGCTCACAGCTTCCGGATTCTCGGAACTCGTGGTGATCTGGTTGAGGAACAGCAGGGTCACGGCGCTGTCGGCATCGGCGGATACCACCGACGATCCCTGCACGCTCACCTGCACGCTGATGGCCTTCTCCTTGGCCCCCGGCGCGATGACGTTCTTCATCAGATTCGTGTACTCGTCACGGAAGTCCCCGGTGAGGCCCTCGCCCGCCACGGCGATCTGATCGTCCACCTCGCCGTGGGTGTAGGCGAGCATCGCGACGGCCTGCTCCTCTGCTGCCACACGGGCTTCGGTACGGGCAGCCTCGGCAGCCGAGTCGGCCCGCGCTCCGTACGCGAGCCAGCCCACGACGACCGCGAACACGAGTACGAGCACCGACAGCCCGATCGCGACGTGCCGCAGGTACGACTGCGAGGACGGTGCTGTGTCCACGGGCGCGGGTGCGGTGTCCGCGGGTGCCGGAGCGGTGTCTGCGGAATTCACGACCGTGTCCGTGGAAGCCGGAGCGGTGTCTGCGGCTGCGGTATCCCCGGGTGAGGAAGCCGTCGCGGCCGCGGTCTCACCGGATGTGGTGTCGCCGGTCGTGTTCGTCTCGCCGGTCGTGTTCGTCTCGCCGGCCGTATCCGTCCGGCTGTTCGTGTCCGCCTGGCTGTCCGTGTTCACTGACGTCACCTGCTTGTCTTTCCGGTCTTCACTCACGGCACGAACTCCACCTTCGACGCCAGCAGTCTGCCGTTCTCGTCACAGATCGTCACGCGCAGACGGAAATCGCGTGGTTCCGGCTCGGTCTGGTCGGCATTGCTCACCATCGCACGCGACGCGACGAGCGACGACGCGCACGTACCGTCCTCGTTCTGGATTCCGGCCTCGAGCACCTCCCCCATCGTCGTGACGCCGGCTTGTTGCACGACCTCCACGAACGGGCCTTCGCGCCCTTCGAATTCGGCCTTGAAGTCGCCGGTGGCCCCGTCGATCAGCCGCTGCACGTCGGCGTCTGCGGAGTCGGCGCGGATCGTCGTCAGGTTGAGCACGGTCTGACGCGCAGCCTGGACGAACGCCGCTCGTCGCTCGTCACGCTCGTCGGCCGACCGCTGGTCGATGATCAGCCAGACACCGGCGGCCACAACGGCGATCAGCAGAATCGATGCGACCACGACCACCCGTTTGGGCCATGTCGGCGCCGCCGGTGCCGCGGAGGCAGCCGGTGCCGTGTCGCTGCCCCCGGTATCGGTCGCACTCGTCGGCGTGGTGCTCTCGTCGGGAACCGTATCGGGCTCGACGGTGGGACCGTCTTTGTCGTGTTCGTTCGCCATCAGCCCTGCTGTGCCTTCATGAAAGTCTCCAAACTCCGGTCGTCTCCCAGTTGGGCGTGGGTGTACACGGTGCCGTCGGGACCGATATACGTCCCCGTCTGCGGATCGATCCGGCGCGCGGTGACGCCGGCCGGTGCCGCAGCACCGCTGCCTTCGGTGTATGACGCAGGCGTCGGCACGACATTGTCGGACCCTACCGGCGTAGGTGGACCCTGCCACGGATTGTCGGAGTATTTCGGTGTGTAGCCGGTACGGCACTGATCGGGCGTCGGTGCACGGCGGCCCGGATACTCCATGCACGGCAGGTTCCGGGCACCGCGCTGGGCGTTCGGATAGTCCTGCGGCAACTGGCAGAACACATCCCCCGGCGTGTCGACCATCGTGGTGTCGGCGGGGCTGCGCCACTGATCCGGCGGGACGAATCCGGAAAGACAGGGCGGCGGGTCGTGAAGCTGGAGATGGAAGTCGACGACTGCACCGTCCTCCGGCGGTCCGGACCCGGCCGCCGTGATCAGCGCGGTCGTCATCGGCGGATACAGCACGAGGACCTGCTCGATCCCGGAGTTGTAGATGACACCGACTTCACCGACGCTCACCAGGTTCGCGAGCAGGAGCGGAAGTGTCGGGCGGAGATCCTGCAGCAGCACTTCGGCTTCGGCCGCGGCCGACGGACCGGTCTCGAGCAGTGTCCGCAGATCGGGGTCGCTCTCGCGCAAGCGGTCGGTGAAGGTCACCATGTCCCGCGTCCACGACCGGATGGCGTCGCTGGTGACCGTCTGAGTGTCGAGCAGCGGCCCCACCTCGTCGATGAGCCGACGGGTTTCGGCGCTGTTCCCCGATGCCTCCTGCACGAACAGGCGGGTCGAGTCGATCAGGTCCTGCAATTCGGGACCGGATCCGTTGAACGCCTCGAAGGCTTCGTCCACGAGTGCCTGCAGTCGCGTGTCGCCGATGCTGGCGAGCAACACGTCCGCCTGGTCCAGCAGGGCACCGACCTCTTGCGGGACGGTAGCGCGCTCCACCGGCACCACGTCGCCGTCCGCGAGATACCCACCACTCGAACCCCCTTCGCGGGGAACGAGATCGACATACTGCTCACCTATGGCGGACACGCTCCGAACGGCCGCGTCCACATCGGCAGGAATCTTGTAGTCGCTGCCGATCGACAGCGTCGCGTCGACGCCTGCGGGCGAGAGCGCGACCGACTGGACCGTTCCGACGTTGATACCCCGGTAGGTCACGTTCGAGTGCGGATACAGGCCGCCGGTGGACGGAAGTTCCACGGTGAGCGTGTACCGGCCGACCCCCAGCAGCGCCGGCAGACGCACGTACTGCAGCGTCATCACGACGAGACCGATCACGGTGAGCACAGCGAAGATCGAGAGCTGGATACGAACGAATCGTGAAAGCATCATGGTCCGAACACTCCCTCGGGAAGTCCGGGAATCGTGATCTCGCCGATTCCGGGGATCGAGAGTGTGCCGGCAGGTCCCGGGGCGGGTTGTGCGGGCGGCGGCGCGAGCGGCGCCTGGAACGGATCGACGGCCTGGGCGGCGAGTCCGGCGTCCCTGCCGAGAATTCCCTCCGGTCCGGCCAATCGGCCCGCCAGTGGGGTTCCGGTCAGGAAATTCAGGTCGAGCCGATCGAGGGTGAGGTCGATCGTCATGGCGAGGTTCGCGTAATCACCCCGGATGACGTTGTTGATCCCGTTCTGAGGGAAGGGGTACGTCAGGAGTACGCCGAGGACTTCGGTGAGCGCGCTGCCCGAGTCGGCCAGCGCCCGCAACGTCGGTGCCAGCCCCTGCAGGTTCGCTTTGAGATCGTCGTTGGAGCTTTCGACGACACGACTCGCCACCGTGCTCAGCTCACCGAGCGAGGACATCGCGGACGTGAGGTTCTGCCGCTGGTCCACGAGGACTTCGAGCGCGGGCGGTAGTTCCTCCAGTGCCCGCACGAGGGTTTCGTTCTGGTTGTTCACCGTGACCGCGAGCCGGTCCATCCCTTCGAGCGCGGACACGATATCGCCGCGCTGGGTGTCGAGCGCGGACACGAGTTCGTCGAGACGCGGGAGCAGGTTGCGGACGGAATCCTCCCGCCCGACCAGTGCGGCGTTGAGTTCGGTGGTGATGTCGTTGATCTGCGCCAGACCGCCGCCGTTGAGTACCAGCGACAACGACGAGAGCGTCTGCTCCGTCGTCGGATAGACACCCGCACGCTCGAGGGGAATCCGATCGCCGTCCGCGAGCCGTCCACGCGCGGGTTCGTCGACGGGGGCGAGCAACTCGAGGTGCTGCGAACCGAGCAGGCTCGTCTGGCCGATCTTGGCCGTCGCGTTGGCGGGCACCACGGTGTCCTTGTCGAGCGCCACCGTGACGAGCGCGTGCCATCCGTCCACCTCGATCGCGGCAATCGACCCGACGGTGACATCGTCGACGCGGACCGGTGAGTTCTGGGTCAGCGTCGTGACATTGGGCATCTCGATCTCGACGCGGTAGGCGCCTTCACCGCGTCCGGCGGTGCCCGGCATGGGAACAGAGTTGAGCCCATCCCATTCACAGCCCGTCAGCGCCAGCGTCGCCGCCAGCACGACCGCGGCCGCGGTGATGCGCCGTCCATTCGACAGGATCATCGTCCCCCTCCCGGCTGCAGCAGTGTCCCCAGGTCCTGCGGGACCGCGACGTTCGGTAATCCGCCCAGCAGTCCGTCGAGCGGCGTGGGTGCGGGCGCCGCCTGCGGCGGTGCGGTCCCTCGTCCTGCGGACGCACCTTCGAGCCACGGTTCGCTGTAGACGATGTCCCCGGGGAAGGCCTGCACACTGGCGAGCGGGTTGGCCAGGACCGGCAGGTAGTTGGCGCTCATCGAGGCCAGGACCGGACCGAGTTGCTGACGGCACAACTCCTCGCTTCGTTCGGATGTCGCGTTCGCGGCGGCAGCGACCGACCCACACATCCACTCCACGGGGTTGGCGAGGTTGTTGATGGCGAGGGCGCCGGTCAGCGACCCCTGTGCCGGCTTGTAGATGTTGTAGAAGTTGGCCAGCGACGTCGGGCCCGAGTGCAGAATCCGCTCGATCTCCGGTCGCTTGCGCGCGAGCACTTCGGTGGCGTCGGCGAGGCGCTCGACCGACTCGGTCAGTCCGGCACGGTTGTCCTGGACGAAACGCTGCACGTCGCCGACCGCGATGCCGAGATCGGTGAGCGAGACCCCGAGTTGGTCGGAACTCTGTGCGAGCACATTCGAGACGGAGGCCAGCCGTCCACCGAACTGCACGATCTGCTCGTTGCTCGACGACAGCACCGAGACGAAGGTCTGGAGGTTCCGGATCGTCGAGAACAGATCGGTGCGTCCCTCCGACAGCGTATGCATGGTCGCGGACAGCTCTCGCAGTGTGGAGCGGATGGTCTGCCCGTTTCCGTCGAGGTTCTCCGCGGCGGTGTCGATGAACCGGCCGAGCGAGCCCTGTGGATCGAGTTCTTCCGGCCCGAGCGCCTCGGACAGACGCATGAGTTCGGTCTTGATCTGATCCCATTCGACGGGCGACGCGGTGCGCTGCGGAGGAATCGTCGCGCCGTCCTCGAGGGCGGCGCCGCCGGAGTAGACGGGGGTGAGCTGGACGAAGCGGGCAGAGACGAGGCTCTGCGCGATGACGACGGCAGCGGCGTCGGCCGGCACGTCGACCGCGTCGTCGATCGACATGGTCACCCGAACCAGGTCGTCGCCGGGCTCGATATCGGTGATGCGCCCGACCGACACACCCAGCACGCGTACGTCGTCACCTTCGTACAACCCACTGGTCGAGACGAATTCGGCATAGACCGTCCGCTTGCCGAGGCCGGGCAGCACGAACCACACGAAGCCCGCGACCAGCGCAAGGACGACGGCGGCCGCGATACCGATCAGCAACCGGCGCGGAAGTCGGGAGTTCTTCGGAGGCGCCGGTTCGTGGTTGTCCACCGGCATGGTGTCGGTACTCATTCGCCATCCCTCGTGATCGACGGCGGCTCTTTGGGAATCACGTTCTGGAGATCCTCGGGGAGAAGGTCGGGGGCAACCTGGCTGTCCACGATGGCTTTCCACCACGGCGCCGGCAGGATATTCGACACGTAGGCGTTGAAGAACGGCCCGCTGGCCACAGACTCACCGAGAGCGCTGATGTATGGTCCGAGACCGTCGAGCGCCCCAGCGATGTTGTCCTTGTTCGCCTGCAGGTTCGCGGTGACCGCGTTGAGCTTCTCGAGCGTCGGCCCCATCTGGCTCTGGTTGTCCTGGACGAGGCCGATGAGCTGGCGCGAGACCGCGGAAATGTTCGCGATGAGTTCGGTGATGGCGTCTCGGCGAAGGTTCAGCTCGCCGAACAAGGCGTTGGCGTCGACGATCAGCGCGTTGACCTGATCGCTGCGCTCGGAGAGGATCGCGGTCACGTCCTCGGCCCGGTCGAGCAACTGCAGCAGGGACTCGTCCCGCGAGTTGATCGACTGGGACAACCGGGTCATGCCCTCGAGGGCACCGCGTATCTCCGGCGGAGTGTCCTGCAGCGAATCCGACAGGGCATCGAGCGACTCGTTGATCTGTCCGGTATCGAGTTCGGACACGGTGGTCGTGAGGTCGCCGAGCGCGTCGGTCAGCGAGTACGGCGAGTTGGTTCGGTCGATCTCGATGATCGTGCCCGGACGCATCACGCCGGAGCCTCCCGGACGCACTGCGAGCGACTTGCGGCCCAGCACGGTGTTGGTCTTGATGTCGGCGCCGGTGCCGTCGCCGAGGCCGATGCCGTCCTGGATCGTGAAGTTCACGAGTACGGTCTGGCCGTCGAGCTTCACGTCGGTCACGTCGCCGACCGTGACACCCGAGAGCATCACCTCGTCTCCGGCGACGAGTCCACCCGCGTCCTCGAATCGAGCCGAATAGCTCAGCCCGCCCGAGAGGAACTGGAGCTGGTCGTACTGCAACCCGGCGAGGACGATGGCGGCGGACACACCCAAACCGACGATGCCGATCTGGAGATGACTGCGTTCGCGCGGTGCACTCATTCGACCTTCGCACACCTTCCCGTGTCGTGGTTCGCCGTCGTGTACCTGACGGTGGTGCCGTCGGGTCCGGAGAACTTGAAGGTGTTGGCGCAGAGGAAGAACTGGAAGAAGTTGCCGTAGGCGCCCACCCGGATGAGTTTCTTGTAATCCGACGGGAGACGTTCGAGTGTGCGGTTGATGTCGTCCTCACCCAGATCGAGTTGTGTCATGGACCGATTGGTTTCGGCGATCACGGACTGCAGGTCGGGCCGGTTGTTCTGCAGCAGCGCTGCCAGATCCGCAGTGCCCCCGGCGATCTCCGGGATCGCGGCGCCGATCGGGTCGCGGTCTGCGGCCAGCCCACCGGCGAGGGCACTCAATTGGTCGATGGTCTCGGCGAACTCGCGATCGTGGTCGTCGATGGTGCCGAGAACGCCGTTCAGATTGTCGATCACGTCGCCGATCAACCGGTCGCGATCCGCGAGCGAATTGGTGAACGAATTCGTGTTGCCCAGCAAGGAGACCAGCGTCTGGCCCTGCCCCTGGAACACTTGCAGCAACGCGCCGGACAGGTCGTTGACCTGCTGGGAATCGAGCCCTTGCAGCAGTGGCTTGAACCCTCCCAGCAGCAGGTCGAGGTCGAGAGCAGGTTCGGTCTGCTCGATCGGGATGCTTCCGCCCGGCTGGAGAACGTCGACGCTGCCGGCTCCCTCGAGCAGTTCCAGATACCGGTCTCCCACCAGGTTCTCGTAGCGGACGGTCGCGCGAGTGCCGGTGAAGAGCGTGTACTTGGAATCGACGCCGAATTCGATTTCCGCGTGGTTGCCGTCCCCGATGTCGACCCCGTCGACCGACCCCACCTGGACACCGGCGATACGCACCTTGTCGCCGGATTTCAGTCCGGAGACGTCGGTGAAGGCCGCGTGGTAGGTCTCTTTTCCGGTGAACCGGGCCTGGCTGAACACCACTGCGAGGCCGGCGAACACGAGCACCATCGTGAGCGTGAAGATCAGGAACTTGATCGTGGTGGGCCGCATCGTCACTGCCCTGCCGCGAGTTGGTCACCGAACAGGTACTGGAAGATCGTCGGGTAACGCACCCATGCCTCCGTGGCCGGTTTGTACGGCGTGGTCCCGGTATCGGTCACCACGAACTTCGCGTTCCCGTCGCGTCGCGGATCGTAGTCCGGCATGCCCCAGCAGTTCGGGCCGCCGGAGGCCCCGACGACGGGCAGGTCCTGGGCCGCGTTGTACGGCGTGGCACCACCCATGAAGCTCGTGCTCAGCGTGAGCGCGGCATATTCACCCGTTCCGGCCATCGGTTCGAAGGCGATGCGAGCATCGTTGAGACCGATGATGAAGCACGTGAGTTCGGGCGAGTACTCGCCGAGGAGCCCGGTGGTGTACGACAAGCTGTCGAGTGCGGTGACCACTTGGTTCTCGTTCTCCCCCAGAACGTTACGACCGGTATCGGCCAGACCGGTGAGATTCATGAGCAACAGGTCGAGTTGCGACTGTTCGTCGACGATCGTGTTACCGACCTCGGTGACGTTGCCGATCGTGGTCATCAGATCCGGCACGGTGTCCGCATAGAGATTGGCGACGTCGGCAGCAGCTCCCAGGTCGTATTGCAACTGCGGGAGCGAGGGGTTCATCTCGGCCAGGTAGGCGTCCGCGTCCGCGAGGGTGGCCCCGAGCGCATCGCCGCGACCGTTGAGCGCCTCCGAGAGCGCACCGAGCGTGGCGTTGAGCTTCTCGGGCTGCACCTGCGTCAGCACCTCGGACAGATGCTCGAAGACCGTATTGAACTCGACCGTCACACTGTCGGCCGCAATCACCGCGCCCTCTTGCAGCGGTACCGGTGACGGATCCTCCGGGACCACGAGGTTGACGAACTTGGCACCGAACACGGTGGTCGACTCGATCGACACGCGCGTGTCGGACGGAATGAGGTGCATCTGTCCGGGCTGCATCGCGAGCCGCAGCACGGCACCGTCCGGGGTGTGCTCGATGGACGAGACCCTGCCGACCTCGACGCCGCGCAGTTTGACCTTCGCGTCGGGTTCCATCACCAGGCCCGATCGCTGCGCGGTGACGGTGACGGGCGTGGTGGAGGTGAATCCGGCAGCAAACATCGTCAATGCCACGAAGACGATCACGGCGAGCCCACCCACCAGCACGAACGCCGCGAGCTTTTTCTTCCACGAGGGAGTGTCCATGTGCCGCGCCCTATCCCGACAAGTTGAAGTTGCCGGTCGCGCCGTACACGGCGAGAGAGATGAGCAGGGTGACGGTGACGACTGCGACGAGCGACGCGCGCACCGCGTTGCCGACGGCCACGCCGACACCGACCGGTCCGCCGCCGGCGGTGAACCCGTAGTAGGTGTGGATGAGCATGACGGCGATCGCCATCACGATCGCTTGAACGAACGACCAGAGTATGTCGGTGGGTATGAGAAACGTCGTGAAGTAGTGGTCGTAGACGCCGGCCGACTGGCCGTAGATGACGACGGTCGCGAATCGGCTGGCGACGAACGACGCGATCACCGCGAGCGAGTACAGCGGGATGATGGCGATCATTCCCGCCAGGACCCGGGTGGAGACGAGGTACGGGATCGACGGGATGGCCATGGTCTCGAGT
Source organism: Rhodococcus sp. BL-253-APC-6A1W (assembly GCF_012843405.1). NCBI lineage: Bacteria > Bacillati > Actinomycetota > Actinomycetes > Mycobacteriales > Nocardiaceae > Rhodococcus > Rhodococcus sp. BL-253-APC-6A1W. Next base: position 338,003 of record NZ_JABAFB010000006.1, read on the forward strand.
GCGTCGATCTCCTCGGAGACGCGCATCGCACCGAGTTGCGCCGTGGAGCCCGCGCCGATGGTGGCGGCCAGGCCGATCCCGGCGATGGTGGGTGCCGCGATGCGGACGTTGATGAACGCCGCGAAGAACCCTGTGAGTGCTTCGACGCCGATGTTGCCGAGGGAACTGAACCCCTGCACCGCGATGATGCCGCCGGTGAACAGGGTGAGGAATCCGACGATGACGACGGTGCCGCCGATCACGGCCAGGGCACCTGTCCCCATGCTGATTTCGGCGACGAGCCGGAGGGTTTCCTTCGGGTACTGCCGGAGCGCGCGAGGGATCGTCGCGAGCGCCTTGCCGTAGAACAGGGCCTGCTCGCCCAGACGGTCGATCGACGTCGAGGCGCGGGAGAACCGTCGCACGGCCCTCGGGAATCGCCCGGAGATCACTGCCATGGTGTGTCCTCCGCGTTTCTCATCCGGCCGTCAGCTTGATGCCGACGGCGGTGACGAGGAGGTTGACGACGAACAGGGCCATGAACGCGAAGACGACCGTCTGATTGACGGCGTCCCCGACGCTCTTGGGGCCACCTTTGACGTTGAGTCCGAGGTAGGAGGCGACGAGGCCTGCGATCATGCCGAACAATCCTGCCTTGACCTGGGAGATCATGAGTTCACCGAAGCCGGTGAGAAGCGTGATGCCGTTGATGAAGGCTCCGGGGTTCACGTCCTGGAGGAAGACGGAGAACACGAAGCCACCGAGGATGCCGATCGTGCAGACGAGCCCGTTGAGCAGCAGCGCGACGACGGTGGACGCGAGTACGCGCGGGACCACGAGCCGATGGATCGGGTTGATGCCGAGCACCCGCATCGCATCGATCTCCTCGCGGATGGTGCGGGCTGCGAGATCCGCACAGATCGCGGTGGCTCCGGCACCGGCCACGATCAGCACCGTGACCATCGGCCCGACCTGCGTGACGGCTCCGAGCGCGGCCCCGGCACCGCTGAGGTCCGCCGCACCGATCTCGCGGAGCAGGATGTTCAGGGTGAAGCTCACCAGGACGGTGAAGGGAATGGCCACGAGAACGGTCGGCACGAGAGACACCCGCGCGACGAACCACGCCTGGTCGACGAATTCACGTCTCTGGAAGGGCCTGGTGAACACCGCCCTCGCGGTGTCGCCGGTCATTGCGAAGAGGCCGCCGACGGCGCGCAGTGGAACCTCGAGGAGATCTACCACCGTCTCCCCTTTCGTTCGCCGGCCCGACCGAAATCCGACCGTGCGCAGAAATCTGCTGTGACCCGCGTCATAGTAACTAGAACGTGTTCACGTGTCAAAGAAACATCCTGTAGATAATTCATCCGTGTTTTCCGCGGCCGCACTCTCCGCGCCCCCACTCTCGTTAATACGGACATAAGGCGCATTGATCAGCCGTTTTTCCGTGGATTCGGCACTACTCTCCCGCTCGCCCCAACCGCGGAAGACGATTCAACACAGTTGAATATTGAAATTGAACGGAGATAAAACTAGAACAGGTGTCCTTTGCCGCCGACGCGCGGCGCACTGCCGACGCGGAACCGGCCGGTCGGCGTGATACGTACCCTTCGCCCAGGATACGTGTCACGCAGGGTTGCAGAGAGTTCCGGCTCGGGCGAGTCGGAAGCGTTCACAGTTTCAGTGCGTCGGACGCGGAGAACGTCGCAGCCGGATCGCGGTCCGCGAAGTAACCCCCCAGTTCGGCCGCGAGGGCGTCCGGTGTCCACTGCACGTCCGCGTCGAACCGTTGCTCCACGACCGGCGCGGCCATGAGCGCGACCATCGGCCCGTACACGATGAAGACCTGCCCGCTGATGTGGTCCGCGGCAGGCGAGGCCAGGTAGGCAACCAGATTCGCCACATGGTCGGGCGAGAGTGGATCGACCTCACCGTCCGGCGGGGCGCCGAAGACCGATTCGGTCATCGCCGTGCGGGCACGGGGGCAGATCGCGTTTGCTCGCACGCCGTAGCGCGCCAGCCCCCGCGCGGCCGACACCGTCAATGCCGTGATGCCGGCTTTCGCGGCACCGTAGTTCGCCTGCCCCTCCGGCCCGAGCAGCCCCGCCTCCGACGACGTGTTCACGATGCGCCCGTAGACGGGCCCGCCGGCCTCCTTGGACTTGCCCCGCCAGTACGCGGCGGCGTTGCGGCACAACAGGAAGTGGCCGCGCAGGTGAACCGCGACGACCGAGTCCCACTCGTCGTCGGACATGTTCGGCAGCATCCGGTCACGCGTGATGCCCGCATTGTTGACCACAATGTCCATTCCACCGAACTCCTTCTCGGCGGCGTGAACCATCGCATCGGCGGTCGCGCGCTCGGCGACGCTTCCCGGCACGAATGCCGCACCGGGTCCGATGGCGCGGATCTGCGCGAGAGTGTCCTCCACGGAGTCGTTGGCGACGAGATCGTTGACAACCACCGACGCGCCGGCGCGAGCCAACGCGATCGCTTCGGCCCGCCCGAGGCCCGCACCCGCGCCGGTGACCACGGCGACCTTGCCTTCGAGGGACACACCGCTGCCGACAGAACTCATCCACGCACTCCTTGCGATTCGGGCCGGCCGGACGGCCACACCCCGGTGGACGTCCCCGGCACCACATCGGGACAGTCCAGAGAATGTAGAACGTGTTCCTGTTTATGACAAGACGCGACGGGGTCCCAGTTCACCCTTCGGACAGGGCTGCCCTGGGGCACTGCGCAATTGCCTCACGCACGTTCGCCTCACTACCCTCGGGAACCGGGTGCTTCACGAGCAACTCGTCGTCGTCGTTGAGATCGAACACCTCGGGCGCCACCCCGACACACACGCCGTTCGCCTCGCAGCGGTCGAAGTCGACCTTGACATCCATGACCCGAACCCCGTTTCACTTTCGTACCGACCCGACCGCCTCAGGCTAGAACGCGTTCCATTTCTGTGCAATGATTCGCGCTAATCCCGCAGCGGCGAAGTGGAGCGTTCGTGGACATCAGCTATACCTCCGAGCAACAAGCGCTACGTGAGGAATTGCGACACTATTTCACCCATCTCATGACTCCGGAACGGCGTGAGGCCCTCGCCGCGACGACCGGCGAGTACGGGGCCGGCAACGTCTACCGCGAGATCGTGCAGCAGATGGGCAAGGACGGCTGGCTCACGCTGGGCTGGCCCGAGGAGTACGGCGGCCAGAACCGCTCCGCGATGGACCAGCTGATCTTCACCGACGAAGCCGCGATCGCAGGCGCACCGGTCCCGTTCCTCACCATCGATTCGGTGGCGCCGACGATCATGCATTACGGCACCGCGGAGCAGAAGGAGTATTTCCTCCCGCGCATCTCCGCGGGCGAACTGCACTTCTCCATCGGTTACTCCGAGCCCGAAGCCGGCACGGATCTCGCGTCGTTGCGCACCACGGCCGTGCGCGACGGCGACGAGTGGGTGATCAACGGTCAGAAGATGTGGACGAGCCTGATCGCGTACGCCGACTACGTGTGGCTTGCGGTGCGGACCGACCCGGATGCGAAGAAACACAAGGGCATCAGCGTTCTCATCGTGCCCACCGACGCGGAGGGGTTCTCGTATACCCCGGTCCACACCATGGCCGGTCCGGACACGAGCGCCACCTATTTCGAGAACGTCCGTGTCCCCGCGTCCGCTCTGGTGGGCGAGGAGAACGCCGGATGGTCCCTGATCACCAACCAGCTCAACCACGAGCGTGTCGCGCTCACGTCCGCCGGACCGGTGCTCACCGCGCTCGGCGAGGTGCGCCGCTGGGCGCAGCAGACGAGGCTGCCCGACGGACGCCGCGTCGTGGACCAGGAATGGGTGCAGGTGGGCCTGGCGCGGGTGCACGCCCGTGCGGAATACCTCCAGTTGATGAACTGGGATATCGCGTCGAGTTCCGGCAAGACGCCGCTCGGGCCCGGGCCGGCGTCGGCGAACAAGGTGTTCGGTACCGAATTCGCCACCGAGGCCTACCGTGTGCTCATGGAGATTCTGGGACCCGCGTCGACGATCCGTCAGAACTCTCCGGGCGCGCTGCTGCGCGGACGGATCGAACGTATGCACCGCAGTTCCCTCATTCTCACCTTCGGCGGAGGCACCAACGAGGTCCAGCGCGACATCATCGCGATGGCCGCCCTCGGCCAGCCTCCCGCCAAGCGCTAACGAAGGATCCTCCACCGTGGACTTCACCCTCACCGAGGCTCAACAGGACCTGTCGAGCCTGACCCGCAGCATCGTCACCGACATCGTCACCAACGACCATCTGCGCGTGCTCGACTCGCTCGACGACCGGATCGACCGGACCTTGTGGGACCTGCTCGCCTCCTCGGGAATCCTCGGCGCGGCATTGCCGGAGTCGGTGGGCGGCGACGGGTACGGGCCGCTCGAGCAGGCAAGCATCCTGCTCGAACTCGGCCGCGGCGTTGCCGCCGTCCCGTATCTGACGTCGATCGCGGTGTGTGCCTCCGTCATCGGTGAATTCGGTACGCCGCAACAGGTGTCGGAGTGGGGCAGGCCGGCTGCCGCCGGTGGGACGATCCTCACCGCCGCACTGTCCGAAGAACTCGACGACGACCCGGTGGCCCCCACCACCCGAGCACACGCCGCGGACGACGGGTACGTGCTCGACGGCACCAAGACGGTCGTCGACGCCGCGCCGGTCGCCGACGGATTCCTGGTCCCGGCGTCGCTGGAGGACTCCGTCGCGGTCTTCCTCGTGCGGTCCGACGACCCGGGTGTCGGGGTCACCCGCCAGGCAACGACCGACCGCGGCAGCAGAGGCATCCTCACGCTGGACGGGGTCGAGCTCGACGCCGGCCGGGTGCTCGGCACGGACGGCGCAGCCGTGGCCGCCCGGCTGCGGGATCGGACCCTGCTCGGGTCGGCCGCCTACCAGTGCGGAGTGCTCGACCGCGCACTCGAGCTCACCGCGCAGTACGCCCGCGAACGCATCCAGTTCGACAGGCCGATCGGCAGTTTCCAGGCTGTCGCGCAGCGACTCGCGGACGCCTACATCGACACCAAGGCGGTACGCCTGACCTTGTGGCAGGCCGCCCACCGGATGGCCTCCGGCGAACCGCACGCCGAGGAACTCCGCAGTGCCGCATTCTGGGCGGCCGATGCGGGACACCGCGTGGCACATACCGCGATCCACGTGCACGGCGGCGTCGGCCTCGACGAGGACCATCCCGTCCACCGATACTTCCTCGCCGCCAAACAGCACGAGTTCCTCCTCGGTTCGGCCACCGCACAACTGCGTGCGCTCGGCCGGGTACTCGCCGACACCCCCGCCTGACCGGACGACGAGGACTGCCATGACCGCCGATCCCACTGTGACCTCGCTGCTCACACGCCTGTCCGACATCGACGACCGCGGCATGGCCTTCGCGGACACCCGTATCTCGTGGCGGGAACACGTCCGCGCCTCGCACGACCGCGCGGCGTTGCTGCGCGACCTGCTCGACGAGAACGCTCCCCCGCACATCGGGGTGCTGATGGACAACGTGACCGAGTTCTCCCTGCTGCTCGGTGCCGCCGCACTGTCCGGATCAGTGGTCGCGGGCCTGAACACCACCCGTCGAGGCGAGGCGCTCGCCCGCGACATCGCGCTCACCGACTGCCGCGTGGTCTTCACCGAATCCGCTCACCTGCCACTGCTCGACGGTCTCGACCTTCCCGGCGTGCGGGTGATCGACGTCGACTCCGCCGACTGGCCGGAGATGCTCGCTCCGTTCGCAGGCTCGGCCCCGGTGGTCGCGCAGACGAAGCCCGACGACTTGTTCATGCTCATCTTCACTTCGGGGACGAGCGGAGATCCGAAAGCGGTGCGCTGCACCCACGGGAAGGTGACCGGCCCGGGGCTCATGCTCGCGGAGCGGTTCGGCCTCGGGCCGGATGACGTGGTCTACCTGTCGATGCCGATGTTCCACTCCAACGCGATCATGGCCGGCTGGGGCGTGGCGCTGGCAGCCGAGAGCGGTGTGGCACTGCGGCGCCGGTTCTCGGCATCCGGGTTCGTCACCGATCTCCGGAAGTTCGGTGTCACCTACGCGAACTACGTCGGCAAACCCTTGTCGTACATCGTCGCGACACCGGAGCGCGCGGACGACGCCGACAATCGTCTGCGCATCATGTACGGCAACGAAGGCACGGCGCCCGCGGTCGCGGAGTTCACCCGGCGGTTCGGCGCCCGGGTCGTGGACGGCTTCGGGTCCACCGAGGGCGGCGTCTCCATCGCCGCCACCCCCGGTGCGCCGCCCGGGGCACTCGGAACGCTCCCCGACGGCATCGACATCCTCCATCCGGAAACCGGGAAGCCGTGTCCTCCCGCCGAATTCGACAGCGACGGCCGGATCGTCAACGCCGACGACGCCACCGGCGAGTTGGTCAACACTCGTGGAGCCGGAATGTTCAGCGGCTACTACAACAATCCCGAAGCCGACGCCGAACGTCTCCGCGACGGGAAGTACCACAGCGGAGACCTCGGTTACCGGGACGCGGATGGGTTCGTCTATTTCGCCGGCCGCAGTTCCGGTTGGCTCCGTGTCGACGGCGAGAACCTCGGGTCCGCGCCCATCGAGCGAGTCTTGATGCGATACCCGGGTTTCGCCCAGGTGTCCGTGTACGGGGTCCCCGACCGGCACGTGGGTGATCGCGTGATGGCGGCCGTCATACCCACTGTCGCCGAGGAATTCGACGCGAAGAGATTCGCCCTTTTTCTCGCCGAGCAGACCGATCTCGGCCCCAAGCAGGTGCCTACACTCGTGCGCGTCTGCCGCGAGTTCCCCCGGACCGCGACGTTCAAAATCCTCACCCGATCGCTCGCCGCGGAACGATGGCACTGCGCCGATCCGGTCTGGGTCCGTGAGCGCGGCGATGCCGAATTCGTGCCGTTGTCGCCGGACACGACACACCTCCTCGAACCTCTCACAACGACATCGGGACACCGATAACGTCTAGCCGAACGCCAGGAAGACCCCGTGGGAGAAGCGAGGATCGATGGGATCGGTGCCCGGTACCGCAGCGCGCGCCCTCGGGAGTTTCTACGCGTTGTCGCTCGACGCATTCGTGAGTGCGTTCCGGGGCCCGTTCCAGTGGCGTGAATTCCTCTCGCAGTTCTGGTTCATCGCGCGCGTGTCCCTCGTCCCGACGGTCCTCATGTCCATCCCGTTCACCGTCCTGGTGGTCTTCACCCTCAATTCGCTGCTGCTGGAGATCGGCGCGGGTGATCTCAGCGGTGCGGGCGCCGGCCTCGGCGCGATCACACAAATCGGTCCCCTGGTGACGGTTCTCGTCGTGGCCGGAGCAGGCGCCACAGCCATCGCAGCGGATCTCGGATCGCGCACCATCCGTGAGGAGATCGCTGCCCTCGAAGTCCTCGGTATCGATCCCGCGGCGCGCCTGGTGCTGCCGCGCGCGCTCGCGTCGACGGCCGTCGCGGTGACGCTCAACGGGGCGGTGTGCGCGATCGGGCTCACCGGCGGATTCTTGTTCTCGGTGACCTTCCAGAACATCGACCCGGGCGCCTACGCCGCGGGCGTCACCTTGCTCGTGGGGCCGGGAGAACTCCTGCTGTCGGAACTCAAGGCGGCCGTCTTCGGGCTGCTCGCAGGTCTCATCGCATGTCACCGCGGCCTGTCCGTCACCGGCGGACCGAAGAGTGTCGGCGAAGCGGTCAACGAGACCGTGGTGTTCGCGTTCGTCGCCCTGTTCCTCGCGAACATGCTGCTCACCTCGATCGGGATCGCGGTGATGGGTCGGTGAGCGTGCCACGGCCCACCGGCGGGCGGGTCGCGCACGCTGCGCGCCGGACCGGTCACGGTCTCGACCGCGCGGTCGACACCGTCGGCCGTCAGGTGGTCTTCTCGATCGGTGCACTCGCCTCGACCGGACGGGCCGCCCGCCACTATCCACGCGAAACACTGCGCGTGGTCTCCGAGATCGGGCTCGGGACCGGCATTCTCGCGATGATCGGTGGGAGCGTCGCGATCATGGGGTTCCTCACCCTGTTCGCCGGTGCGACGGTCGCGGTGCAGGGGTTCACGTCTCTGGGCAATATCGGGGTCGAAGCGCTCACCGGGTTCCTGTCCGCCTACGTCAACGTGCGGGTCGTCGCGCCCGTGACCGCCGGAGTGGGCCTGGCCGCGACCATCGGCGCGGGCACCACCGCACAACTCGGCGCGATGCGCATCAGTGAAGAGATCGACGCCCTCGAAGTCATGGCCATCCGCTCGGTGCCGTACCTGGTGGGTACCCGCATCCTGGCCGGCCTGATCGCGGTGATTCCGCTCTACGCGCTGTCCGTGCTCGCCGCGTTTCTGTCGAGCCGTATCGCCACCGTGGTCGTTCTCGGTCAGTCCCCGGGGGTGTACGACCACTATTTCTCCACGTTCCTGCGCCCGGCCGACGTGGCGTGGTCGTTCTTCCAGGCTGTCGCGATGGCACTCGTCGTCATGACCGTGCACAGCTACTACGGATTCACCGCGAGCGGTGGTCCTTCCGGTGTGGGTGTCGCAACGGGCCGCGCGGTGCGAATGTCCCTCATCGCCGTCGTGACGATCACCCTGCTCATTTCGCTGGTCCTCTACGGCAACGCCCGCCAGCTGCATCTGGCCGGGTGAGAGCGGTGCGGGCAGGACGGATGCGGAGCACCGGGTTGCACAGACTGGCCACAGCGGGCTTCGTCGTCGTCGCCGCGGTAGTGCTGGTCGTCGTCGGACTCGCCTTCCGGGGAGCGTTCGCTTCGGGGGTGACCGTCACGGTCGACACCGGCCGGGCGGGGCTGATGCTCGAGCGCGGCGCGATGGTCAAGGCGCACGGTGTGCAGGTCGGCACCGTGACCGAAGTCCGGCACACTCCTGCCGGGGCCGAGGTAGTCATTCGCCTCGACCCCGCCGACGCGGCGCGCATCCCGTCCACCGCGGAGGCCGAGATCCTGGCGACGACAGTGTTCGGCGCCAAGTACGTCTCCCTCACCGGCACCGGATCGACCGGCACTCCCGGGTTGTCCGACGGCGCGGTGTTGCAGGCTTCGAGCGTGACGGTGGAGACGCAGACCGTGTTCGAGTCGCTGTCCGGGGTGCTGCAGGCCGTCGACCCCGCGAAGCTCAACCGGACCCTCGGCGCGTTGGCGGCCGCACTGCGCGGCCGGGGCGACACACTCGGCGCGGCTCTGTCGGACACCGATGCCGTGCTCGCGCAACTCGAGCCGCGTATCGAGGTGATTCGACGCGACCTCACCGCTGCCGAAGCCACCGCGGACATCTACACGCCGGTGACCGACGAGGTGACGGAGGCGCTCGGCAACCTGACGGTGACCGGAGCAACGATCGTCGAGCGCGCCGACGATCTCGACCGCTTGCTGCTCGCCACCATCGGGATGGGCGACGCCGGGCAGCGCGTCGTGGAACCGAACACCGAACAGATCATCGACGTACTCGATCTCCTGCGCCCCACCGCGTCGCTGCTCGAGGAGTACTCCCCTGTTCTGCCGTGCTTCTTCCAGGGTGCCGACCGTGCCCGGCAACTCGCCGAACCGGCGTCCGGCGGCAACGGATCGTCGATGATGCTCAATTCGACGCTGCTGCTCGGTGTCGATCCATACGAGTATCCGCGCAACCTTCCGGTGGTCGCCGCGACGGGCGGTCCGCGGTGCGGCGCACTGCCGATCGTCACCCTCGACGAAACACCTGCGCCTTACGTGGTCGCTCGCACCGGGGCCGATCCGTTCGAGAGACGGAACACCACACCGGTATTCGTACCGGAGTCCCTGTTCGAACTGGCGGGCGGAGGAGCCGGATGACGCGTACCGCGATCGCGGCCGGCATCTACGCCCTCGTCATGACGCTGATCCTCGCCGGGTTGTTCGTCGTCTTCGGTCAGGTGCGCTTCGGCGACTACACCCGGTATCACGCTGTGTTCGAGGACGTGTCCGGACTCGAGCCGGGTCAGTTCGTCCGGGTGTCCGGCGTGGAAGTGGGGCGGGTGGAGAAGGTCGAGTTCGCCGACGGAAACCGCATCGACGTCGTCTTCGAGGTCGACTCCGTCTACACGCCGACCCGGGCGACCGTCGCGACGGTCCGTTACCTCAACCTCGTCGGCGACCGTTATCTCGAATTGTCCGATGGTCCGGGAGAACTCGTCCCGATGAGTGCCGACGAGACGATCGGTCCCGAACGGACCCGCCCGGCACTGGATCTGGACGTGTTCGTCGGCAGTTTCACACCGCTGTTCCGCGCGCTCGACCCGGACCAGGTCAACCGGCTGTCCGCAGATCTCATCTCCGTACTGCAGGGCCAGGGCGGAACGGTGGAGTCGGTGCTTGCCCATGCCGCGTCCCTGACGTCGGCCATCGCCGACCGGGATCTCCTGGTCGGGCAGGTGATCACGAACCTGAACGCGGTGCTGGCCACTCTCGCTGCGCACCGCGACACGGTCGACGCCGCACTCGTGCGCGCGCAGGAACTGCTGTCGGGACTTGCGCAGGATTCGGTGATGCTGGGCGAATCGGTCACCCGTCTCGATGCGGCGAGCGGATCCGTCGCGGACCTCCTCGGCCGGACGCGCTCCCCGCTTGCCGGTACGCTCCGCGAAACCGAACTCGTGGCGGCACAACTGGAGTCCCGCAGCGACACCATCGACAGCCTGGCGACACGGCTGCCCGATGCGTACGCCGCACTCACCAGACTCGGCGCCTACGGCGGGTTCTTCAACTACTACCTGTGCGGAATGCTCATCAAGGTCAGCGACCCCTCCGGCAACACCGTCACCTCGCCCCTGTTCGGTCAAACGACGGGCAGGTGCGCCCCGGCATGACACAGTTCCGCGACATGAATCCCACCCGCGTGGGTGTGATCGGCACGGTCGTGCTGATCGTTCTCGTGCTGTGCGCCCTGAACATCCGGTCACTGCCGCTGTTCGACTCCGGGTCCACCTATCGCGGGCGTTTCGTCGACGCCGGCGGTCTGAACCCCGGCGACGCCGTGCAGGTGTCGGGCAAGGACGCCGGCCGTGTGCTCGACATCGTCATCGACCACGACGCCGTCGCCGTCACATTCACCGTCGACCGGCGGGTCACGCTCGGCACCGACACGACCGTCGACATCGCGACCGCCACCGCACTGGGTGCACGGCACCTGCGCGTACGTCCGGCAGGTCCGGGGAGACTCGAACCGGGCAGCACGATGGACCTCGACCGGACCACCGCCCCGTACCAGCTGACGGACGCCCTCGGTGATCTCGCCGATACCGCAGCCGAACTCGACGCCGAACAGCTCCGTACCTCGATGCGCGTGCTGTCCGACACCCTGCGCGAGACACCCGACGACGTCGGTGCCGCCGTGGACGGGGTGATGCGCCTGTCCGAGACAGTGGCGAGCCGCGACGCCTCGTTGCGCGAACTGCTCACGCATGCGGAGCAGGTCACCGCGGTGCTCGCCGAGCGCAGCGACGCTATCGACTCGCTCATCGTCGACGCCGACCTCGTGCTCGGCGAACTCGACCGCCGTCGCGCAGCACTCGACACGTTGTTCGCCAACGTCGACGCGTTGTCCGTGGAGATCTCGAACCTGGTCGCAGACAACGAGGCCCAGCTGACGCCCACGCTGACCAGGGTCAACGCGGTTCTTGCCGTCCTCGAACGCAACCGCGACAACATCGCGCTCGCCATCGACAGGCTCGGTCCGTACGCGACCGAACTCGGCGAGGCGGTCGCGTCGGGCCCGTTCTTCAACTCCTACATCCAGAATCTGCTGCCGATGCAGATCATCGAACCGGCCCTCACGCGGGCGCTCGACGATGCCGGTATCACCGTTCCGGGAGGTACTCCGTGAAGCGGAGCACAGGGTTCCTGACGTGGGTGGTGCCGCTGCTCGTCCTGGCGGTGATCGCCGTCGTGTCGTTCACCGTCGTGCCGTGGCGTGCGACCGACGAGTATTCGGCGGAGTTCACGACTGCACGTGGCCTGTACGTCGGCGACGATGTGCGCATCATGGGGGTCGAGGTCGGACGGATCACCGGCATCGAACCGCGCGGCGACCGGGTGCTGGTGACATTCACCGTCGACGCAGCCCATCGCATCCCGGCCGCCGCAGAGGCCGCGCTCATGGCGCCGACACTGGTCTCGGCCCGCTTCCTCCAGATCACTCCGCCCTACACCGGCGGACCCGAACTCGCTCCCGGCTCGAGCATCACGCTCGACCGCACAGCGGTACCCGTCGAATGGGACGAGATCACCGCCCAACTGGCTCGCCTGACCACCGAACTCGGTCCGACCGACGACGATGCGCGGGGGCCGCTCGGTGAGGTGCTCGACGTCGCTGCCGACAATGCCGAGGGGCACGGCCCCGCGATCCGCGAATCTCTGCGGGAACTGTCGGCAGCGATGCGCACCGTCTCGGACGGCCGTAGCGACCTCTTCGGCACGCTGGGCAACCTGCAGGTATTCGTCGACGCGCTGTCGGCGAGCGGCGACCAGATCGTGTCCTTCCACGACCGGCTTGCCGCGGTGACGGATGTCCTGGACGCGAACCGCGACGAGATGGGCGCTGCGCTGGCCGGACTCGACACCGTGCTCGTCGATGTCGAACGGTTCGTCCGCACCAATCGCGAGGAGATCGACACGACCGTGGATCGCACCGCTGTGCTCGCCGAGACGCTCGCGGCACAGCGTGACGGCATCGCCCAGGTGCTCCATGTCGCGCCGACCGCATTGTCGAACCTGCAGAACATCTATCAGCCGGCCCACAACACCGTCGTGTCGGCGCTCGCGCTGACCAACTTTGCGAACCCGGCCCAGTTCATCTGCTCGGCACTGGCCGCCGCGGAACAGGTGGACGCCCACACCGGTTCCGAACTGTGCGTGCAATACCTGGGCCCGATCCTTCCGCTGCTCGCGACGGAGTATCCGCCGGCGCGCATCAATCCCACCCGGGGTGTGGGCGCGCTGCCCGACCAACTCGTCTACACCGAGCCGGATCTCGCACCGGGCGCCCCGGCACCCACCGACCTGACCGAACTCCTCTCGCCGGGGTCGCCGTGACTACGCGCCCGGCGGTAGCGGCAGGCATGCTCGCGTGTGTTCTCGTGGTGACCGGATGCGACTGGCAAGGACTCAACTCGCTCGACCTGCCCGGCACGCGCGGGCACGGGGCCGACGCCTTCGAAGTCACCCTCGAGATGCCGGCTGTGACGACACTGGAACGTAATTCGCGCGTACGGGTGGGTGATGTGACGGTCGGCCGCGTGTCGGGGCTTCGGTTGAGCAACGGGCACGCCGAGGTGACGGTGATGCTGGACGGCTCCACCGTGCTGCCCGCCAACGCGAACGCCGCAATCGGTCAGACGAGCCTGCTCGGCTCCGCACACGTCGAACTGTCACCGCCGGTAGGCGAACCCGCACGCGGCCGTCTCGCGGACGGCGACGTCATCCCCCTGGAACGGTCGGGTGCTTTTCCCACCACCGAACAGACGCTCTCGTCGCTCTCCCTGGTCCTCAGCGGCGGCGGGCTCGCGCAGGCTCAGGAGATCTCCCTCGAGCTCAACCGCGCGCTGGACGGACGACAGGAATCGACGCGTGCGGTGCTCGTCCGGCTCGACGCCGTACTGAGTGGACTCGATGCCCAGCGGAACGGGATCGTGAGCGCGATGGAGTCCATCGACGCACTTGCCGCGGAGGTTGCCGTGCACAACGACCGGATCGCCGCGGCCGCGGATCAACTCGCGCCTGCGCTCGAGGTGCTGGCGGCTCAGCGCGCGGAACTGACCCGTGCCGCCGATTCCCTCGGGCAGTTCGGGCGGGTCGCCACCGAGGTCGTCGAGGCGAGCGGCGACGACGTGGTGGCGAATCTGCGAGATCTCGAGCCCATCCTGTCGTCACTGGCAGCCTCCGGCGACTCGCTGACCGAATCGCTGCGGTACCTGCTGACCTTCCCGTTCCCGATCGACACGTACCGCAACGCGGTTCGGGGCGACTACGCGAACGGCACCGTCATTCTCGATCTCACCCTGCCCACGCTCGAGAACGCGTTGCTGCTCGGCACTCCGTTCGAGGGTGCGCTCACCGGCGCTGCCGCTCCCCTCCCCGACCTGGTGTCGTTGCTCGTTCCCCCGTCAGGGGAGGCCCCGCGATGAGTCCTACCGCGGCGTTGCGAACCCGCCTGCTCGCGTTCTTCGCGATCGGACTCGCTGCCGTCCTCGTCGTCGCGCTGTGGGTCGTGGAGGTGCCTCGCCTGGTCGGCATCGGCCGCTACGACGTCCGGCTGGAACTCACCGACGGAGCCGGTCTGTACCCGTCGGCCAACGTGACCTACCGCGGAGTCGAGATCGGGCGCGTCACCGCTGTGACGATGACGATCGGCGGTGCGGAAGCCGTGCTGTCCCTCCATTCGGGCGTCCCCGTCCCCGCGGACGCCGCGGTGCAGGTCCGGAGCATGTCGGCCATCGGCGAGCAGTACGTCGAGTTCCTGCCTGCCGGCGCCGACGCGCCGTACCTGGGCGACGGTGACGTCGTCGGGTCCGACCGTGTGTCGGTGCCCGAGCCCATCGGACGGGCACTCGATCAACTCGACAGCACCTTGCAGTCGGTCGGGACCGACCGTCTGTCCGTGCTGCTCGACGAAACCCACTCCGCTGTCGCCGATTCGGACGACGCGTTGCGGACGCTCATCGAGTCTGCGGCGGCAGTGAGCGGTGAGGCAGCCGCGAGCATCGACAGCACGGCGACCCTGCTGGATCAGGTCGGGCCGCTGCTCGAGACACAGGTGGCATCCTCGGACGCCATCACCCGATGGGCATCGTCACTCGCCGGCACGACCGGGCAACTCCGTGACTCCGACACCGATATCCGCACCCTGCTCGGGGTCGGCGCGCCTGCCGCCGCGCAGGTGCAGGCATTGTTCGAGGACGCCGAACCCACCCTGCCCCTGCTCCTGGCGAACCTCATCACGGTCGAGCAGGTCGCGGCGGTGTATCAACCGTCGCTCGAGCAGATACTCGTGCTCTTCCCCTCGATCATGGCGTCGACACAGTCCGCCGGCCTGCCCAACGTCGACAACCCGGCGCAGAACACGTATTTCGTCAATTCGTACAACGATCCGCCGCCGTGTATCAGCGGGTTCCTGCCACCGGAGCAACGCCGGTCGCCCACCGAACTCGACGTTCCGGAAACCCCGCCGGATCTGTACTGCACGTTGCCGGCCGATTCGCCGGTCGCGGTGCGCGGGGCACGGAACATGCCGTGCATCGAGTACCCGGGACGACGGGCACCGACCGTGCAATTGTGTCGCGACGGTGGATACCCGGCCACCGGGCTGGAAGATCTGCTGACGCCGACGGGCTGAGCAGGAGCCGGGAGCGGCACTGCGCAAGAGCGCGGGCAGAACACGACCGCGCGCAGCCGGCGAACGAACGGCGGCCGCCGCGCCGGAGCGCAGCGGCCACGTGATCGTCCCGGTCAGGCGCTCGCGGCCTCGTTCAGCCGCTCGAGCGTGCCGGTCGCGTCGAGGTACTCCTGCACCCACCGCTCGATGACCGCGGAGGTCTTCTCGACCTTCGAGAACTGGCCGACGACCTGCCCGACGGGGTTGAACGCGACGTCGACGGAATCGTCCGGGTACTTGTGCGTCGCAGCGACGGCCATGCCCGAGACCATGTACTGCAGAGGCATTCCCAAAGGCTCCGGGGTGTCGTCCTGCTCCCACGCCTCGGTCCAGTCGTTGCGGAGCATCCGGCAGGGCTTGCCCGTGAACGAGCGGCTGCGCACGGTGTCGCGACTGGTGGCGTTGACGTAGGCCGCCTGCTGCACGGCGGTGTTCTCGGCCTCTTCGACCATCAGCCACTGGGAACCGGACCAGGTGCCCTGCGTGCCCAGCGCCAGGGCGGCCGCGATCTGCTGGCCGCTGCCGATACCGCCCGCTGCCAGGACAGGCACCGGCGCAACCTCTTTGACCACCTGTGGCCACAACACGATCGAGCCGACTTCGCCGCAGTGTCCGCCACCTTCTCCGCCCTGGGCGATGATGATGTCGACTCCGGCGTCGGCGTGCTTGCGCGCCTGATAGGGGGATCCGCACAGGGCCGCAACCTTGCGCCCGGATTCGTGGATGTGCGCGATCATGTCCGCCGGAGGCGTCCCGAGTGCGTTGGCGATGAGCGTGACCTTCGGATGCTGGAGGGCAACGTCGACCTGCGGGGTGGCCGTTGCCTCCGTCCAGCCGAGAAGCTGCAACGCGTTATCGTCTCCTTCGGGCAGCGGCACACCGTGGTCGGTGAGAATATTGCGCCCGAAATCGAGGGTTTCCTGCGGCACCATCGACTGCAGCATCTTGGTGAGTTCTTCGGCCGAGAGGTCGGTGTCCATACCCTCGTACTTGTTCGGAATCACGATGTCCACGCCGTACGGACGGTCGCCGATGTGCTCATCGATCCAGTTCAGCTCCACTTCGAGCTGCTCGGGGGTGAACCCGACGGCGCCGAGGACACCGAACCCGCCCGCCTTCGACACGGCGACGACAACGTCACGGCAGTGGGTGAAGGCGAAGATGGGGAACTCGATGCCGAGTTCGTCGCAAAGGGGCGTGTGCATTCGGCACTCCTCGGGAGACAGTGGAAGACTGGAACAGGTTCCACTTTAGAGTGCGCGCGGCGGATTGAACATGCCCAGCGGCGTCTCGCCCGAACTCAGATGATCCCGCGCTCGCGGAGCGCGTCCTGCTCGGCCTCGGCGAGTCCGAGGATGTCGCCGTAGACGGCGGCATTGTCGTAACCGGCGATCGGTGCGCCCGCCATGCGAACCGATCCGGGTGTGCCGGCGAGGACCGGCACGACACCAGGCCCGAGCACGTCGCGGCCCGTGCGCTCGTCGTGGTGCGGCACAAGCATTCCGCGGGCCTGGAACTGCGGATCGCGCACCACTTCCGCAACCGTGTTGACCGGACCGGCGACGACGCCCGCCGCAGACAGGTGTGCGAGCAGGTCGTCGAGCGTCCAGGTCGCCGCCCATCGCCCGATGAGCGCGTCGAGTTCGTCCTGGTTGGTGCCGCGGGAAAGGTGGTCGGCGAAACGCGGGTCGTCTGCGAGTTCCGGGGAATCCATCGCGGCGCACAGCCTCCGGAAGACGGTGTCCTGGTTGGCGGCGATGACGATCCACATGTCGTCGGACGTCCGGTAGAGATTCGACGGGGCGATCCCCTCGAGACGGGTGCCGGACGGGCCCCGCACCACGCCGGCGGCGTCGTAGTCGGGCACCACGGATTCCTGGACCGCGAAGCACGCTTCCGTCAATGCGACGTCCACGATCTGTCCGCGTCCCGTGCGTTCGCGGCTGAGCAGCGCGGCGAGCACCCCCTGCACGGCGAACATGCCGCCGAGGGTGTCGCCGAGGGACAGCGCGAGTCGCGGCGGGGCCTGCCCGGGATAGCCGTTGAGGTGCCGCAGACCGCTCTCGGCCTCGGCGACCGACGCGTAACCCGCGTGCCCCGCTTTGGGACCGGTCTGCCCGTACCCGGACACGCGGGCGAGGACGAGGCCCGGATTGATCTCGGACAGCACGTCGTAGCCGAGTCCCCACTTCTCGAGGGTGCCCGGCCGGAAGTTCTCGACGATGACGTCCGATTCGGCGACCAGGCGCCGGAACAGTTCCTGACCGTCGGGAGCACGAAGATCGAGAGTGATGCAGCGCTTGTTGCGGGCGTGCACGGTCCAGAAGAACCGGTGCCCGTCCCGCTCGCCCTGTCCCCATGTACGCAGCGGGTCGGGACGAGCGGGATCCTCGATCTTGATGACGTCTGCGCCCATGTCGCCGAGCAGGCGTCCGGCGAACGGACCCGCGATCAGGGTGCCCAGTTCGAGCACCCTGATGCCCGCGAGCGCACCGGTGCCTGCCGTCGTCTGCGCCGAATCACCCTGCGTACCTGCGTTACCGGATTGCACTGTGTTGCCTGTTCCTTCGGTCAGTAACCGAGGTGAACCGTCTTCTCCTCGGTGAACGCTTCGAGGCCGCTGCGGCCCAGTTCGCGGCCGATACCGCTGGCGTCGCGCCCGCCCCAGGGTAGCGCCGGGTCGGGCACTCCCCAGCCGTTGACCCACACCGTTCCGACCCGCAACTGCGGGATGACGCTGTGCACCGTGGAGAGGTTCTGGCTGAAGATGAAGGCGTTGAGGCCGTACTTGGTGGTGTTCGCGAGCCGGACCGCCTCGTCGGTGGTCTTGAACGTGATGACCGTGGCGACCGGGCCGAAGATCTCGTCCTGCGCGATGGTGAGGTCGTTCGTGCCGCGGAACACGGTGGGTTCGACGAAGAAACCGCGGTCGCCGATGCGGGATCCTCCGGTGACGAGCTGGGCGCCCTCACTGCGCCCCTTCTCGATGTAGCCGAGGATGCGGTCGAGTTGCTTGCGATTGACGATCGTGCCCTGGGTGCTGGCCGGGTCGAAGGGGTCGCCGACGACCGCGTTGCGGGCGAACTCGACGAGCCCTTCCACCACCTGGTCGGCGATCGACTCGTGCACGATCACCCTCGTACCCGCCGCGCACACCTGGCCCTGGTGGTAGAAGTTGCCCATCGCGATCCACGGCAGCGACGCGTCGAGGTCCGCGTCCGGGAAGATCAACTGCGGGGCCTTGCCGCCCAGCTCGAGGGTGACCTTCCGGAACTTCTCGCCCGCGAGCGAGGTGATGGTCTTTCCGACCGCGGGGCTTCCCGTGAAAGTGATCTTGTCGATGCCGGTGTGCGCGGCGAGCGCAGCACCGGCCTCGGGACCGAGCCCGGGGACGACGTTGAACGCGCCGTCAGGCACACCGGCTTCGGCGAGCAGGTCGGCCAGCCTGAGCGTCGCCAGCGATGCGTCCTCTGCGGGTTTGACCACCACCGAGCATCCGGCTGCGAGCGCGGGTGCGATCTTCCACGCCGCAACCACGGTCGGGTTGTTCCACGGTGTGATCGCACCGACCACGCCGAGAGGCTGCCGCAGCGTGAATCCGAATCGGTGCTGGGGGCCGACATCCGGAAGGATCATCGCCTCGCCGGCAATCTTGTCGGCCCAGCCGGCGTAATGACGGAACGACGCGGCGGCAGCGGGAATGTCACCGGCCACGGTGTCGGCGTAGAGCTTTCCCATCTCCGCTGTCTCGAGCGCGGACAACTCGGGCGCGTGCTGTTCGAGGAGATCCGCCACGCGCGTGAGGATTCGCCCACGCTCGGCGCCGGGCATGCGCGACCACAATCCGGACTCGAAGGTGTCGCGGGCCGCGTCGACGGCGGCGTCGATGTCTGCGGCGCCGCCCGCTGCCACTTCGGCGACGACTTCTTCGGTCGCCGGATTGATCGACGAGAAGTGTGCACCGGACTGCGCCGGGACGGTCCGCCCTCCGATACGCAGGCCGGAGTCGGGAATTGTGACGGGGGCGGGGACGGGGGTGGAGAGGTCGGTCATCGGGACTCCTCAGGAAGAAGGCGGGGTGAAGCGACGGATGAGCCCGGACCACGACGCGTCGTAGTCCGTCTGACGGTGCGCACAGCGGTAGGCGGCGTCGGTCACGGTGAGCGCGAAACGCGTCTCGAACATGAACGACAGCGTGTTCTCGAGCTTGACGGGCTTCAGATCCGCCGAGGTGGCCAGATCGAACGTCTCCAGGTCGGGCCCGTGCGCGCCCCACTGGTTGTGGAGAGACGCGCCGCCGGGGACGAACCCCTCGGCCTTCGAATCATGGCGCCCGCGTACGAGTCCCATGAACTCGGTCATGACGTTGCGGTGGAAATGCGGCGGCCGGAAGGTGCGCTCCGCGACCACCCACCGGTCGGGGAAGACACAGAAATCGACGTTCGCCTGGCCGGGTATCGGCGTCGGGGAGGTGAGCACGGTGAAGATCGACGGGTCGGGATGGTCCCAGCCGGCGGTGGTCATCGCATTGAACCTGCCGAGGTCGTACTTGTAGGCACCGTGCGTGCCGTGCCAGGCGACCACGTCGAGTGGGGAATGATCCAGCTCGGTCGCCCAGAGCTGTCCACCGAACTTGTTCACCAGTTCGACAGGTCCGTTCCGGTCCTCGTACCAGGCGGTGGGATAGAGGAAGTCGCGTGCGTGTGCGAGACCGTTCGCCCCGATGGGGCCGAGTTCGGGCAGCGCATAGGCAGACCCGTAATTCTCACAGACGTAGCCCGACGCCCGTTCCCCCAGCAGCTCGACGCGGAAGCGCACGCCACGGCCGATCACCGCGATCTCGCCCGGACCGACCGCGAGGCGCCCGAACTCGGTGCAGAGCAGCAGTTCCCCGTCCTGGGGGACGAACAGCAGTTCCCCGTCGGAGTCGACGAAGTACCGGTCGGTCATCGACGACGACATGGAATAGAGGTGTACGGCTACGCCGGTGCGGGCGTGGACGTCGCCGTTGACGGCGTAGGTGATGATCCCGTCCACGAAATCCGTCCCGGGTGCCGGTGGAGGCAGCGGATCCCACCGAATCCGGTTGGGGGTGAGCACGCCTCCGGACACCGGCGCCGACACCCAGCCACGGCTGTCCACGCGCTCGAACGGCCCGTGCGCGGCAGACGGCATGATCCGGTAGGTCCATGTTCTGCGGTTGTGTTCGCGTGGTTCGGTGAACGCGGTCGCCGAGTGCTGCTCCGCGTACAAACCGTACGGCGCACGCTGGGGGGAATTCTGCCCCCACGGCAGCGCACCCTCGACGGCCTCGCTGTGATGCTCGTTGCCGAATCCCCGCAGATAGGAAAGACCCGGCGGATCGTCGACCTCCACGCGACCGTCGCTGCCTCCGCTCACGTGAGCGCGACCATCTCGTGCAGTGTGGTCCCCGTACGGACGTACTCCTCGCCATCGACCGTGACCGTCATCGTGAAATCCGACCGGAATCGGAAGTACCCCGGGCGGCCGATGAGTCGATTGACGATCGGCTTCACCAGCGCGCTCGAGGCGAGCGGTACGTCTTCGAGCAGATTGTGGGCGTGCACGATGTCGCGGACGGTGAGCTTCAGATCGAGCGAGCCCGGAACACGGATCTGCAGCCACGACGGATAGGTGCGATCGGCGACCGGGTCGAAGACCGCGGGGCCCTCGGTCATCTCGACCTCGCCGTTGCTGAGCACGATCCGGTCGTCCCGGGCGATCATCACCGGCTGCGACCAGTGGGCACCGTATTTCTTCTGGGTGTGCACCATCGCGTACACCAGGGAGAAGTCGTCGGTGTACAACCTGCCCCAGTACCACTTGTCGATGACACGCTTCATGTCACCGACACCCCAGTTGTGGTCGTGGTAGCCGCGACCGGTGACCTCGGTGGTGACGCCGTCGACCGTGACGGTGCCGGCAACAGCGGCCCGAGGCGCGCCCACGACCCAGGCGAAGAACTCGCGGTCGTTGTAACTCGTCCGGCCCCTGCCCGGCATCCACGGCGGAATCAGGGCGGTGAACGTCAGATCGAATCCGAGGCCGCCCTCGGAGACGGCGACACGGTAGATCGGCTTGCCCTCGTCCTCTCCGACGAGACGTGCCGTGTTGTGCGCGACCCGCACGTCGCAGCGTTCCTCCGACACCGTGAGGTCCGAGTCACGGTACTGCCGGATCTCCTCCCTGCGCTGCCCGTCGGGCGAGTAGATGTGGATCTCCACTCCGGGTCTGCGGTGCACCAGTTCCCGCGTCTGCACCATCGCGACGACGATCCGGCCGTCGTCGAGATGCGCGTCGAAATACCAGTGTTCGAAGGCGTGTTTCTCGCTGGAAGGATGAGCGGCATTGTCTTTCGGTCCGACGACGGTGATCTCGCCGTCACGGCGTCCCGGTCCGTTCCAGGCTTCGACGATCTGTAGAGCGGGCATGGGTTGTCTCCAAGAGTTCGGGTGTCGGCGGGGTAGTTGTCACACTGTGCGGTCGAGCCGCCCGCTCGATCGCATGTCCGATCAACGACGCAGCGCACCGCTGGCGTCGAATTGTGCTTCGCGGCCGTCTATTTGGGCTCGATACCAGTTCTCCCGGTGGACGACCATGATCTTCTCGTGCAGCGTGCCCACGCCCGGCACGAATCGCCGGGCGAGTTCCATGAGCGTGATCAGCGGGAACCGCACAACCGGGATGAGGATCCACGGCAGCACCTTCGGCATCGAGTATTTCCGCCGGGTGCCGGGCGACATGAACATCGCCGAGTACACCGAGTTGATGCGGAAATTGTATTTCGCACGGAGCAGGGCGAGACCACGTTGCCCTTCTCGCGGAGCGAACGCCTGTGGATACGACTCGATGAGTTCCTTGCCGTACTCCCCCGAGTCGTACGACCGCGACACGACGGTGGTGAGCAACGTCCGCACGCTGTCGCCGATCGTCTCGGGGTACCAGGTCGTCCGCACACCGAGGAGGTAGCCCATGTACTTCTGGAAGTGGATGAGCGCCCGTATTTCTCGCGGTGTGGTGTGGTAGCCGAGAGTCCACAGTGCCAGCCCCGGAGTCACGCTGCCCGCGATGAGCGTGAGCAGCATGTAGGTCTGGCTGATGGGAAGTCCCCATTTGGCGGCGTCCCATTCGGGGTGCCCGGCCACGCGGGCACGTACGGAGACATGCATGATCCGCACCTTCAGCGCCGTGGCCCGGCCGCGCGATCCGGCGGCGAGAAGCGCGCCGGGCTCGGACACGTCGATCCAGAACCGCGAGGTTTCGAGGAATCGGCGCAGAGCGTTGTCGCCCGCGTAACCGCCGGCGAGCGAGAGCGGTGTCGCGACAGCGGATTCCGTATAGATTTCGAGAGTTTCCGCACCTGCGAAGCTGAACAGCATCGTGCCCCAGCGCCGCCAGATCTCGGCGCCCTGTTCCACGAGTTCCGGCTGCACCCATTCGGGGACGGTCTCGAACTCGTCGAACAGCGCCTTCATCGCGTCGGGTGCCTCGGGAACGGAGTCGATGCCCTCCGTCAGGGCCCGCTCGAGCAGTGCGCGGGCCGCCTGGGGGCCGAGGTCACCGTGGTAGACCTCGTCCACGAAGCGCTCCGCGGTGGGGTCGCCACTGTAGAGGTCGTTGCACAGTGCGCGAGCCTGCTCGTCGGTGGGAAGGATGTCGAAGCCCGTCACGGCGCGAATCAGTCCCCGTACCCGCCGGACACCGGGCCGGGCCTTCGCCTGCCAGTAGGGGAACGCGCTCGGGCAGCGGTCCGGGGTATCCGATTCCCCGGATGCGCGTGTTTCCAGTGTTCCGGTCATGCCGACGCCTCCTCGGCTCGGTCGTCTGTCACCGTGCGGCGGATCCATCCGGTCAGGCGGCTCACGACGTCATCGAGGCCACCCGGTTGGTCCACCAGGTAATGGTTGAGGTTGCGCATCTCGATCAGTTCCGCCTCTCCCGGCAGGGCATCACGCATGAGACGCGAATCCTCGGCGAAAGCGGCCTGGTCGCCGAGCAGGCTCATCACGAGCGCCGGCGCAGTGACGTTGCTCAGATCGGTCAGTGCGTCGGCGTGCGTGTGGTCGACGCTCCAGGTGCTGAGCCAACTGCGCACCGTTACGAATCGGGCGAGTCCTCCGGCGGCGGTGTTCGCGGCGGCCGGATCGCCGTACATGCTGCCGGCCTCCCGGTCCGACGGGTCGAGGGTGGTATCCACGAACCGCGGGTCTCCGACGGTGCGATGCACCACGAACCCACGGTCGGACGCGCCCATCCGGTTCAGTTCGTCGAGTTGCCCGAGAGCCCACGCGTCGATGCGGCGCATCCGGGCGAGTTGCGCGTCGCGGTAGCGGGCGACCCACTCGCGGTCGAGCGGTACCGTCCGGCCCGGCGCGTACAGGTCGAGGTCGGGATCGGTCGCATACGGGTCGGCCTCGTCGACGACGGCGCCGTCGATCCAGTGCCGCAGCACCCGCGCCCGTCCGGGGTGCGCTCCGACGAGCAGCAGTGCGTCGGCGGGGCGTAGTTTCGCGTCGGCGAACCGGGCGGGATCGCCGGCGGGGGTCTGCGTGACCGTGGGGTTCTCCGCCTGTGACTGGTAGAACGAGGCCAGCGAGCCCCCGCCGCTGAACCCGAGCAGCACCACCTTCTCGAAACCGAGTTCGTCCGTCATCCATCGCACGCCGGTACCGAGGTCGAACGCGGCGCGCTCCATGATGAGAGCGGGTTCGTTGGATGCGTACCGGGTGTTGAGGCCCATCGCCGGGATGCCGGCGCCGGCGAACGCGCGAAGCAGGAAGTGACTGAGGAAGTTCGACGCCGGATGGCACATGATCACGCCGACCTCGCGTGAGTATCCGGGTGCCGCTACGAGGTTGCCGTGGAGCGTCGGATAGTGGCGGCTCAGACCGGAGTGCATCTCGACGCGGCCGTCCGTCGCCGGTTCGTAGGGAATGCGCTGGAAGTGGTCGCGGGGTTCGGGGCCTGTCGTGGGGTTCATCGCACCGTCCGATACTCGAGCATCATGTCGTGGTCTTCGTGGTCGAGGACGTGGCAGTGCCACACGTAGCCCTGCAACCGGTGGTCGTCCTGGTGTTCCGTGTGTTCGTGGTGCCCGGCACTCTCGGTCGTTGCGGTGCCGACCGCAGCCGGGAACGTCGCGTCGGGATCGAAGCGCAGTTCGTCGGCGGTCGGGAAGTAGGCGACGATGCGGGTCACCGAATTCGGATCACAGATCACGGTGTCCTTGTATCCGGTCTCCCACGGCTCGGGGCCACGCAGTGGTTCCACGACGAACGGATCGGCGTCGGGGGTCCACTTGGTGCCGATCGGCGGCTGCGGTTGCCGCGCGCACATCGCGAGGGTGTCGATCGCCTGGCGTCCCACGACGCGAAAGTGCACGAGGTGCAGGTGGATCGGGTGCGGGTCGGGTGTCGCGTTGACGATGTTCCACTGCTCGACGGTGCCCTGCCGGGGCATCTCGATATCGTCGCTGTGGAATCTGAGATTGTTGAGCGACATGATCGACGGGGGCAGCCGTACGTCCGACGGCTGACTCAGCGACACGTTGCGAATGTGCGCGGGTTCCGGCGTGGCTCCCACGATCGGCGGTTGCCCGGTGCCGCCGCGCAGTCGGTCCGGTACCGGTCCGGTGAAGCCGCGCGCGGCCTCGGCCCGGAAACGCAGAAACATCGGCATGTGGACGGCACCGATCTGGGCGGCTTGGGGTGCGGCCGATTCGGTGTTGCGGAGTTCGACGGTGGCACCGGGATCGAGCATGCCGAAATCCACCAGCAGGTCTACGCGTTCGCCCGGTGCCAGCCGTACGTGGGTGGTCGGTGCGGGAGCGTCGAGCAGTCCGCCTTCCATCCCGACGACCCAGAACGGCATGCCGTTGGAAAAACGCAGATCCCACACACTGAAGGACGCGGCATTGACCAACCGCAGTCGGTAGAGGCCCCGTGCCACCCGCGCCTCGGGCCAGATCTTGCCGTTGACGACGCCGACGTCGCCGACCGCGCCGCCTTCCCACCTACCCTGCGGAACGATCGGGGTGGAGCGGATGCTCTGGCGTCCGTCGCCGTGGACGATCTTCTCCTGCAGTACCAGTTCGAGTTCGAACTCACCGGCCGGCAGTCCGAGCGGGTTGCCGCGTTCTCCGGTGTCGTAGTCGTCGCGGAGCAGGTACACACCCGCCAGCCCGGCATAGACGTTCAGGCGCGTAACAGCCATGGCGTGGTCGTGGTACCAGAGCCCGGCCGCATCCTGCCTGTTCGGGAAGCGGTACGTCGATCCCTCTCCCGGTCGCGCGATCTTCTGAGGGTGACCGTCGAATTCGGGAGGCGTCACGCCGCCGTGCAGGTGCATCGATGTGGGCACCTCGGTGCGGTCCCGCTCGCTCAGCCCGTGCAGGGTGGTGTCGACGTCGGCAGCAAACGGATGCACAGTGATCCGGTTCCGGTATTCGATCGCCGTTTCCTGTCCGCGGTGCGCGGTGATCACCGGACCGAGATACGTGCTGTCTCCGTAGGCCAGGGTCGGACCGGGCGCGAGGTCGCGGTGGAAGCTGTGTGTCGCGCTCACCGCGTCGATCGTCAGCGACGAGCCCTCGAGCCTCGGGAGGATGGGAAGGTCGTCGACGAACGGCGTCAGCCGGGGCGACGGGAAAAGCATAGGACGGGGCAGGTCGGGGCTGTCGGCGACCGCACGACCGCCGACCAGCGCGCTTGCGCCGGCGCCGGCTGCGATTCCGGCGAGAAGAGTTCTGCGACTGATATTCCGCATGGACCAGGCTTCCGTTTTCACGCGACCGCAGCCGAGAAGGGAGCACATTTCGTGACTGCCGTCACAATACCATACGGTATGGTGTGGTCGACGTTCCGTCCTGGCCGCGATCGCTGTAGTCGACATGATGATCTGTATTGCAGTGTGCCGGAAGGCCGTTCGATACCCTCTCGGGGTGCGCGGTATCGCTCGCCCACGTTCTCTTTTCCCGCGACATGTACGCTCGACGCGTACAGCGAGAGACAAGAGGTGACGACCCCGTGGCGCAGCAACCGACGAAGGACGGCTCGCGGTCCGGGCGGCGCCCCCGGCTTTCCCTCGACGACTGGACCGCGGCCGGGTTGCAGTTGCTCGTCACCGAAGGCCGCACTGCCGTGAAGATCTCCAGATTGTGCGACGAACTCGGCGTCACCAAGGGCAGTTTCTATTGGCACTTCACCGACATCGACGACCTGATGAAGGCCATCGCCACCCGGTACACCTCACAAGACAACGACGCTGCCCGCGGCCTGACGAGCGTCGAAGAACTGCCCGTCCGGGAACGGCTGACGCGCATGGGCACGATGCTCGTCGACGACCGCGCCTGGGAGGCCGAGGTGGCGGTGCGCGAGTGGGCGCGGAGCGACCCGCAGGTCGCCGAATCCGTGCGCGCCCTCGATCAGAGAATCATGACGGTGGTCGAGAACGCGTTCCTCGAACTCGGTTTCGACAAGGACGAGGCACGGGTCCGCGCCGGGACACTGGTGTACGCGGGGATCGGATTCGTGTACGGCCGCGACGGATTGCCCTCCCCCACGGTCGAGCAGATTCAGGCGCTGCTCACGATTCTGGTCCGCAAGTAGAAGACTGTGCCCGGGAGGATTCACCTCCCGGGCACAGTTCCATCCCCCCGGACTATCGGGCTTCGTTCAGACGATCGACCGCCTGGTCGTAGCCGGTGACAAGTTCGTTCATGATGTCGGCGACGGGACGGATGTCGTTCATTCGGCCCACCACCTGGCCCACCGGCATTGCGACGACCTCGGGGTCGTTCGCGGCCGAAATGCGCTGGTGCGCCTCGCTGACGAGGATGTTCTGGAGCGGCATAGGCAGCGGCGACGGTGCGTCCGGCCGCGACCACGCCTCGGTCCACTTGGTCTTGAGCAGTCGCGCCGGCTTGCCCGAATAGATGCGCGACCGCACCGTGTCGGACGACGTCGCACCGAGCAGCGCCCGCTGGATCGACGACGGGCCGTCGGCCGCGGAGCCGAGTTTGTATTCCGCGGCGGTGAGCCAGTACGAACCCATCCAGACCCCGTCGGCCCCCAGCGCCAATGCGGCCGCAACCTGCCTGCCGGACCCGACGCCGCCCGCGGCAAGTACCGACGCGGAATCGCCGACGGCATCGACGATCTCGGGCCAGAGCACCATCGACGCCACCTCACCGGTGTGCCCCCCGGCCTCGTATCCCTGGGCGATCACGATGTCGACACCGTTCTCGACGTGCCGGCGCGCGTGCTCCACCGCCCCCGCCAATGCCGCTACCGGCACCCCCTTCTCGTGAGCGAGGTCGATGACATCCTTCGGGGGCGAACCCAGAGCATTCGCGATCAGCGAAATCCTGTGCCCCAGAGCGATGTCGACGTGGGAGCGCGCCACCGAATGCAGCCAGCCGAGTACACCGCTCGCCTGCTCGACGTCATCGGACAGTGGAGGAACACCGAGTTCGGCGAGGGTCCGGTCGACGAACGCGCGGTGTTCCGCCGGGATCAGTTTGTCGAGATCGACCGCGGTGCCCTCGGTGGGCACCTTGGCCGGCATCACGATGTCCACGCCGTACGGCTTGCCGTCGGTGTTCTCGTCCATCCAGGTCAGGACGGCGTCGAGTTCCTCCGCGTCGTTGAAGCGCACGCATCCGAGGACACCGAGTCCGCCGGCGCGACTGATGGCCGCGGCGACGTGTTCGGAGGGAGTGAACCCGAAGATCGGATAGTCGATTCCGAACTTCCGGCCGAGGCTGGTCTGCATCTCCCTGCCTCTCAGCCCACCGCGCCGGAAGCGCTCGGGGTGCAGTGCTCGTCGGCGGGGCGCCCTTCGGTCTGCTCGTGGGCCCACCGGTAGTCGGGCTTGCCCGCCGGCGAGCGCTTGATCTCGTCGACGAACCATGCGCTGCGCGGCACCTTGTAGCCCGCGATCTTGGTGCGGGCGCTCGCGACCAGTTCGTCGAGAGTCGCGGTGTGGCCCTGCCGAAGCGCGATCACCGCGGCGACCCGTTCGCCGAACCGATCGTCGGGCACGCCGACCACGAGCACGTCGAAGACAGCCGGGTGCTGCTTGAGCGCGCCCTCGACCTCTTCGGGGTAGATCTTCTCGCCGCCGCTGTTGATCGAGACCGAACCGCGCCCGAGCATCGTGACGGTGCCGTCCTCCTCGACCCGGGCGTAGTCGCCGGGGATCGAGTAACGGACGCCGTTGTACTCGCGGAACGTCGCCTTCGTCTTCTCTTCGTCCTTGTAGTAGCCCAGGGGGATGTTTCCCTTGCGCGCGATCAGGCCGACCTGCCCCGAGCCGGGAGCGATGGGGTTGCCGTCTTCGTCGAGCACCGTGGTCGACTCGTCGATCTTCACCGTGGGGCCGCCGCCGCGGGTCTTGCCCTTCTCCACGATTCCGAGACCGCCGAACCCGCTCTCGGACGAGCCGATCGAGTCGGTGAGCACCTTGCCGGGAAGCAGCTCCAGGAAGCGGTCCTTGAGGGAAGGAGAGAACAGCGCGGCACTCGACGCCATCGCGAAGAGAGTCGAAAGGTCGTACGGCTGACCCGTCTTCGGGTTGCCCTCTTCGAGTGCGTCCAGCATCGGGCGGCCCATCGCGTCACCGGTGATGAAGATGACGTTGACCTTGTGTTCGTCGATGATTCGCCATACCTCGTGGCCCGAGAACTCGGGGTGCATGACGACCTTGCCGCCGCTGAACAGCGACTGGAACAGCGCCCACTGCGCGCCGCCGTGGATCATGGGGGGAATGGGATACCGCACGAGCCCGGGGTTCTCGGCACCCTGCTTGGCGAGTTCCCACTCGTCTTTCACCCACTCGCCGGTCATGAAGTTGATGCCGCCACCGAGCACGCGCCAGACATCCTCGTGGCGCCACATGACGCCCTTGGGATGGCCGGTGGTGCCGCCGGTGTAGAGCATGTACAGGTCGTCGGGGCTGCGCTCACCGAAGTTGCGCTCGGCCGAACTCCCGGCCAGCGCGGTCTCGTACTCGACCCCTCCGTACGACGAGAAGTCGCCGTCGGTGCCGTCCTCGATCACCACGACGGTCTGGACCAGCGGCGTGGACGGCAGAACGTTGGCGACCTTGTCCGAGTACCGGCGCTCGTGAATGAGGGCGACCGTATCGGAATTGTCGAACAAGTACTGCAACTCGTTCTCGACATACCGGTAATTGATGTTGACCATGACGGCCCGGATCTTGAACACCGCGACCATCGCCTCGACGGCCTCGATGGTGTTGCGGGAGTAGATCCCGACTTTGTCACCGGGCTGGACACCCTGTTCGGTCAGGTAGTTGGCGAGTCGGTTGGCTCGTTCCTCCAATTGTCCGTAGGTGACCTCCCTGCCGTCCGAGGCCAGTGCGACACGGTCGGGAACGAGGTCGATTGCGTGCTCGACGAGGTCTGCGATGTTAAGGGGCACGCCACAAAAGTAGAACGTGTTACCGTTATTGACAAGACTTTACTGAGACCTATTTCACAACACCCGCCAGGAGTCCCCAGTGTCCTCTCCCGCAGCCCCCGGCGCAGCCGATTCGGACATTTCGTCCCGCGCTCCCCACTGCCTCGTGGAGCAACGCGGTCACGTTCTCATCGTGACGCTCAACCGGCCGGAGGCACGCAACGCGCTGTCGGGCGAAATGATGGCGATCATGTCCGACGCCTGGGATCGAGTCGACAGCGATCCCGAGATCCGCGTCGCGATCCTCACCGGTGCCGGCGGCGCTTTCTGCGCAGGCGCCGACCTCAAGGCGATGAACCAGTCGGCACCGGGTGACAAGTTCGAGGGCGGTGACTGGGACCTGTCCCGCTTACCCGCCCTCCTCAAAGGCCGCCGGCTGACCAAGCCCCTCATTGCCGCAGTCGAAGGCGCGGCCATCGCGGGTGGCACCGAAATCCTGCAGGGCACCGACATCCGGGTCGCCGGCGAAAGCGCCAAATTCGGCGTCTCCGAAGCGAAGTGGGGACTGTTCCC
This sequence comes from Rhodococcus sp. BL-253-APC-6A1W, assembly GCF_012843405.1. NCBI lineage: Bacteria > Bacillati > Actinomycetota > Actinomycetes > Mycobacteriales > Nocardiaceae > Rhodococcus > Rhodococcus sp. BL-253-APC-6A1W. The sequence goes on from NZ_JABAFB010000006.1 coordinate 368,395, forward strand.
CCTCGGCGGTTCCGCCGTGCGCCTCGTCCGCCAGATTCCGTACACGATCGCAGCGGACATCCTGCTCACCGGCCGGCACATCAAGGCGCCCGAAGCCAAGGAGATCGGGCTCATCGGTTACGTGGTCCCCGACGGCACCGCACTCGACAAGGCACTCGAGATCGCGGAGACCATCGCGAACAACGGTCCGGTCGCCGTCCAGGCCATCCTGCGCACGATTCGCGATTCCGAGGGCCTCCACGAGGAAGAGGCATTCCGGATCGACGCCGAACTCGGTGCCGCGGTCTTCAAGAGTGCCGACGCAAAAGAAGGTCCCCGTGCCTTCGCCGAGAAACGGCCCCCGAAGTTCACCGGAGCCTGATTCCCCATCGAACCGGCGACGCGCCCGCGCACAACTTCGTGCGCGGGCGCGCTCGTCTGCGCGGCCTTACGAGCCTGTGAGACCTGGACCACACCGACATCCCGGCCTCTGCTACGTTCCGTTGTGATCCAGGACACAGGCCTGCACTGTTCGTGCAGGCGGTAAGGAGCCCCATGTACCCCGGCGTCCACGCGCGCAACACACCCGACAAAATCGCTGTCGTTCTCGCCGACAGCGACCGCAGCCTGACCTATCGCGAATTGGACGACCGTTCGGCGGCATTGGCACGGGTACTGCACGACGCGGGACTCCGGCCGGGCGACGTCGTCGCATTGCTCACGGACAACCGGGTCGAAGCCTTCGAGGTCTTCTGGGCAGCACTGCGTTCGGGCCTCTACATCACGGCGGTCAACAGCCATCTCACTGCCGGTGAAGTCGCCTACATCGTCGAGGACAGCGGCGCGAAGGCGCTCGTCGTCTCGGCGACTCTCGGCGACCTGGCCGAACACGTCGGAGACACGGTTGCCGCCCGGTCGGCCCGGCTCGCCTTCGGCGGCGCGGTTCGCGGCTTCGAGTCGTACGAGGATGCGATCGCGAGCGCCGGACCACGACTCGACGAGGAACCGTCCGGCGCGATCATGCTCTACTCGTCGGGCACCACCGGATTTCCCAAGGGGATCCAGCCGCCGTTGCCCGACCGCCGCGTGGACGAACCGGGTGAATCGCTGGTGATGGTGGCGCAGTACATGTTCGGCATCAGCGACGCCGACGTCTATTACTCCCCCGCACCGATCTACCATGCCGCGCCCCTGCGCTGGGGTGCGGCGGTCCACGCGCTCGGCGGCACGGTGGTGCTCGCGTCGAAGTTCGACCCCGAGACCGCGCTGCGCCACATCGAGGAGTACTCCGTGACCGCGGGGCAGATGGTCCCGACGATGTTCGTGCGCATGCTCAAACTCGACCCGCAGATCCGGGCCCGCCACGACCTCTCGAGCCTGCGGGTACTCATCCATGCCGCAGCGCCGTGCCCACCCGACGTCAAGCGCGCCATGATCGACTGGCTCGGCCCCGTGATCTACGAGTACTACAGCTCGACCGAAGCGAACGGCATCACGTTCATCAACAGCCAGGAATGGCTCGACCATCCCGGCTCGGTGGGCAAGAGCGTCATCGGCCCTGCCCACATCTGCGACGACGCCGGCACGGTGCTGTCGGCCGGCGACATCGGAACGATCTACTTCGAAGCCGATCACGTGCCCTTCACCTACCACAACGATCCCGAGAAGACCTCGACCGCACAGCATCCCGAGCATCCGACGTGGACGACGGTGGGGGATCTCGGGTACCTCGACGAGGACGGGTTCCTGTACCTGACCGACCGCAAGTCCTTCACCATCATCTCGGGCGGCGTGAACATCTATCCGCAGGAGATCGAGAACGTCCTCGCGCTTCACCCCGCCATCGACGACGTCGCCGTCATCGGCGTCCCCCACCCGGAGATGGGTGAGGAGGTCAAGGCGGTGGTGGAACTGTCCCCGGATGCCACCGAATCCCCGGAGCTCGCCGAGGAACTGCTCTCGTATGTTCGAGAGCGGGTCGCGCACTTCAAGGTGCCGAGGTCGGTGGACTTCGTCGACCGGCTTCCCCGCACTCCCACGGGCAAGCTCGTGAAGGGGAAGCTGAAGGCGGCCTACTCGTCCTGAGGTGCGTGCGCGACAGCCGCCCCGGTCACTGCAGCACGGCCGAGGCCAGCTCCTTGATCTGGGCGGCGTCGCGGCACGAGACGAGCAACATGGTGACGCCGGCGTCCTCCCACCTGCGCACCCCCTCGCGCACCTCTGCCAGGTCACCGACGATCATCGTCTCGGTCACCATCTCGTCCGGAATCGCCGCGGCTGCTTCGTCTTTGCGGCCGGCGCGGAAAAGTTCGGTGACCTCGTCGACGACGTCGCCGTACCCCATGCGCCGGTACACCTGCGCGTGAAAGTTCAGCTCGGGCGCTCCCATCCCTCCGACATACAACGCCGTCACCGGTTTCATCGCGGCGACGGTGCCCTCACGGTCGTCGGTCACCACCACCTGGCACGTCGCGGCGATCTCGAAGTCCTCGCGCGTGCGACGTGCGCCGGCACGGGCGAACCCTTCGTCGAGCCATTCGTTGTACATCGGTGCGAGCCGCGGCGTGTAGTAGATGGCGAGCCACCCGTCGGCGATCTCCGCGGTGAGTGCGACATTCTTGGGACCCTCGGCGCCCAGCCAGATGGGTATGTCCGAACGCAACGGGTGGGTGATGGGCTTGAGCGGTTTCCCGAGTCCGGTGGCTCCGGCTCCGGTGTACGGGAGCGGGTAGTGCGGCCCCGGACTCGTGACCGGCGCTTCACGGGCCAGCACCTGACGGATGATCGAGACGTACTCCCTGGTTCGCGCGAGCGGCTTCTCGAACGGCGCGCCGTACCAGCCCTCGACCACCTGTGGACCGGATACACCGAGACCGAGGATGTGCCGGCCGCCCGAGAGGTGATCGAGTGTCAGCGCGTGCATCGCGCAACTGGTCGGCGTACGCGCCGAGATCTGGACGACGGAGGTACCCAGCCGCACCCGGTCGGTCGCCGACCCCCACCATGCGAGCGGGGTGAACGCATCCGAGCCCCACGACTCGGCTGCGAACACCGCATCGAACCCCTCGGCTTCGGCTGCTGCAACGAGTTCCGGTCCGTTGCCCGGGGGTTGCGCACCCCAGTATCCCAGTTGCAGTCCCAGTTTCATTGCACGCCTTTCGGGTCGGACCAAGCGCGGCAAGGTGCAGATCACACGGTACCCTTGCCAGCAACACTAGAACCTGTTCTACTCGAACTTGTGAGCCTGGGAAAGAGTGCGGTCGCCGAGCCACCGCTGAATGCACCGCTGAATCTGAAGTTCGACTACACACGATCCACCGGGCCGACCGTGGGCGCGTTCGTCACCGGACTGCGCGACGGTCGCATCGTCGGTGCGCGCGGATCCGACGGCAGGATCTTCGTCCCGCCCCCGGAATACGACCCCGTCACCCATGAACCGCTCACCGATTTCGTCGAGGTGGGCCTGACGGGAACCGTCGTCAGCTGGACGTGGAATGCGGACCCGTTGCCGGGTCAGCCCTTCGACCGGCCTTTCGCATGGGCTCTCATCCGCCTCGACGGTGCCGACACCTCGATGCTCCACGCAGTGGACGTCGCCTCCCCCGACGACATCGACACCGGCATGCGCGTCCGGGTCCGCTGGGCGTCCGAACGCACCGGCGGAATCCACGACATCGCGGCCTTCGAGCCCGGTGAAGCGACCGCGGACACACCGTCCGAGCCCGGTGAGCCCGTCTCGATGATCACCACTCCCGTCGACCTGCACTACCGGCACAGCGCGTCACCCGAAGAATCCTGGTATCTCCGGGGATTGAAGGAAGGCAAGATCATCGGCGGCCGCACGGGTCCCGGTGAGAAGGTGTACGTGCCGCCGCGCGGGGCGAGCCCCACCGACGGCGTCCCCACCAAGGAACCGGTCGAGTTGCCCGACAAGGGCACCGTCACGACGTTCTGCATCGTCAACGTGCCGTTCATGGGCCAGCAGATCAAGCCTCCTTACGTCGCCGCATATGTGCTGCTCGATGGTGCCGACATCCCGTTCCTCCACCTCATTCTCGAGTGCGAGGCCACCGACGTGCGCATGGGAATGCGTGTCGAGGCCAAGTGGCGACCGCGGGAAGAGTGGGACCACACACTGCGCAACATCGAATACTTCCGCCCGACCGGCGAGCCCGACGCCGAGTTCGACACCTTCAAACACCACCTCTAGGAGCGTCGAGCACCATGACAGACATTGCAGTCGTCGGCTTCGCGCACGCCCCCCACGTGCGCGAGACATTCGGCACCACCAACGGTGTCGAGATGCTCGTCCCCTGTTTCCAGGAGCTCTACGACAAGCTCGGCATCACGAAGTCCGATATCGGCTTCTGGTGCTCCGGGTCTTCGGATTACCTGGCCGGGCGCGCCTTCTCGTTCATCTCGGCCATCGACGCCATCGGCGCCGTCCCGCCCATCAACGAGTCACACGTCGAGATGGACGCCGCATGGGCGCTCTACGAGGCGTGGGTCAAACTCATCACCGGCGAAGTGGACACCGCACTGGTCTACGGCTTCGGCAAGTCGTCGGCCGGCACCCTGCGGCGGACACTGTCGCTGCAACTCGATCCGTATCTCGTCGCGCCGCTCGGCGTCGACTCCGTCTCCCTCGCCGGCCTGCAGGCCCGGATGGGTCTCGAATCCGGGAAGTGGACGGATCGGGAGATGGCCGAAGTAGCCGTGCGCTCTCTCGCCGCAGCGAAGAACAACCCGAAGGCCCAGCTCTCCGGCGACCTCGACATCGACGAACTCCTGTCCCGCCCGTACATCGCCGACCCGCTCCGGAAGCACGACTGCGCTCCCGTCACCGACGGCGCCGCCGCAATCGTTCTGGCCACAGGAGACCGCGCACGCGAACTGTGCGAGAACCCCGCCTGGATCACCGGAATCGAGCATCGGATCGACTCGCCGAACTTCGGCGCCGCCGACCTCACCACCGCGCCGTCCGCGCGTGCCGCGGCACGCGCCGTGACGGGCGGCGACACCGCGTTCGACGTCGCCGAACTGCACGCCCCGTTCACCCATCAGGAACTCATCCTGCGCGAGGAGATCGGACTCGGCGACGACACCGCCGTCAATCCGTCGGGCGGTCCGCTCAGCGGCAACGCGATGTTCTCCGGCGGCCTCGAGCGAATCGGTTACGCCGCACAAGCGATCATGAACGGGACAGCGGGTCGCGCGCTGGCCCACGCGACGAGTGGCGCACTGCTGCAACAGAATCTGGTAGCTGTCCTGGAGGGACGTAACTGATGGCCAAGCAACCCGCAGCTGTCCTGGGCACCGGGCAGACCCATTACGTCGCCAAGCGTCACGACGTATCGATGTCCGGCCTGGTGCGCGAGGCGATCGACCGCGCCATGCTCGACGCCCAGGTGGGCTGGGACGACATCGACGCCGTCATCATCGGCAAGGCACCCGACCTGTTCGAGGGCGTCATGATGCCCGAGTTGTCGATGGTCGATGCGATCGGCGCCACCGGCAAACCGATGCTGCGCGTACACACGGCGGGATCGGTGGGAGGATCCACCGCCAACGTCGCGGCGAGCATGGTGCAGTCAGGCGTCCACCGCCGAGTCCTCGCCGTGGCGTGGGAGAAGCAGTCCGAATCCAACGCGATGTGGGCGCTGTCGACACCGGTGCCGTTCACGATGCCGGTCGGTGCGGGCGCGGGCGGCTACTTCGCCCCGCACGTCCGCTCCTACATCCGCAGGTCCGGCGCCCCGGAGCACGTGGGCGCGATGGTGGCGGTCAAAGACCGGCTCAACGGTGCGAAGAACCCGTACGCACACCTCAGGCAGCCGGACATCACCCTGGAGAAGGTTCAGGCATCGCAGATGCTGTGGGACCCCATCCGCTACGACGAAACCTGCCCGTCGTCGGACGGCGCGTGTGCCGTGGTGATCGGTGACTCCGACAGCGCCGCCGCGGCAGAGGCCGCCGGGCGCCCGGTGGCGTGGATCCACGCCACCGCGATGCGGACCGAACCCACGACGTACGCGGGCCGCGACCAGGTCGACCCCCAGGCCGGCCGGGACGCGGCAGCAGCATTGTGGAAGCAGGCGGGCATCACCGATCCGCTCACCGAAATCGACTGCGCCGAAATCTACGTCCCCTTTTCCTGGTTCGAGCCGATGTGGCTCGAGAACCTCGGATTCACTCCGCAGGGATCGGGCTGGAAGCTGACCGAGTCCGGCGAAACCGCGATCGGGGGACAACTGCCGATCAACATGTCCGGCGGGGTCCTGTGCTCCAATCCCATCGGCGCGTCCGGCATGATCCGCTTCGCCGAGGCCGCGATCCAGGTCATGGGCAAGGCCGGCGACCACCAGGTCGACGGTGCCCGCAAAGCACTCGGTCACGCCTACGGCGGTGGTTCGCAGTACTTCTCGATGTGGGTGGTTTCTTCCGATCGACCGACGAACTAGGAGCGTCACATGGTGGATTTCACCGTCGGGGTCGCGATGACGCCGCTCGATCAGTTGAGCGGTATCGCGCGCACCGCCGAGGAGTGCGGGTTCTCGTCGATCGCCCTTCCCGACTCACTGTTCTTCATGGAGAAGCAGACCGTCGACTATCCGTACACCCCGGACGGGTCCCGGATGTGGACGGCAGACACACCGTGGGTGGATCCGCTGATCGCCGCCGCCGCGATGGGCGCGGCGACCTCGACCATCCGGTTCTATACCCAGGTGTTGAAGTTGGGGTCGCGCAACCCTGTTCTGCTGGCTCGCCAAGTCGGCTCCGTCGCGAATCTGACGGGAGACCGGTTCGGTCTCGGAGTCGGCATCGGCTGGGCACCGGAAGAATTCGAGTGGTGCGGCGTCCCATATGCCCGGCGCGGCAAGCGCGTCGACGAAATGATCGATGTGCTCAAGCTGATTCTCGGTGGCGGCATGGTCGAGCATCACGGCGAGTTCTTCGAATTCGACCGGCTTCAGATGAGTCCGGCTCCCAGTACCCCGGTGCCGCTCTACGTGGGTGGGCACACCGATATCGCGCTGCGTCGTGCCGCACGGGTCGGTGACGGCTGGACGTCGGCCATGATCGGGTTCGACGACCTGGTGGCGGTCATCGACCGGCTGCGGGTCCTGCGCGACGAATACGGGCGGTCCGACGTGCCGTTCGAGATCCAGGCTGTGTGTGTCGATCGGTTCGGTTCGTCCGGTTACGCCGAGCTGGCCGATGCGGGCGTCACCGACATCATCGTGGTGCCGTGGATCTTCGACGGCCACGGGTTCGACTCCCCCCTCGAGGCGAAACAGGAATCGCTGCGGAAGTTCGCAGACAAGTACATCCACGGAAAGGATGCGGCATGAGCGAGGAACACCCCGCACGGGTGGCGGCGCGCGCGTCGCAAACGGCAGCCAGCGGCAAACGCAAGGACGAGTGGCTCGCGGTCTTCGCAGACGACGCGTGCGTCGAAGACCCGGTGGGGCCGTCGGGATTCGACCCGGAAGGCAAGGGGCACACGGGCCGCGATGCCATCGCCGCGTTCTACGACATGACGATCGCCAACACCGACAAGCTCGAGTTCCTCATCGACGACGTGCTGGTGTGCGGTGACGAGTGCGTCAATATCGGCACCATTCGCACCACGATGGCCGGGAACATCATCGATGCCGAGGGGGCCTTCGTCTACCGGGTGAACGGCGACGGCAAGATCGTGTCGCTGCGGGCGTTCTGGGAGATGGACCGAGCCATGAAGACGGTACGTCCGGCCCCGTAGGGCCGGTCCCTCGTAGAGTCGGGGGATGAGCACCGCCGGAATCGTTCTCGCAGCAGGGGACGGCTCGCGATTGGGTGGGCGCGCGAAAGCGCTCCTGCCCCACCGCGGCCGTCCCCTGCTGCATACCGTGACCACCGCGCTCGCCGACGGCGGGTGCGACGAGGTGATCGTGGTGCTCGGTGCGTACGCCGACGAGGTCGCCGCGGCGTGTCCGCCGGATAGCACCGTGGTGGTCAATCCGGAGTGGAGCACCGGGATGTCGACGTCGCTGCGCCGCGGCGTCGACGCTGCTGGCGGTCACGCCACGGTGGCGCTCACCGTCGTGGACTTCCCCGGCATCACCGCCGAACTGGTCCGGCACGTACTGGGCGAACACCACGGCGGAACGGTGACGCTGCCGGTGTTCGACGACCGGCCCGGTCATCCGGTCGTGTTCGACCGTGCCGACGCGGTCGCAGCGGCCCGGCAGGCCACCGCGGACGAGGGCGCCCGCAGTTACCTTGCGCACCACCGCGACCGGGTACGGCGTCTGGACTGCACCACCCTCGCGGATGCCGGAGACGTCGACACGGTGGACGATCTGCGCCGGCTCGAGCCCTGAACACGCGACGGCCGCCGGACATTCCCGTCTCCGACCGCCGCGCCCTGACCATCCCGCAGGTGTCGCGAACGACGCGGTCCCCCGCACCCGAAGGTGCGGGGGACCGCGGTACTGCCGTGTGTCAGTGCTTCACCGGGCATCCACCCGACGTCTTGTAGTCCACCTCGAAGTCCTTGATTCCGTTGAGCCACCCGGACCGCAGGCGACGCGGATCACCGATCTTCGTGATGTCGGGGATGTGGTCGGCGATCGCTCCGAAGATCAGATCGACCTCCATGCGCGCGAGGTTCGCGCCGAGGCAGTAGTGCGCACCTGTGCCGCCGAACGCCAGATGCGGATTCGGGTCGCGCAGAATGTCGAACTCACGCGGCTTCTCGAAGACTTCTTCGTCGTTGTTCGCCGACGCGTACAGCATCACGACGCGGTCGCCCTTGCGGATCGCCTGCCCGCCGAGTTCGGTGTCCTCGAGTGCGGTGCGCTGGAAGGACGTAACCGGCGTGGCCCAGCGGATGATCTCGTCGGCA